>CACCIO010000006.1 GCA_902546085.1 uncultured Pelagibacteraceae bacterium | reverse complement strand
ACGAAAGTTCTTAATGCAGGAAAATCATTAGCCAAAATATTTATTGAACCACTTTTAATGTTACAATCTGCAAAAGCAGAAGTTCCAAATAGTAGAAACAATAAAGTAACTAGTATTTTTCTCATATTTTTTCTCTCTATGTTTGTTATTTAAATTATAATTTAAGTACAAAAACTATATCTATTCCTCAAAAAGAATAAAAGAGATAATTAAATCACTTTTGACGCAAGCTCTGAGCCCCTTACAAGCACTTCGAGTTTTTTATAAACTATATTTTCGTCTACATTTCCAAAACCAGCAAATGTACTAAATCCACAATCAGTTCCAGCTAATAGTTGTTCTATATCAATCACTTTTGAATATGTTAAAATTCTATGTTTCACAACTTCTGGATGCTCAACAAAATTAGTTGTAGAGTCTATTACTCCTGGTGCAATAATTTTATCTTTTGGGATTTTTAAATTTTCAAAAATTTGCCATTCATGAGAGTGTCTTGGATTAGATGACTCGATTAGATAGGTTTGTACATTTGCCTTTAATGCTATTGGCATTATTTTTTCTAGTGCAATATCATGTAAATGTGGACCTTCGTAATTTCCCCAACAAATATGAAGTCTAATATTTGAGCTATCTATATTACTAATCGCACTGTTCAGACATTCAATTTGTTTTTCAGCTCTTAATAAAAATTCATCTTCTGAAAAATCTTTAAATGTCATGTGTCTAGCTAATGCTAAATCAGGACAATCCAACTGTAGTTTTATTCCACTCGATGTAATTTCTTCATATTCTTCTTTCATTATATTTGCCAAGTTTTCTAAATACTCATCATCATTTTTATAAAATTTATTAGGTAAGAAAGCTGATATGACACCTGGTGATGCTGCATTCATGAATCCATTCTTGTGATTATTTTTATTTAAAGCTTTTTTAAAATTATTAATATCTTTTGTTAGAGAAGACTTGTCTTTTACTTTTAATTCATTTGTACAACAAGGTCTTGTATAAGTAGGTGTTCCACCTGTTCTTGCTATTCTCTCTTTAAAAGATGGAAAATCATCCAAATCTTTTGGTGCTTTTCTTTCACTTTCACCAGAAAAACCATCAATTCTATCCTTAACATAAGTAGCATAACTTATTTTAGACATTTCACCATCGCTGATAAAATCTATTCCTACATCGATTTGTTTTTTAACAACCTCATTCACGTCTCTGTTAACTATTTGATCAAATACATCTAAATTTATTTTTTGCTTTTGATCTTTCTTAAATAAAAGATCTGATAATTCATTTGATCTTGGTAGACTCCCAACATGTGTTGTTTTAATTTTGACCATAAATTATTTCATTAAAATTTGTTTCCAGATCGCAACTTCATCAAATAGAACCCACTCCCTTATAACATTTCCATCACTTATTTCCGCATGATTAATACCCATTATAAAAATATTTTTATTTGTTGCTTCACCAAACTCAGAAGTATCATTTAAATGATCAGCTTCTAAAAACCATCTAATTGATGCTTTATGATTCTTATTTGGTTCCTCTAAATACCCAATATGTTCAACAGAAAATTTAATATTACCTAAAGCATCCTTTATTAATTTCCAAAATTTCACAATATCTTCTCTACCATGTCCAATTCTATTACCTGGCCAATAAATACTCGCTGCTCTGGCATAGTCAGAAAAATCATAATCATTGTTGAAAATTTTATTTAGTATATTTGAATATTTTATACCAACAGAGTTTTTTGGGGCAGGAGTTGGTTTATACTCTGACTTCATATCAGATTTAGAATTAAATAATTTTTGTGCTTTTTCTAATCCACCTTCATTTTCAATAATTTTTTGAGCAAATTCTTTAGGAGTAAAACCTATCTGTCTAACCATAGCACCTTGATCTCTTACAATCCACTCATCGTAAACCTGATTATCTTTACATGCACAATCTGCAATAACTCTATAATAAATATTTTTTCCTGTTGGTTTACCGTAATAACCTTCTCCAAGATGAGTGCCTTTACTTAAAATTCTGTGAGAGGAATGATAGCTCTCATCATCTTTTCCATTCCAAATAACATCTTCTCCCAATAATTGTCTGTTCGGGAATTCTTTTAATGTTTTAAACGTTGCATCAATAACTGGTTTATTTCCATAAGTAACACCAAAAGGAGATCTTACAGGAATATCATTGGTATAAAAATTTGCTATAGAGTTAACGTCTTTACCTTCCCAAATTTGTTTTGTGATCTTCAGTATAAAATCGGGAAAACTTTTATATTTATTATCAAATCCTTTCATTAGATTTGAGTTACACAGTTTAATAAATTTTCTTCATCACTATTAATTTCAATATTTATTTTTGAATTAATTGGAATAGAAATGGTATCTCTAGGATTGAGTTTCATTAAAAAATCATCAATTTTTATTTGCCAACTTCCTTTCTGTGAGAACATTATTGCGGGCTTTGAAAATTTCAAATTTTCTAATTTACCTTTTTTTGCTTTTAAAATTGATAAGTTAAAACCTGTATTATGATTTATAACAGAATTAAACTTTTTATCTTGAAAAGTATCACCTAATACTTGAATTAAATTAAAATTTTCATTTATTTTATTTTCAAAATTAATTCTGTCAGAAAATTTACAAATATATTTTTCAAGTTCATTTAATTTATAATTATCAAATTTTTTAATTTCTTCAGAAGAAATTGGTTCTAGGAGAGATTTGTTTTTAGGAATATCATTTATAGATAAATCAATTAGAGAATTATCATTTAAAAGAGCCATTCCTGTCTGTTTAGCTTTTTCTAAGACACTTGGAACCCAAGTTATTATTCCAGGATCATCTCCACCTAATACAACAAAAATTAATCCTTCTTTATTCCCTGCATTCTCAAATCCTCTAAACATGTTTGTTGGCATAGAAATTATATCTCCTGCACTTAGAATTGTTTCATCTTTACCTTCAGCGCCCCAATAGAACCTCCACTTACCAGAATAGATAATAAAAACTTCAGCAGTAGTATGACTGTGCAGGCCCGAACCATTTTTTGGCAATGCTGATACGGCACCTAGATTAAAGCTATGAGGCATAGCTATTTTAACAAATTGTTTACTGTCTTCGGCAACCCCAGGACCTACAATAGAATAATTTTTTCTTTCTTTATGTCCTTCAAGCTTTCCTTCAACAAATGGTAAAGTACTTGGAACAAGGTCCTCAAATTTAGCTAATCGATTATTCATATTTTTTTAAACTATATTTTGTGATACTAAATTTATATAACAAAAAATTTATGCAAATAGAACAATTTGATACAGGTCTTAAGGGTCAAGGGAACGTTGAAAAAATAGTTATAACTCCTGAGGAAAATTATAATTATAAACAGGTTGTTAGAAAATATTTAGGTACGATAGTAAAAGAAGGTATTTCTAATCTTGATCAAAATCTTCAAAATGCGTTTTCTAACAATGTTAATATTAATTGTTTTTATCCATTAAATGAATTTATTGGAATAGATGAATTTAAGGAAAGGTTCTGGAAGCCTTTATTTAATTCATTTCCTGACATTGAAAGAAGAGAACAGCTAGTAATAAGTGGAGCTTTTAGGGACAAAATTCAAGTTGGAACAATCTCAACTTTATCAGGTGTTTTCAAAAAAACTTGGTTAGGCATCAAACCAAATATGAAAATGGTAAATCTAAAATGTTGTGAAATTCATGAACTTAAAAATAATAAAATTATTGAGAGCTATATTTTAATTGATTTAATAGATCTCCTAATTCAAATTGGATTAAATCCATTAAAGACCTCGAGAGGCTCGGAAGGTAGTTGGTTGAGCCCAATTAATACAGATGGTGTAAATTTTTTTGAAAAAGATATGCAAGTTTCTAAAGCTAGTTTAGAACAATCACTTATTATGCAGAGAAGTTTAAATATAAAACCTGAATTGGAAGTTTCTTCTGATAAAGATCTTAAGGAAAGATTAATCAATCACCCTCAAAATGATTATTGGCATGATAAAATGGTATGGTATGGACCAAGTGGAATTGGTACAGCGAGAACTTTAGAAGGGTTTGTTGATGATCATCAATTACCTTTTAGAAAAACATTTAAAGAAAGAAATTATTGGAAACTTGGTCACTATTGTGAATTAGGAGATGGAAAATTTTCCTTAACAGCTGGCTGGAATAGTATTCATGCTACTTATGGAACTGAAGATTGGCTAGGATATAAAGCTGAAAATCAAAAAGTAACTATGAGGGTTATGGATTTTTACCATCATGATGAAGGAAAAATTCGTGAAAATTGGGTTCCAATTGATATAGTTCACATATTAAAACAAATTGGACTAGATATTTTAGAAAATATAAAAAAATAAAATGGCAAATATAAAATTTACTGGTGTACATAAATCATTTGGATCAAACAAAATTATTACTGATTTTAATCTTTTAGGAAAAGAGGATGAATTTCTTGTTCTTGTTGGACCATCTGGATGTGGAAAATCAACATTATTAAGAATGATTGCTGGACTAGAAAAAATTGATGAAGGTGAAATTTTTATTAACGAACAAAAAATTAATGAACTTCATCCTTCAAAGCGTCAAACTGCAATGGTTTTTCAATCTTACGCTCTTTATCCTCACATGAATGTTTATGAAAACATGTCTTTCGGTTTAAAAATTGAAAAAAGACCAAAGGAGGAAATCAACACAAAAGTGATGCAAGCTGCAAAAATTCTAAAAATTGAAGAACTTCTTGAGAGGAAACCAAAACAACTGTCTGGAGGTCAAAGACAAAGGGTTGCAATAGGAAGAGCTATCACAAGAAATCCAAAAATATTCTTATTCGATGAACCATTATCAAATTTGGATGCTGCTTTAAGGGCTGAAATGAGAGTGGAAATATCAAAATTACACAATCAGATAAAAACTAATATGATATATGTTACTCATGATCAGGTTGAAGCTATGACTTTAGCTGACAGAATAGTTATTTTAAATCAAGGTAACATTGAACAGGTCGGGACTCCTGAAGAAATTTATAATGATCCTGCAAATATTTTTGTAGCTCAATTTATTGGTACACCCAAAATGAATATTCTAGAAATCGATGAAAAAAACGTAATTTCTGATAATAAAATTAAATTATTAGGTAATGATATTGTGTTTGATAATTTAAAACTCAATAAATCAAAACACTTTGTGGGTATTAGACCTGAACACTTAAAAGCAAATCAAGAAAATCAATTTAGTTTTAATCCTGAAATTGAATTAATCGAAAACTTAGGTAATGAAAAAATTGCTTATATGAAAAAAGAGGAACATCAATTAAGTGCCAAAATCCCAAGCAACATAGAAATCGGAAATAAAATTGGATTTGATCTAAATGACATTTTTATTTTTGATGAAAATGGAAAAAGATTAAAATCTTAGCACAACTTACAATTGATAAATTTCAATTTTACCCCAATTTTTTGTATTTGCTATGAGACTAACACATACCTGATATGTGACAGTGAGTAGTTTGCGAAACATTCTCAAATTAATATAGTTTTAACTATATATAGGAGGGGAAATGAAAAATATAATAAAACTGTTTTGCGTAATATCTTTTTTTATTTCAAGTATTGTTTACGCAGACATAAAGTTTTGGACTACAGAAGTTCAGCCTGCCCGAATGGCTAAGCAAGAGGAAATGGCAAAAGCTTTTGAAGCTAAAACAGGAATTAAAGTAGAGGTGATCCCGGTAGAAGAAAAAGATTTGGGAACTAGAGCTACAGCAGCTGCTGCAGCAGGTGATTTACCAGATGTGATCTATCATACTCTACAATATGTATTACCATGGGCTGAAGCAGGAATTTTAGATGTAGATGCTAACAATGCTGTTGTTAAAGACCTGGGTAAAGATACATTTGCACCAGGTGCACTTAACATGGCTAAAAAGGGTTCAAAGATTGCAGCTGTTCCGGTCGATGGATGGACACAAATGGTTGTTTATAGAAAAGACCTTTTTGAAAATGCGGATTTAGCACCACCAACAAGTTATGCAAACATTGTTGCTGCAGTTGAAAAATTATCAAAAATAAATGGTATGTTTGGTTTTGTTGCTGCAACAAAAACTGATGAAAATTTCATGAGTCAGGTTTTGGAGCATGTTCTTTTAGCAAACGGTGTTAATATTGTAAAAAAAGGTGGTATCAAGAAACAAGGTAAAAAACTAAAAGAAGCATTAGAGTTTTATAAAGTAATTGCTAAAGCAAGTCCTCCAGGAGAATTATACTGGAAACAATCTAGAGCACTTTACTTTGCAGGTAAAACTCCTATGATTATTTGGTCTCCATTCATTATGGATGAACTTGCTGGTTTAAGAGACTCAGCTCCACCAACAATTAATAGTGATCCAACATCACCTGAACTAGCATCTAAAACTGGTTTCATTACTAATTTTAGTGGGCCTAGCAATAAAAAAGGTGCTGCATGGGCAGATATTAGATATTTTGGTATAACGGCTGATGCTGATACTGATGAAGCTAAACAATTTGTCATGTACTCTATGGATGAAGGTTACGCAAGCACACTATCTATTGCTCCAGAAGGTAAATTTCCTGTAAGAAGAGGAAATTCTAGTGACCCTGAGGCTTTCACAAAAGCATGGAGTAAACTACCTGTAGGAGTTGATAGAAAAGCTCCTTTGTCAGATCTTTATGACCCAGATGTTATAAACAATATAGTAGCTGGTTTAGATACTGCAAATAGATGGGGTGTTAAAGAGGGTGAACTATCAAGAGCATCAAAAGTCATAAATTCTCAGTTTATAAACAGAATCACTAGACTTTATATTGATGATCAAATAGATGTTGATGAGGCTGTTAAAATGATTAACGACTCATTAGCTAAATTCAAATAATTTAATTATAATAAAAAAGCGGATAATATTAATTATCCGCTTTTTTTATGAATGACACTTTAGCAAATACAGAAAAAAAAACTGCATACATATTAACATTACCTGCAGTCCTTTTAGTTTTTGCAATAATTCTTTTTCCAATTTTTGCAAATGTTTGGATCAGTTTTAAAGAAGTTGAGTTAAAAGATATAAGAATTCCTGAACCAAGAGCCAAAAAAATTGTAAAATCTATCCCTGATGAGCCTTCTAAAATAAAAATATTATATAAATTAAGAAATAGCTCATTACTACAAGAAATCAGAGATGTCTCATTTAAAGATAATTTTCCAAAAAATTTTCAAATTGAAAATTTAGACTCAAGATGTGAATATACAAAGTCCTCATTAAAATGTGAATTTGGCAATTGGCCAGCTAAATATAAGGAAAATTTTCAAGTAATTTTTTCAATAAATGATGGATCAGAAATTGACAAAAAAACCCTAAAATCTATTAAACCAAAACTAGATGGGAAATCGGATAATATATTACTTAATACCAACTTTACTCTTAAAAATTTTAAAAAAGTTTTATTTGAGAATGAATTTCTAGATTTACTTCTTACAACTTTTTATTACACATTTTTTGGAACGGTTGGGTCTATTGTATTTGGTATTTTAACTGCTCAAATGGTTAACCAAAAATTTTTTGGAAGAACCTTTATGAGAAGTGTTTTACTTTTCCCTTATGTTGCTCCAGTTGTCGCTTTAGCTTACACTTGGGAACTACTATTGGACCCAAACAGTGGGACACTTAATAGTTTGTTATTGAATTATCAAATTATTGAAACTCCAATAAATTTACTTGGACAAAAATATATTGAAATTGGTATTTTTGGTTTTGATTTTAAATTAAGATTAGCACTTACAACAGTTATAATGTTTGAAATTTGGAGGTATTTCCCTTTAGCCTTTTTATTTATTCTTGCAAGACTCCAAGCCATACCAAAAGAATTATATGAAGCTGCTGATGTTGATGGTGCTAGTCCTTTTCAAAAGTTTTTTAAAATTACACTTCCTCAAATTACTGCAGTAATTTCAATTCTTTTTATGATTAGATTTATATGGAATTTTAATAAATTTGAGGATGTTTTTTTATTAACCGGAGGGGCATCTGGAACTAGAACTTTGCCAATAAATGTTTATCAGCAAGGTTTTGCAATATCAGATATTGGAATGGGCTCGGCTGTTTCAATAGTAATTGTTGTATTGCTTTTAATGTTTATGTTTTTTTATTTCAGACTTTTAGGAAAGAGGGTAGATGAGAATTAAGAACACAATTATATTTTCATTAATTTCTAGTTTTTTCTTAATTTTTTTAATTTCGATCTGGAAAATATTAGCTACGTTACAGGGTTTAAACATCAATAGTTTTAACATAGAAGTACTTTTCATTTTAGGATTTTTAATATCATTAGCTCACCTTGGAATAGCTAATAGAATTAAATCAATATATAAATCAATAATTTTTTCATCAGTATTTGTTTTTTGTGATGGTTATTTAATTCAAAAATTACCTATTTGGTATAATGTGGGAGTATTTTTAATATTATATTTCTTTAGTTATAAAATTGGCAAATATAGTTTTATAGGTTTAAAAGAGGAGCACTCAACTCAAGTAATTTTATTTGATTTTTTAACTTTATTTGGAATTTTATTTTTTTCATTCGTAATATTATTTCCATTTTATATGATGTTGGTCACGAGTTTTAAGACACAGATTGCATTGTTGGTAAATCCTTTAGATTTCAGTATTAACTTTGGGCAAGATATTAAAGATTTATTTAAATCTTACTTTGTTATTTTTAAATCCTATAAATTTGGAAAGTATATTTTGACTAGTACAATTGTTTCTGTGGGCACAGTTATTATAACCCTTCTTTTTGCAATTCCTGCAGCTTACGCAGTTGCAAGATTGAATTTTTTTGGAAAAACATTTTTGTCTACATCCATACTTATAATATATATGTTTCCAGCAATTGTGCTTGTAATTCCACTTTACACAATTTTTAGTCAATTAGGATTACGAAATTCAATAGAGGGTTTATTGATAGTTTACACAGCAACGACACTCCCAGTAGCAATTTATATGCTGCAAGGTTATTTTAAAAGCATACCTAAAGAATTAGAGGAAGCAGCAATATTGGACAAATTAAGCTGGTTCGGAATTATAACAAAAATTATAATTCCTCTAAGTATCCCTGCTATTTCTTCTGTTGCACTATATGTATTTATGATTGCATGGAATGAGTTTTTATTTTCTTTAATGTTCTTGGATAATCCTAATTCATTTACACTATCTAGGGCAATTCAATATTTAAGTGGTGATGCTGAAACCCCAAGACAATATCTAATGGCAGGATCAGTTGTTGTTACATTGCCCGTATTGTTTATATTTGTTTATTTTGAAAAATATCTAGTAAGTGGTCTAACTGCCGGAAGTGTGAAGGGTTAATGAAAATTTCAATTAATAAAGCAAAAAAAACTTTACTTGGCAATAGAAGGAGAGGTTATACTTTGCCAACTAATAACAAACTTTATCCAGCTCAGTGGAATTGGGACTCTGGATTTATAGCATTAGGATATTCTTACTTTAATTTAAACTTTGCATTAAAAGAAATTAACACATTGTTAGATGGACAATGGAAGGATGGAATGGTTCCACATATTTTATTTCATAACACAAAAACAAATTATTATCCAAATTACACTGCCTGGAATTGTGGTAATAAAATTCATTCATCTGGAATAACTCAACCACCAATATTAGCAACAATCTTAAAGGAAATTTTAATTAAAAATAAAATTAATAAAACTCAACTTTTAAATATAAAAAAATTAATTAAAAAAATAAATAAATTTCATGAATGGTTTATTCAATTTAGAGATCCGAAAAAGACTGGTTTGGTATCGATTTTACATCCTTGGGAAAGTGGATACGATAATTCCCCTTTATGGGATGATCCTATGAATAAAGTAAAAATTGAGAAAAATATTAAATATAAGAGAGCTGATAATAAAGTTGTAAATCCAGATTTTAGACCACTAGATATTGATTATGATAGGTATGTAACAATTAAAAACAATTTAAGAAAATTGAAATACAATCCAAAAAAGGTTTATAAATCTTCATTTTTTAATGTTGTAGATGTAGGTTTTAATTCAATATTTTTAAAAGCAAACAAAGATCTCGTTACGTTATTAGATACTTTTGGATTTAACAAAACTAAAATAGATAATTATATTAAAGTTACAGAAAAAAATTTCCTTAAATTGTATGATAAAAAAAGAAAAACTTTTTTTTCAAAAGATATAAAAAATAATAAAAAGATCTTTGTTCCATCAATAACAAATTATTTCTTATTATTTGCTGATTTCAATAATGATAAAATTAATAAAAGACTCATCCAAAACCTTAAAAAACATAGCTTAAAAGAGAAATATTTTTTTTCATCAATTAAATCAAATCATAAAAGTTTTGAAGAGAAAAGATACTGGCGTGGACCTGTTTGGATTAATTGTAATTGGTTTATTTATAAAGGACTAAAAAATAAAGATAAGTTATTTTCAGATAAAATAAAAAACAAAACTATCCAAATATTAGAAAAAAAAGGTTTTTTTGAATATTTTAGCTGTAAGAACGGTCAACCAATGGGTGCAAAAAACTTTTCTTGGTCAGCAGCTCTTTACTTAGATTTAAAACTTAATAAAAATTAGTTTGAAAAGCCATATTTTCTTAATCTAACATCACCTGTTCGAGCATGTGCTTCCATGCCTTCGTATCTAGAAATTCTAGCACAAGCTGCTCCCACTTCTTTCGTTGCTTCTTTACTCATTCTTTGGAAGCTTAGTGTTTTGATAAATTTTCCTACAAACAAACCACCTGTATATTTTCCAGCACCTTTTGTTGGTAAAATATGATTTGTACCTGAACATTTATCACCATAAGCCACTGTTGTTTCTTCTCCTATAAATAAAGAGCCATAATTTTTAAGTCTATCATGATACCATTGCAAATTTTTAGTTTGGACTTCTAAATGCTCTGGCGCATAATCATCACTTACTTTCGCGATTTCTTCGTCAGTATCGCATAATATTACTTCACCATAATCTCTCCATGCTGCACCAGAATTTTCTCTAGGTAAATCTGGTAAATCTTCAATTAATTCTGGAACTCTTTGCAATACATAATCAGCAATTTTTTTACTTTTTGTAAATAACCATGCTGGAGAATTATAACCATGCTCAGCTTGTCCAACCAAATCATAGGCAACCATTTCAGGATCAGCTGTTTCATCTGCAATCACTGCAATTTCTGTAGGCCCAGCAAATAAATCAATACCAACCTTGCCAAATAAAAGTCTTTTTGCTTCAGCAACAAATTGATTTCCTGGTCCAACTAAAATATCAGCTGGTGCATTTCCAAATAATCCGTTAGTCATTGCTGCAATAGCTTGAACACCACCTAAATTCATAATTACATCTGCACCACATAAATCTGCTGTATAAACAATTGATGGATGTACACCAACACCAGGTTTGGGAGAGCTGCACACTATTATATTTTTAACTCCTGCTACTTTTGCTGTTGTCACACTCATTACAGCAGATGCTATATGAGCGTATCTACCAGCTGGAACATAACAACCAGCGGTATTTACTGGGATTAGTTTTTGACCTGCAAATAGACCATCAGATAACTCAACCTCAAAATCTTGACCATAATTTTTTAATTGCGCTTCAGCAAATTTTCTAACTCTTTCATGAGAAAATTGAATATCATCTTTAGTTTTTTGATCTAAATTTTTTTTAATTTCTTCAATTTTTTCTTTTGAAACAATTACATCACCTTCATATTTATCAAATTTTTTAGAAAGCTCTTTACATCCTTCTTCTTTAGTTTTCTCAATATCTTTTAAAATATTTTCAACTATTTCTCTTGTTTTAGTATCATCTGTAGATGAGGTTTTAGGTGATCTTTTAAGATATGTTATTGCCATTTCTCTCCTTTAAAATTTCAGTTTATTTAAATGAATTTTTTTTGAAATTCAATGAATCATTTAGTCCAAAGCGACTACTGCTGCAGCAATAGAAGCCAATCGTGCCTGAGCCTCGTCAGATCTACTAGTAATTACCACAGGTACTTTTCCACCTACAACAACTCCTGCGGCACATGCACCACTAAAATATATAAGCATTTTTACTAAAGCATTTCCAGCTTCTACATTGGGAACTAATAATACATCTGCTTCTCCAGCAACTAAGTTTTTAATACCCTTTATTGCTGCTGACTTTTTTGAAATACTATTGTCAAATGCTAATGGACCGAAAACATCAGCATTTAAATTTTCTTCTTTCGCTGATTTAGTAATTTCTGCAGCCTCAATAGAACTTGGCACACTTTCTAAAACTTCCTCTGTTGCAGATAATACGGATACTTTTGGTCTTTCTATTCCTATTCTATTTGAAAAACTTACTACATTCTTAAGAATATGCATTTTTGTTTTAACATTTGGTAAAACATTTAATGCTCCATCGGTAATTATTAATGGTTTATCATCTTTACCGATAGTCATATGCCAAATATGACTTAATCTTGTTTTTCCCAATAAATTATATTCACGTTTAAGCACTTCTTTCATAAGGACATCTGTATGAATATGGCCTTTCACTATTATTCGCACCTTGCCTTCACTTGCTAATTTAGCAGCAATTTTAGCAGTATCATTTTCCACAGGCTCATGAATAAGCTCGTATTTTGAAATATCCCATTTAATATCTTCAGCGCATTTTTGAATTTCTACTTCATGACCTATGAAAATTGGCTCAATTAAATTTTCGTTAACTGCATCTTGAACTGACAACATGGGCAGTGGTTTACCAGCATTTACAACTGCAGCTTTAACTCCTTTTTTTTTATGAGCTAAATCTAATAAGTTGTTTGGACACACGATTTCTTTGTTTGAAAGCATTTTTCTACAAATAAGTGAAAAAACTGAACATGTATATAAAAAAAAATTCTTTATATAAATTTAACAACTTTATATAATTAGTATTAAGCGGGGGAGACTTTGGAGGTTGTAACTAAAATTGCGCCAATTATTTTGGCATTGATAATGTTAGGCTTAGGCCTAGGATTAAAACTAGAAGATTTCGGCAGAGTATTAAAAACACCAAAAGATTTTATAGTCGGTTTTGTTTCTCAATTAATAATTCTTCCTATTGTAGCATACATATTAATTTTAATTTTTAGAGCACCACCAGAAATAGCAATAGGAGTTATGATCATAGCTGCAGCTCCAGGTGGAGTTACATCTAATATTATGACAAAATTTGCTGACGGAGATGTTGCACTATCAATATCTTTAACAGCTGTGATTAGTTTATTAAGCATAATTACAGTTCCGTTGATAATTTTTACATCTGCAGATTTCCTAGGAATAACAGAAATGTCACAAAATATTTCAATGACAGGAATAGCACTAAAAATGTTTTTAGTCGTAACGGTACCTGTAATTTTAGGAATGATCATTAGAAAATTTGCTGAAAATTTTATAGCTTCTAAAGTTGGAATATTTAATAAACTTAACATTGGATTATTTGTAATTTTCTTCTTTGCAGCTTTTTACGAAGAAAAAGACAATTTAGTTAGCTTTATAATGCAAGCTGGTTTAATTACTTTAATATTAAATGTAACGATGATGGTTATTGCGTACTATATCGCGAAAGTTTTTACTTCAGGAGTTAAGCAAATGAGGTGTATTGCCTTAGAATGTGGATTACAAAATGGTACCTTAGCTATATTTGTTTCTACACAAATTTTCGGCACTGATATATTATACGCAATACCAACAGCTGCTTATGCATTAATTATGTATATAACAGGTTTTATTTTTATTTATATTCTAAGAAAGTCTAATTAAGAATTTATTATTCTTATCTGATTAAAAACTTTATAAATAAAATGACTTAAGCTAACCATATTTTTATTCACCATTCCCTTAGTTGTTATAAAAGCACTATCTTTAGCATTAAATGAAATTAGTTTTTTTTCATTTATATGAAGATATTTTTTATCAATTAAATATTTTAGTTTTCTAACAACTGTAGGCCTTGGAATACCAGTTATCTCAGAAATTGACATAGCATTTACACCTCTACTATCAGATCCCATAACTTCTTTATGGAATGAACGTATATTTTTTTTTGGAGTAAAATCTTTATTTTTAACTGCGTTAATTACTACAACCATACCAATACCTAAAGTTTCTAAATCTTTAAGCTCATTTCTCCATCTACTTATATAAATAAACCAAAATTTATTAAACTGATACAAGCAGTAAGAAAAATTTTCTTTTATTGCTAATATTATTTCTTTAACAGAGTAAACTTCGGTTACTAATTTTTCCTTTTTTAAAATTTTATTAAATTCATACAAGATATTTGCAACCTCTGTAAGAGTGTCTACCGCTTTAGCTGAGTAAAGCGTATCTCGAACAACAAATATTTTCTTACCAGTTCTTTTAATTACTTTTAATTTTTCTAATTCTAAAACTTTTCTTCTGATACTTTCTTTCGGAATTCCTAGATCTTTTGAGATGTCTGAAATATTAATTTTATTAATTTCGATTGGTTTATCTTTATAAAATGTATCGTAGTTAATTTTTACTCCATTTTGTCTGAAATATATAAGGTCTTGATGTATCAAATATATAATGAGGACAAACTTATCTATGTCTTTATAATGATCATAGGCTCTTACAAACCAGTTACTAGTTAAAGTAAAATAACTGGGTGCCAGTGCGGCAAAATTATCCTGAATTACTTTATTGATTACCTTCTCATCAATATGATCAGAAATACTTGGTATAGTATTCATATTTAAAAAAAAACCCAATATGAACAAAAGCAATATTAGAGTCAACCCATTTTGGACAACCCTAGTATGTAAAAATTCAACTAATAATGATTAAAATTAAAATTTATAAACAAAACATGAGTACAGAAAGCTTAAATAGAACATCCGTAGTTATAGAGACCCCTTCTCAACACGTTGAAACTCCAAAAAGAGTAAACGTGGATGTTCTAAAGCAAAGACTTCTTGAAGAAAGGAAGAAGGAAAAAGTTAAACGAACAATAATTTTATCATCTATTATCGTTTCTTTAGGTGCTCTAACGATGCTAACTTATTAAAGTTTCTAAATCTTTCTTTATTATATCCGGTATAGAAATTTCTTTTTTTGAGTTATTTTTATAACGGTTAAATTTATTTTGGCCTGGATACATTATTTCTTTAAATCCTTTAATCTTTGGAAGTTTTTTTATTATATTAATATTATTTTTAATTCTTTGGTTGTAATTTTTTTGAAATAAATTTGCTTTAAAAGCAATAAATAAATGTCCAATATTTTGTGGACCAGAAAAATCATCAAATGGATCTTTTACTTTTCCTGCATGATTTCCTCCAGTCAAAACTCCACTTAATATATCTACCATCCAAGCAAGTCCTGAACCTCTAAAACCTGCAATTGGTAATTGTACACCAGCTAAAGCTTTTTTTGCATCTGTAGTTGGTTTACCAAATTTATCTAATGCAACTCCCGTAGGAATTGATTGGTTTTTTCTTGCTGCAACTCTAATCTTTCCTCTATTAATTACCGAGATTGATGTATCTAAAATAAATGGAATTTTGGAACCGGTAGGGGAACCAAAACAAATTGGGTTTGTTCCAAATAAAGATTTTAATGCACCATGCGGAGCCACAGCAGGTGGAGCATTTGTAAAGATCATCGTTATTAAATTTTTCTTTACTGCTTGTTCAGCATAATAACCAGATAATCCATAGTGACCACTGTTTTTCACCGCTACCATTCCAATTCCAGTTTTTTGTGCATGCTTAATTACAGTTTTAATTCCTAGATCAGCTGCAACGAATCCAATACTATTATTTGCATCAATATGAGAAATTGAAGGAGAAATTTTTTTAATTTTTATTTTTGGGTTTGGATTAATTACTTTTTTAGAAATTCGATCACAATACATTTTTAGTCTTGATAAACCATGACCATAAGCCCCAACTAATTCTGCATTAATTAACGCATCCGTAGATATTATTGCATGTTTTGAGCTTAGCTTGTATTTTTTAAAAATCTTAAAAACTTTTTGATACAATATTTTATTTTTGATATTCAATTAATTCCTCTATTATTTTCTTCGTATTATATTTTTGTTTCCATTTTGGATAATGTTTTTTAAATTTTGAGATATCAGAAATATACCATATATGATCTCCTACTCTCGAATTTTTAAAAATTTTTCTTTTTATTTTTATTTTTGTAAAATCTTCAACATAATTTAGTGCTTCTATGATAGAACAATTAGAAAATCTTCCTCCACCAATATTATAAATTTCACCATAGGTGGGTTTTTTATAAAATTGCCAGAAACAATTTACTAAATCATTGCTATGTAAATTGTCTCTTACTTGTTTTCCTTTGTAACCAATTAAGTTATATTGTTTTTTTTCTAGACTGGATCTTACTAAAAAGGACAAAAAACCATGTAAACTAGCCCCACTATGATTTGGACCAGTTATACAGCCACCTCGAAAACAAACAGTTTTTAAACCAACATTCTTACCATATTCTTGCACAATAAGATCAGCATAAGTTTTTGAGACACCAAAAAAACTATGAATTGCATTATCTATAGGAAAATTTTCTTTAATACCTCTAAAATTTTTGTCATTCTTTTTTAACTCCCATCTAGTTTTTTTTTCAAATAGTTTAAGTTTATTAGGGTTATCCCCATATACCTTATTTGTCGACATGAAAATAAATGGAGAATTAGAACAATATTTTTTAGTGAGCTCAAGTAAATTAAGAGTTCCAGTAGCGTTTATATTAAAATCTAAAAATGGAAAATTTTTACCATAGTCATGAGAGGGTTGGGCTGCACAATGAATTATAATTGATATACTTTTTGAATATTTTTTAAAAATTTTATCTAAGGCGTTGTGGTTTCTTATATCAATACTATAATTTTTAAATCTTTTGTTTCTCTTTAAAAGTTTAGATTTAATCCAATTAGTAGATCCTGAATCACCAAAGAAAAACTTTCTTAAATTGTTGTCTATGCCTATTACATCAAAACCTTTATCATGAAAAAAATTTACAGACTCTGAACCTACTAGTCCAGTTGAGCCTGTAATTATTGCTAAAGACATTAGAAATATTTTTTAATTATTGGTTTATTTTTTTTTAACCACAAAAAAGTATCCATAACAACTTGATTTATATTTCTTTTGGGTTTCCATCTATATGTATTAGAAACGTGTGTATTGTCACTTAAATAATAAGGGATATCATATGACGATGTTTTGCTAACTTTTCCCATTTTAATTTTATTACCAGTTATTTTTTGACATAATTTTGTAAGCTGACTTAAAGAGGTGTAACTAGTTTTAGAACCACCAACAGTAAATAGTTTATTATTTATTTTGTTTATATTTTTTATTTGTAGTAAAATTAACTCACTCAAATCATCTATATGCAAAACATCTCTTATCTGATTTCCATATCCACCATAACCAATATAACTTAGTTTTTTTTTATTAAGATGTCTCCAAATCCATAAACTTACAAAACCTTGATCTTGTTTACCAAATTGAAGAGGTCCAGATATTACGCCACAACGATTTATCAAATATTTTAATTGATATGCATAAGAGAATTCTTCAATTAGCATTTCAGAACACAGCTTTGTTAGACCGTAAATTGTTTTTGGTCCAATGATTTTGTCTTTTTCACTGAACATTTTACTAATCTTAATTTTAGATTTAAGATTTTTATTCTTTATAATTTTGTTCATTTCCTCTAATGGATAAATTCTACTACTTGAAATAAAGATTATTTTTGATTTATCATTTTTGCTTTTTTTTAAGATATTAATTGTTCCGATCAAATTTGTATTAATTACTTTATCAAAATCGTTCTTAGAAATTTCAACAGCTGCCTCTGCACAACAATCTAAAATTAAATCATATTTTGGCAAACTTTTAATTTTTTTAATATTTGAAATATTAATTTTATAATTTTTGATTTTTTGTTTTTTTAAAAGATTAGAATTGTACTTTGAACCTTTTCTTGTCAGGTTATCAAGCGTGTGTACTGTAAATCCTTTTTTTTTTAGGAATAAAGCCAAATTACTGCCTACAAAACCACACCCACCTGTAATTAAAATTTTCATTATCTTTTTCTGATTATATATTTTAAATAGAATTATTTTACAAAGAATTTAAATGATTACTTTAGTATTTTTATCTTTTCATAGTGCACACCATATAAGACGGATTTTAAAAACTGTTGATAAAAAATATAAAATTATCGTGATAGAAAATTCATCTGATGAAGATCTAAAATTTGAAATCGAGAGCAAATATGAAAATGTTCATGTTGAAATATGTAAAGAAAATTTAGGATTTTCAAAAGGTATGAACCTTGGAATAAAACTTGCAGATACACCTTTTGTATTTCTTAATCCTGCAGATATAGATATATCAAATGAACTACTTCATTCACTGGAAGAGATAACTCTAAATTTTAAAGATTTTGGGATGTTAACTCCTGCTTATAAAGACAGATCTATACATTCAAATTTTTATATATGGAAAGATAAAGGACCTAAACAAATAATTAATACTCAAAGAAAAAATTATGTTTTAAAAGAAGTTGATTTTATTGATGGGACTATTTTAATTAATAAGCATAAAATTAAAAATGAAAATTTTGATGAAAATTTTTTTATTTATTTTGAGACTATGGATTTATCAAAAAGATTGATTGATAAAAATATTAAATTGTTTGTTTGTGAAGAGCTAACTTTTGAGCATTATGGAGGACAATCTCATGAAAAAAAATTTGATTTTGAAGCACAATTATCAAGATGTTGGCATTATAATTGGTCAAAATTTTATTATTTTAAAAAACATTATAATTATTTCTATGCTTTAAAAAAAACTTTTCCAAACTTAAGAAGAGCTTTGATTTGTTATTTTTTGAATTTAATTATATTTACAAAAAAAAATAGTTACCAAAAACGTTTATTAGCTTTAAATGAATTAAAAGGAATTATTGCATCAGCAACTTTAAGAAAATCTAGTTATAGAGTAAGATACGATACCTAACTTAACCTTTCCCACGCCAAGGTATAGTTTTGTCTATTATTTTTCTTAAAGTAATATCAAACAAAAGACCCAGTAAACCCATAATAATTATCGTTATCCAAATAACTTCCCACTGGAAGTACTTTTTAGCAACGTTTTCAACAAAACCAATACCTGTTGTACCTGCTAAAAACTCTGCAGCAACAAGCGTTCCCCAACACATACCAACCGCAACTCTAATTCCTGTAAGAATTTCAGGAAGTGAATTCGGGAAAATTACATGTCTTAAAATTTGTTTTTTAGTAGCCCCTAAAGAGTGAGCTGCATGTATTTTTGAGAGTTGAGTTCCTGATGCACCAGCTCTGGCAGAAATAATCATAATAGATAACGAGACCATAAATAATAAAAACACTTTTCCAGAGTTATCAATTCCAAGTACAGAAATAATTAAAGGTGCCCATGCAAGGGGAGGAACTGGTCTGTAAAGTTCAATCAGTGGATCAAAAAAACCTTTGGCAAATCTATTTAGACCCATAAATAACCCCAATGGAACACCAATAATAATTCCAAACACTAATCCTAAAAACACCCTCATAAAAGAGTCCCAGATATGTCCGTATGGAACGGGAACTTTCAGTAATTTAAAGTCACCTGTTGCAAATTTTAAAACATTACTTTTAAAGTTTTCTTTTACAATTCCATCTTTTGTATGAACTGGATATTCGCCAGGTAATATATCTGCTATCCAATCTGGTAAAATGAATCCTATCATTTTACTGACATCAACCATTTCAATCCATAAAAGAGGAACATTTTTGTATCCAACACTTGGTTTTGATAGTTCAACAAATTTATTAAATGTATCAGATGGTTTAGGTAGCCATCTACCTGAACCTTGTTCAGAACAAGTTGCTCCACTTGCTACAATTGTTCCTGAAGGAAACAAAAGGATATCAATTAATCTTAATCCACCCTGTTCTTTGTTTTGCAATTCATCAAATTCTAAGATGGCTTCTTGCATTTCATTTAAAGCATTAGGAGGATAAATGCTTGCAAATTCTATTCTTCTTGCAATTTTAACGATATTTTTTGCATAGTCAGATGCTATCTCACCACTATCATCTAAACTTTTTCTATAAGCTTTAATATCATCCTTTAATTGTTTTATTGCGCTTTTGAATAATGGATTGTGATTTCTTAATTTAAAAAACTTGTCATTTATTAAACTAAGTTCTTTTGCCGCTGCATGAAATTTTAACCCCTTTTTAGTCTGAGGAGCAGTTGGTATCTCGATAGTATTTTCTATTGACCCACTACCAGAATCTATTGTGACAATTCCCCAACCACCCTGTTCATCAATAAGTTTTTGTCTTTCAATTTTTTGAGCACCTGTCTCAAAAGGATAATCTTTCTTTTGAAAATCAATACTGAGTTGCTTTATTTGCTCAGTCATTTCTTGAATTTTTATTTTGGTATCTATTTCTATTAATTCTTCACTTGTTAACAATGGAATTAATTTAGAGGCTCTATCAATGTAGCTTACAAGGATTGTTTTTTGTTGATCGTTTAGATCCATAGATCCCTTTATTTCATTTGCAATCTTTATAAGATTTTTATTTTCAATTTTTATAATTGATGTACTTTTGAACTCTCTCTCTTCAATAGGAAATTGATATTTTAAACCTAATAATGATTCGTTTATTTTAGCAACTTGACACAATTCGTTTGCAGATTTTGGATAAAAACCTCTTGCTATATCCCATGAATAATAAAGCCACAGCATTAATATTGCACTACTACCAACAATTACCCAGTGCGTTCCACCTTTAGATCTTTCTGGATTACCAAATACAGCATCAACTTTTTCAGTTTTAATTAATCTTCTTCCATAAAGAATGCATCCAATAATAGATACTAAAATTAGTATTGTTACAATTTGGGTTAGCATTAATTATCTTTTCCCATTATTTCTTCTTCCATATTCCAGATCATGGATAAAATTTCTTCTCTAGTAGATGAAAATTCTTTATTTCTTTTAATTTCTCTTAAATCTTGGGTAAGACCCATTTCTGCAAATGGAAGATTGTATTCTTTATGTATTCTTCCTGGTCTTGGTGCCATAACATATAATCTTTCACCAAGTAAGAGAGCTTCCTCCACGGAGTGAGTAATTAAAATAATAGTTTTTCCCGTTTCTTTCCAAATTTTTAAAACTAATGACTGCATTTTTTCTCTTGTTAATGCATCTAAAGCCCCTAATGGTTCGTCCATTAAAATTAAATCAGGATTATTTATTAAACATCTTGCAAGAGCAACTCTTTGCTGCATACCACCTGACAATTGATAAGTAGGAGTGTTGCCAAATCCTTTCAAACCAACTATATCTAACCATTCCTCAACTTTATTAGCTGTAACTTCAGGATCTTCTTTTTTCATCCTAAGTCCGAAATTTACATTCTCAGCTACTGTTAACCATTCAAACAAAGCACCTTGTTGAAATACCATTCCTCTTTCAACACCAGGCCCATCAATTTCATTATTGTTTAATGTAATTTTTCCTGAAGTAGGTCTTAAAAATCCGGCAGTAATGTTTAGTAAAGTTGTTTTTCCACAACCAGAAGGACCAAGAACTGTAAGCAACTCCCCTTTTTTTAAAGTAAAACTTACATCCTTAAGCGCATGAACTGTTTCTCCTTTTGGAGTTTTAAAAATCATATTTAGATTTTGAGAAACAAGATCACTCATAGTGCCCTTATATTTGAAATTTTTTAAAAAAAATAGGCACTAATTATTAAATTAGTGCCTATTTAAAAAGTTTTAAACCTTTAAATTTATAAAGGTAAGAAACTTGTATCTACGTTTCCTTTTGGTGTTCCCATTCCATCCAAGAAACCAGCTAGATTACCACTCTCCATAGATTTTTTAGTTTCTTCAGGAGTTAAGAATTTAAATCCATCTAAAGTACCTTTCATTTTTGATACTTCCATCGCAGATGCTTTAGACATAGAATTCATATCGCTTTTACCTGAATTATATCTTGCATTGGCTTCATGAGTAACTTCAACAAAAGTCCTTACCATACCTGGATTTTCATTCATAAACTTATTAGTTACAGAAGTAATATCTATACCTAGAATACCTCCAGCTCTAGCTTCTTCAACTGAAATTAATCTAGAACCAACTTCTGTAGCTGCTGCAATTGAATTACCACCAAATAAACATGCCATTGCAACATCACCACTTACTAAAGCTGCAGCTCCATCTTCTGGAACCATATCAATAACAGTCATTTTGCTTGGATCGGCACCAACAATTTCCATACTTGCAGTAAAAACATAATCAGCCATAGTACCTAAAGGCACTGCAACTTTTTTACCCTCTAATTCGCTAGCGTTTGCTTTTGTAATTCCAGAAGCATTTGATGTAACACATGTAGTTCCACCCATTCCGTATTCCATCGCAATATCAATCAGTTTGATAGGTGCATTAGATTTTACAGCATTAATAAAAGGCACTAAACCTTGTGAGTAAGAAATATCAATATCTCCTGCTAGCATGGCTTCTGTCATTTCCACACCAGTATTGAAGCTTGTCCACTTAACTGGAACTCCTAAAGCTTTTGAGTAATTTTTCTTCATCATATCCTCTAGGTTTGGACTTGGCCATTCTAGAAAGTATGCAACTCTAACTTCATTTGCAGCTGAATTAGCAACTGAAATTGATAGGTTAAGTGCAAAAATAGATCCTAGAATAAAACTTAGTATTTTTTTCATTTATTCCCCTATGTTTAATTAATTAAATTCCGGATATTTAAATTCAAATTGTCTCCGAAGTAAAACAAAAAAAGAAACTTATACAATCCCCAGTTGTGTCAATAATGTGGTAGTTAATCCATTTATTTTAGTCTAAAGAGGCCTTAAGATTAAATTAAAATATTTTTAAAAAGAAATTTTTATGAGCACACAAAATAAAACAGCAATTCCAAATTCTTTAAATGAGCATTGGATGCCATTTACATCTAACAAAGATTTCAAAGAAAACCCAAGATTGATTGTTGAAGCCAAGGGTGTGTATTTAAAAAACCATCAAGGACAAACTCAAATTGATGCAAGTTCAGGATTGTTTTGTAATCCTTTGGGGCATGGTAGGGAAGAAATTATTGAAGCAATAACAAATCAATTAAAAACTTTAGATTATTGTCAACCTTTCCAACAAGGTTTTGGTGGATCATTCGAGTTAGCGACTAGAATTTCAAAACATACTCCAGGAAACTTAAATAGAATGTTTTATACTATTTGTGGTTCAACAGCTGTTGAAACAGCAATTAAAATTGCAATCGCTTATCATAGAGCAAGAGGAGATAGTCAAAGATTTAGATTTGTCGGTAGAGAAAGAGGTTACCATGGAATGAATATTGGTGCGACCTCTGTTGGAGGTATGGTAAATAACGTAAAAACTTTTGCAAGTGTATTAATGCCAGGTGTTGTTCATATGAGACATACACATTTACCTGAACATAAGTTCGTAAGTGGTCAACCAGATACTGGTGTTGAGTTAGCAGAAGACTTAGAAAGAATTTGTATGAACTTTGGAGCGGAAAATATTGCTGCTTGTATTGTTGAACCTATTGCGGGATCAACAGGTACATTAGTTCCACCAAAAGGATACTTACAAAGATTAAGAGAGATTTGTGATAAACACGGAATACTTTTAATTTTTGATGAAGTAATTACAGGCTGGGGAAGAACTGGTTCCCCATTTGCCTCACAGGAGTACGGAGTAACTCCAGACATGATGACAATGGCAAAAGCTACAACTAATGGAATTAGCCCGATGGGAGTTGTTGCATGTAAAGAGGATATTTATGATGCAATTTCAGAAAATGCTCCTAAAGGAACAATTGAATTATTTCATGGATATACTTATTCAGGAATCCCAATTTCAGTTGCCGCTGGATTGGCAGTGCAAGATATCATTGAAAAGGATGATATCTTTAACAGAGCTAAAAATTTATCACCTTATTTCCAAGAAGGCTTGATGTCATTAAAAGATATCGATGTAGTTGATAATATTAGGGGATATGGAATGATGGGTGGTATTGATATTGTTATGGATAAAAAACCAGGCGCTGCAGGTTTAACCTGTTTCAAACATTGTTATGAAGCAGGAGTAAATTTCAAAGCTACTGGTGATTGTTTAATTATTGCTCCAATGTTTATTTGTGAAAAAAAACATATAGATGAGATAATTGAAAAACTTCGAAAAGGAATAACAAATTACGCAAAAAGTAAAAAGAATTAATTTTCATTTATGAAAATTGGAGTTCCTAAAGAAATAAAACCTCAAGAAAATAGAATTGGTTTAACACCAGATAGCGTTAAAACTTTAGTTTCAGAGGGCCATGAGGTTTTAGTAGAAAACAATGGTGGATTTGAAGCTGGTTTTGAAAATGATCAATATTTAAAAGCTGGAGCTAAAATTGCTGATAGTGCAGCAGACATTTTTAATGATTCTGAAATAATTGTTAAAGTAAAAGAACCTCAAAAAGTAGAAGTTGATATGATTAGAGAAAATCAAATCGTATATACTTATCTTCATCTAGCGGCTGCGAAAGAACTAACTAACGGATTAATAAAATCTAAAAGTATTAATATTGCATATGAAACAGTAACGGATGATAATGGAAGATTACCTTTACTTGCTCCAATGAGTGCTGTTGCAGGCAGAATGTCTGTACAAGCAGGAGCTCACTGCTTAGAAAAAAATCAAAATGGTAGAGGATTGCTTTTGGGAGGAGCACCAGGTGTATCAGGTGGAACAGTTGTTATCTTGGGTGGGGGCGTAGTTGGAGAAAATGCTGCAGTGATTGCAACAGGTATGCAAGCAAAAGTTCACATTGTTGATAAATCTGAGGCTAGATTAAAACAACTTGTCGAAATGTTTGGAGATAAAATTATTCCAGAACAAAGTGATAAAACAGATTTAGATAAATTAGTTGCTGAGGCAGATTTATTGGTTGGCGGTGTATTAATTCCAGGAGCAGAAGCACCAAAATTAATTACTAAACAAATGATTAAAACAATGAAAAGAGGTTCTGTAATTGTTGATGTTGCCATAGATCAAGGAGGTTGTGTAGAAACTAGCAAACCTACAACACACGGTGACCCAACTTATATAGTCGATGATGTAGTTCATTATTGTGTAGCAAATATGCCAGGAGGTGTTCCTAGAACTTCAACATTGGCATTAAATAATGCAACTTTACCTTTCTTAGTTAAACTTGCTAACAAAGGTTATCAAAAAGCATTAAGCGAAGATAAAAACTTTTTGGCAGGGTTAAATGTTCACAAAGGTCAAGTAACTTATAAAGCAGTTGCTGATGTCTTTGGACATAAGTTTGTAGAGCCTGGAGAAGCCATCAAACACTAGAAATGGAAAAAAACCATCCTTCAAGCGCAAAGGTAGTTGTAATTGGAGGTGGAGTTGCAGGTACTTCTTGTGCTTATCATTTAGCAAAGTATGGTTGGAAAAATGTGGTTTTATTAGAAAGAGATCAATTAACATCTGGTACAACTTGGCATGCTGCAGGATTAATAGGGCAATTAGGGGCAACTTCTACAATCACCAAATTAAGAAAGTATTCCTTAGATCTTTATAAAGAATTAGAAAAAACTACAGGATTATCTACTGGTCTTAAACAAAATGGAGCAATAACAGTTGCGTCATCTATGGAGAGGATGCAGGAGTTGTTAAGACAGGCTACAACAGCACAATTATCTAATGTTGAAGTAGAGGTATTAAATAAAGATAGAATAAAAGAATTATACCCTGTTTTAAAAAACGAGGATCTTGTTGGTGGTGTTTATATGCCTAAAGATGGTCAGGCAGATCCAGTTGGAGTAACCAATGTATTAGCTAAAGCAGCTAAAATGTTGGGTGTTCGAATATTTGAGAAGTCACCAGTGAAAAAAATTTTAGTTAAAGATAAAAGAATATGTGGTGTTGAAACTATTCAAGGGAAAATTGATTGTGAATATGTAGTTTTAGCTACAGGAATGTGGTCTAGACAAATTGGAGAAGATATTGGTGTTAGTGTTCCGCTATATCCTAATGAACACTTCTATGTGATTACAGAACCAATGAAAGATCTTCCTAAAGATTTACCTGTTTTGAGAGATTACAATGCTTGTCTTTATTTAAAGGAAGATGCTGGAAAAATGTTAATTGGAATTTTTGAACCTAATGCAAAACCTGCCTTTAAAGATAGTGGAATAGTTCCTGATCATTTTTCATTTGGAGAGTTTCCGGATGATTTTGACCACTTTGAACCTTACCTTGAAAAATCTTTTCATAGGCTACCGATGTTAGAAAATGCAGGTATTAGAAAATTTTTTTCAGGACCTGAGTCCTTTACACCCGATACTCAGTATTTACTTGGGGAAACACCAGAAGTAAAAAATCTTTACACGTGTTGTGGCTTTAATAGCATTGGTATCGCAAGTTCTGGGGGAGCAGGAAGAGTAACTGCAGAATGGATAATTAATGGACATATAAATGAAGACTTATTTTCCCTAGATATAAAAAGATTCCAAAAGTTTCACTCATCTAAAAAATTTATTATGGATAGAGTTACTGAAAGTTTAGGTGATCTTTATGGGATGCATTGGCCTTTTAAACAACATTCAACATCAAGAAATGAAAAATTATTACCTTATCATGATGAATTAAAAAAAGCTGGAGCTTGTTTTGGTGTGGCAGGAGGTTTTGAACGACCTATGTGGTATTCCTTAAATGGAGAAAAACCAGAATATGAATATAGTTTTAATTACCAAAATTGGTATCCATCAGCAAAATATGAAACCACAAATGCTAGAGAAAATGTTGGACTTTTTGATTTTTCAACTTTTTCAAAATTCGATTTGAAAGGTGAAAAAATTCATAGTGATTTACAAAAAATTTGTACAGCTAATATTAAAAATGAAATTGGAAAAACTACTTATACTCATATGCTAAATGAGGATGGTGGTATCGAAACAGATTTAACAGTTGTTTGTCTTGATAAAAACTATTTTAGAATAGTTAGTTCAGCGTCAACAAGAGAAAGAGATAAATATCATATCCTCAAATACTTGTCTAAAGAAGTTGAATTTTTAGATGTTACGGAAAGTATTTGTTGTCTTGGTTTGTTTGGTCCTAAAAGTAGAAATATGATTCAAAAAATAAGTAGTGATGATTTTAGTTCTGAAAATTTTAAATTTGGTACAGGTAAAAATGTTAAGATAAATAATATTAAAGTTTGGGCGCAAAGAATATCTTATGTTGGTGAACTTGGATTTGAATTATACGTTGGTAAAGAAAACGCTTTAAAATTATATCAAAATTTAATTGAAGAAGGTAAAAATTTTGATTTATCTCATTGTGGAATGCATGCGATGGACATAATGCGAATGGAAAGTGGTTTTGTACATTGGGGCCATGATATATCTCCAGAAGAAAATCAGTACCAAGCAGGTTTAAAGTTTACAATTAGCTATAAAAAAAATGTTAATTTTATAGGTAAAGACGCTTTATTAAAGATTAAAGATAAACCGTTAGATAAAACGATGATGATGTTTACTTTAAAAGATAGTAAACCTGGTGAACCATTGTTGCTACATGAAGAACCTATTTATTTAGAAAATAAAATTATTGGAAAAACAACTTCAGGAAATTACTCATTCTGTTTTGATAAAAATCTATCTTATGGTTATGTCAATTCAGGAAACACAATAGAAACACTTAGAAATAAAAATTTGTTTATAGAAATTGAAAAGATCAAATATCCGGTCGAAATTATTTCAAAACCACTAAATACTAAAGATTTTAGAAGAACTTAATATCTCTAAATTTTATTGTATTTAACATGATTAGCTGATTAAATTAAGTGTGAAAAAAAACGATTTAGACAATACATTATTTAATCCTGATATTTCTTCAAATAAAGATTTGGAAATAAATAAAATTAAAACAACTAACGTAAATGTATTGCTAAATAGAGTTAGGTTAGATCAAAAAAGAACACTAAAAAAAAGAATTGTTTTTTCAATTATTTTAGCTGGTCTAGTAAGTTTGTTAGCTGTTTATTTTATTATTTAGTTTAGAATTTGATTTAAAAAGTTTATTGAAACAATAAAGATTTATATTATAAGACATTAATCAATTAAGGCGGGGTAGCTCAGTTGGTTAGAGCGCGGGACTCATAAGCCCGAGGTCAGTGGTTCGATCCCACTTCCCGCTACCATAAATTATGAAAGATATTTATATAAGTTGGGAAGATTATCACAAAAAGATAGAGCAATTAGCTAAAAAAATTCATAAAGATAATTTAAAATTTAATCAAATTATTTGTATTGCAAAAGGTGGATTGAGAGTAGGAGATGTCTTTTGCAGACTTTTTAATGTACCTTTAGCAATCTTATCGGTTGAATCCTACCATGGTGATAGCGATGATATTAAAAACCAACAAGGTCAATTTACTTTTTCAAGAGATTTAGCAAAAACTACTCCAAATTTAGGTTCACATGTTTTATTAGTTGATGATTTAGCAGACTCTGGAAAAACTTTAATAAAAAGCATTAAATGGTTGGAGCATTTTTATGGATTTTATTTAGAAGAAAAAATTAAAACTGCAGTTATATGGCATAAATCAACTTCAAAATTTAAACCTGATTATTCTGTAGATTATTTAAAAGATTCTCCATGGATACATATGCCTTTTGAAAAATATGAAACTACAAATATTAAAGATTTTAAGTTTGAAAAATAAATTACTTAATTAAACTATCATTAAACTGATTTGATACTCTTACAAATGTAGTGCATTTACTTAATTGTTTGAGCGAAGGAGCACCAACATAAGTACAGCTGCTTCTTACACCACCAAGAATATTTAAGATCGTGTCGTTTATTTTACCTCTGTATTTTACCCTAACTTTCCTTCCTTCACTACTTCTATAATCTGACAGTCCACCATAGTGTTTTTTATTAGCAACCTCAGAACTAGATCCATAGAATTCTATGTATTTTTCTCCATTAACTTTAACAATTTTACCATTTCCTTCATCATGTCCAGCAAGCATACCTCCAAGCATTACGAAATCTGCGCCACCTCCAAAACCTTTGGCTACATCTCCTGGACATGTACAACCACCATCTGCTATTACATGTGCACCAAGCCCATGTGCAGCATCAGCACATTCTATTACCGCACTTAGTTGAGGATAACCAACACCGGTTTGAATTCTTGTTGTACAAACACTTCCAGGTCCAATTCCAACTTTAACAATATCTGCACCGCTTAAAACTAATTCTTGAGTCATATCTGCTGTTACTACGTTACCAGCAATGATTGTTTTAGTAGGATATTTATCTCTTACTGATTTAATGAAATTAGTGAAATGTTCTGTGTATCCATTAGCAACATCAATACAAATAAATTTAAAAAAACTAAATTCTTTTAATACCTTATCTAAATTTTGAAAATCTTCTTTCTTTATACCGACACTAAGTGCGATATTAGAAAATATTTTTTTAATATTTTTATTTTGTTTAATTTTTTTAACATCATGTTGTTTTGTTAAAGATGTTATCATTCCATATTCATTTAATTTTTCAGCAACACTTAATTCTCCAACTCCATCCATATTTGCTGCCATGATAGGAATACCCGACCATTCATTTTTACTGTACTTGAATCTATAAGTCCTTAAAAGATTAACATCTTTTCGGCTTTTTAGAGTACTTCTCTTAGGTCTAAATAAAACGTCTGAATAATCTAATTTTAACTCTTCTTCAATTCTCATCGACCGTTAAGTTATTATTTAATAAAGTAATTTCAAACCAATAAATAGGCTGTGGATAAGTCTTACAAAAGTACTATTTAATTAATCTTTTTAACACAGAAGTGTTCATGGTTTGATTAAATGGTAGTTTATCTTTAATATTTAATTTAATTTTTTTTACTTTTTTATTATGTAATTTAGCAAAAGAAAAAACTGACTGAGTTTTCCCTCCTACATTTAAAATGCCTTTATAATTTATAATTTTTGGTAAAATTTTTACTAGGTCTTCATGAAACATAAAATTAGATTTTAGATTAGTGTATGCTTTTTTATGCATAAATGGACTTTCAGTCATTGTAATTCTTAAAATTAGAGAATTTTTATACATCATCACAGCACACTCACCCCCTAGTTTTGACAAGCCGTAATTATTAAATGGTTTCACAGGGTCTTTTTCTGAATAATTTCCTTTTTTGCCCTCATAAACATATCCTGTTGAAAAATAAATTATTTTAATATTATTTTTTTTACAAACTTTGACTACATTTGCAGTTCCAACAATATTTAAATCAATACTTTTTTCAATATTTTTTTGATGAATTTCCATTGGTCTTGACAAACCCGCACAATGTAAAATTATTTTTGGCTTTAATTTTTTTATTATTTTTTCAAGAGACTTAATATTTAAAATATTACACTCTTTTTTTGACGCAAAATAAAGATTTAGAAATTTATTATTTTTTTTCAAAACCTTTGCAAATCTACCTTGACCTCCAGTAACTAAAATAAGATTTTTCATTTAATATAATTTTTTTTATAATTTATAAAAGAAATTCCTTTTTTATCTTTGTTTGAGAGAATTTTAATTTTAGATGGCCATTTAATTTTTAAATTTTTATCATTTAAATCTATTGTTATTTCACTTTTTTTGTCTCTGTATTTAGTGCAGCTGTAGATAACATAAGTTTCTTTGTCTAAGGATTGAAAACCGTGAGCAAACCCTGGTGGGATAAATATTGAGTTTGAATTTTTTTCACTTAACACACAACTATAAATTTTTCCAAAAGTTTTAGATTTCTTTCTCAAATCTAGGGCAACATCAAAAATTTTTCCTTTCATTACAGTTACGAATTTACCTTGAGGTTTTTTTGTCTGAATATGAAGACCTCTTACAACATTTTTTTTTGAACAAGACATAACTAAAAATAGAAATTTTTTTTTAAGTTTATTTTCTCTAATTAACTCTTTAAAATATCCTCTTTGATCTTTATGGGCAGTATTTTTTATTAAAAAAAGATCTTTAAATTTTGTTTTTTGAATCATTAAGATATGATTTTTTTTAGATATTTAGAATAGTCGCAATTTCCATAAAATTTTATAGCTTCATAAACTTTATTTTTATTTATCCAATTATTATTTAAAGATATTTCCTCTAAACATGCTATTTTAAAACCTTGTAAATTCTCAATAGCTGAAACAAAATTGCTTGTTTTATAAAAATCTTCTATTGAACCAGTATCCAACCACGCCCCACCTCTTCCTAAAAATTCAGAAGATAGCTGGTTAATTTTTCTGTAACTATTTAATAAATCTACTATTTCAAGCTCATTTCTTTTAGAGGGCTTAAGTTTATTTGCTAATTTTACAACTTTATTGTCAAAAAAATACAATCCTGTTACTGCCAAATCAGATTTTGAATTTTTTGGTTTTTCTTTTATAGATAAAATTTTCTTTCCTTTAACAGTTGCTACTCCAAATTTTTCAGGATTAGAAACTTTGTGAAGTACAACTTTTGCACCTTTTTTTATTTTTACACAATCAAAAAGCATTTTACTCAATGACTGGCCGTAAAAAAAATTATCACCCAAAATCATAGCGACATTATCTTTTTTAATAAATTTTTCCCCTAAGATGAAAGCATCTGGTAACCCACGAGGTTTATCTTGTTCGATATACTCAATCTTCATCCCAAGTTTTTTTCCATCTGGAATTAATTTTCTATATTGATCCATTTGACCTTTATTGACTATAATTAGTACATCTCTAATTTTTGCTAACATCAAAATAGATAATGGATAAAATATTAAAGGTTTATCATAAATTGGTAACAATTGCTTATTTACAGCTTTGGTTAAAGGACTCATTCTAGTTCCCATTCCTCCCGCTAATATTATTCCTTTTTTAATCATTTATTACCCAATCTTTTTAAAATATCTTTTTTTGAAATTGATTTATAGTATTTTCTGTTTTTATTATACCAATCAAAAGTTAATTTAATTCCTTCTTTAAAATTAATTCTTGGCTTCCAATTTAATTCTCTTTTAATTTTATTACTATTTAAAGCGTATCTAATATCATGCCCAGGTCTATCTTTAATAAAATTTATTTTAACTTTAGTTCCTATAGTTGAATTTTTTTTTACAACACTTATTAAATGCTCACACACTTTAAGATTTGTTAAATTCATATTTGAACCAATATTGTAAAAATTACCAATCTTACCTTTTTTAAATATTTTAATTAAAGCTTCACAATGATCTTTTACAAAAATCCATTCTCTTGAATTCATGCCTTTTCCATATATTGGCAAAGGTTTATTGTTTAAAATATTATAAATTAACTTAGGAATTAATTTTTCAGGGTGTTGTTTTGGTCCATAATTATTTGAGCAATTGGTAATTATTGCTGGAATTTTATAAGTTCTAACATAGGATTGAACTAAATGATCTGAGGCAGCTTTACTTGCTGCATATGGTGAGCTTGGGTTATAGGGATATTTCTCTGAAGTTCTTCCTTTTAAAATATCTCCATAAACTTCATCTGTAGAAATATGAATTAATTTTGAACTAAATTTTTGTGAATACTCTTTAAAGTATTCCAATAACTTATAAACACCTACTATATTACTTTGAACGAAATGTTCTGGATTATCTATAGATCTATCCACGTGAGTTTCTGCAGCTAAATTAAAAATACATATCGGCTTATATTTAAAAAGTACTTTTTTAAATTTCCTTTCACCAATGTTACATCTTATAAATTTGTATTTATTTGAATTATTATATTCTTTTAAATTATAAAAATTTGAAGAATATGAAATTTTATCAATATTAATTACTGAAAAATTTTTTTTAATTAATAAATCAATTAAATTACTTCCAATAAATCCAAGCCCACCGGTTACAATTATTTTTTTCATTGATTAAATTATTTTTACATTAGTAAAAAGTATTAGTATAGTTGATTTAGCTAACACTTATGTCAATATCTAGGCAAAATTTATCTGTAGTTATAGTGAGTTATATTAGTGAGGAGGTGATATATAATTGTATAGAGTCTATACCAAAAGATATTAATATTTTAATTGTCGATAATTCTGGAAACAAAGAATTTAAGTTAAGCATAGAAGAAAAATATAGTAATGCAAAATGTATTATGTCTCTCAAAAATTTAGGCATGGGAGCTGGTAATAATTTAGGCTTAAAACATTCTACTACTGATTTTGCATTAATTTTAAACCCTGATGTTGTTTTAGAAAATAACACAATCGACGAATTGATTATCGCTTCAAAAGAAATTGAATCATTTGCTGTAATTGCTCCTATCATAAAATCAGGTATTAACATTAATTACAAATTATTCGACGAAAATAAAAAAAATGAAAATTCTATTAATCCTTTCATGGTTAAAAGTGTTGATGGATTTGCAATGCTTTTAAATGTGAAAAAAATAAATCAGATTAAAAATTTTGAAAATTTTAAATTTTTTGATGAAAATATTTTTTTATATTTAGAAAATGATGATTTTTGCAAAAGATTAATTGACCATAATGAGGAAATTTATGTTGTTCCTAAATCTAAAATAAATCATTTAGGTGGGAAAGCTGTTAGTCAAAAGTTTTCAGAGGAAGTAGAACTGTCTAGAAACTGGCATTGGATATGGTCAAAATTTTATTTTAACAGAAAACACAAAGGTTATTTTTTTGCATTAATTAATGGTTTGCCAACTTTTATCTCAGCAGTGTTAAAGTATGTATTATATCTTGCAATATTTAATCCCAAAAAAAGCAAAATATATTTACACAGAGCAATGGGTTATTTGAATGCAGTAATAGGCAGAAAATCTTTTTTTAGACCAAATATAAAAATTTAATGTCCTGGAAATTCCATTAAATTTTCAACATTATATTTTTTTTTCATTAAATTATCTGAGCCACCTAAATCAAATAGATTAATAACAAATATAAAAGCAGCAACTTTTCCTTTTGAAATTTCAACAAGTTTTGCAGCAGCTTCTGCAGTCCCACCTGTTGCAATTAAATCATCAATAATTAAAACAGTATCTTTCTCGTTTATAGAATCTTTGTGCACCTCTATTGTTGCTGTTCCGTATTCTAACTCAAAATCTATGGAATGAACCTCTGCAGGTAATTTATTTTTTTTTCTCAGCATAATAAATGGTTTTTTTAAAATATAAGAAACTGCAGAAGCAAATACAAAACCTCTAGACTCAATTGCAGCAATTTTTGTAAAATTAAATTTTTTTGATCTTTCTACAATTTGGTTGATTGTTTCAGAAAAAGCGTTCTCATCTTTAATTAAAGTTGTAATATCTCTAAACAAAATCCCTTTTTTTGGATAATCAGTAATAGATCTAATATAATCTTTTAAATTCATAATAGTTAAATATAAAAGTATAAATAAATAAATTTTTAATTATGACAATAGGTAAATTAGCAATAATCGGTGGTAGTGGTCTTTATGACGTCGAAGAATTCATAGATAGAGAATTACTGGATATACAAACTCCATGGGGCAAACCTTCGGATCAGATTTTAAAAACTAAATATAATACTAAGGAAGTTTACTTTTTACCAAGACATGGAAGAGGACATTATGTTTCTCCTTCAAATATAAATTTTAGAGCAAATATAGATGCACTTAAGCAATTAGGTGTAACAGATATTGTTTCTGTATCAGCTGTTGGTTCTCTTAAAGAAAATTTACCTCCTGGAAAATTTGTTATCATTGATCAATTTATTGATAGGACTTTTGCAAGAAATAAAACTTTCTTTGATGATGAGATTGTTGCCCATGTATCAATGGCCCACCCAACCTCCAATGGTTTAATGAATGCATGCGAAGAGGCAATTAAAAAATCCAATATAGATTACCAAAGAAATGGAACCTATGTTGTTATGGAGGGACCACAATTCTCTACATTAGCTGAATCTAATTTATATAGATCTTGGAAAGCAGATGTAATTGGAATGACTAATATGCCAGAGGCAAAATTAGCAAGAGAAGCTGAAATTAGATATGCATCAGTTTCTATGGTAACGGATTTTGATTGTTGGCATCCAGATCATGAAAATGTTGATGTTCAACAAGTGATCAAAGTTTTATTAGGAAACGCTGAAAAAGCAAAAATTATGATTAAAAATTTAATTGATAATTTTGAAGATCATATTGACCCAAATGACCCAACAAACAATTGTTTAGATGTAGCAATTATTACTGCTCCAGAAAAAAGAACAAAAAAGACCATATATAAATTAAAAACTGTAGCAGGTAGAGTTTTAAATAGATGAAAATAGAGGGAAGAGAGTATCGAACTATTTGGTTTGAAAATAATGTTATTAAGATTATTGATCAAACAAAACTTCCTCACCAATTTATAATTAAAGAACTCAAAACTATAAAAGACGCAATTAATGCAATTAAAGTAATGGAAGTAAGGGGTGCACCTCTAATCGGTGGAACAGCTGCTTATGGTCTAGCTTTGGCAGTTCAAGAAAATAATGATTCAGAATTTATTGAAAAAAGTGCAAAAGATCTAATTCAATCAAGACCTACTGCTATTAATTTAAATTGGGCTGTAGATCGTATGATGAAAAAATTATCTGGTATAAATAGTGATCAAATTTTAGATATAGCTTTAAATGAAGCAAAAGAAATATGTGATGAGGATGAAAAGTTTTGTGAAAATATTGGTATTAATGGATTAAAAATAATTGAAGAAATTTATAATAAAAAGAAAGACACAGTAAACATTTTAACACATTGTAACGCAGGTTGGTTAGCAACAATTAATTGGGGTACAGCCACATCACCAATTTACCATGCTCATAAAAAAGGTATACCAGTGCATGTATGGGTAGACGAAACAAGACCAAGAAACCAAGGTGCAAACTTAACTTCATACGAATTAAACGAAGAGGAAATTCCCAATACTATTATCGCTGATAATACTGGTGGTATTTTAATGCAGAGAGGTGAAGTTGATATGTGTATTGTAGGTACTGATAGAACTTTATCTAATGGAGATGTTTGTAATAAAATTGGAACTTATCTTAAAGCATTAGCCGCTCATGATAATAACGTTCCTTTTTATGTGGCCCTTCCAAGCTCAACAATTGATTGGGATACTAAATATGCAAAAGATATTCCCATTGAAGAAAGAAATTCAGAAGAATTATCTCATATTGAAGGTATAGATGAGAACAATAAAATTAAGAAAATTTTGATATACCCAAATAAAAGTAAAGCAATGAACTTAGCTTTTGATGTTACGCCTGCAAAATATGTGACAGGATTAATTACTGAAAGAGGTATTGCCGAAGCTTCTTTTGATGGTTTAAAAAAATTATTTAAATGAAAAATTTAAGATCTGAAATAATAAAATATTCAAAAATGCTGAATTCAAAAAATTTATCAGCATTAAGATCTGGCAATATTTCATCAAGGTACAAAGATGGTTTTTTAATTACTCCTTCAGGAAAAAAATACTCATCATTAAAGAACAATGATATAGTTTTTGTTTCCCTAGATGGATACTTTGATAAAAAAAAAGGAATTCCTTCATCTGAGTGGAAGTTTCATCAAGATATCTACAGAAATAAAAAAGAAGCAAAAGCAATTGTTCATGCACACTCAACATGTGCTACGGCAGTTTCTACTCACAAGAGAGGAATACCTTCTTTTCATTATATGGTAGCAATGGCTGGAGGTCATAATATCAAATGTGCAAAATACGCAACATTTGGAACAAGAGAATTGTCAAAAAATATTTTGAAAGCTTTAAAGGGTCGAAAAGCTTGTTTAATTTCAAATCACGGACAGATTGCATTTGAAGAAAGTTTATCAAAAGCATTTGAACTTGCTGAAGAGGTTGAAAATATATCACTTCAGTATATAACGAGCCTTAAACTGGGTAGGCCTAAAATTCTTTCAATTAATGAAATGAAAAAAGTTTTATCCAAAGCAAAAAATTATAAAAGAGGATAGTTAATGACTAAAGTTGGAGAACACATAACTCTAGACATTATTGGTACAACAAAAGAATACGATCCTTCTGTATTTGAAAAAGTAATCCATGATATTGCAAAAGCTGCAAAAGTAACAATTTTAAATATATCGAAATATAAATTTGAACCTCAGGGTTTTACAATTCTTGCTTTATTAGCTGAAAGTCACATTAGTTTTCACACATTCCCTGAAAAAGGAATTATAAGTTTCGATTTCTTTACATGTGGTAAAGTAAACCCATCAGTAGCGATAGATATTATAAAAAAAGAATTTGAACATAAAAGAATAGTTAAAAAAGAATTTAATAGAGACACAAAATCTCTTTATCATGATATTTATAGCTCACCAGGTTTACAAAAATCATATGTTGTTAATGATGTTTTGGAAGATTTTAAATCTAAAGTTGGTCAACACATTGAAATTTTAGACTTAGAACAGTTTGGAAAATCTTTATTTATAGATGGCGAAATACAAGTTGCATCAACTGATGAGCATTTATATAGCTCAACCTTTGTAGGGTCTGGTTTAAATTTAAACAAAGATAATGAAAGAGCGGCAATTATTGGCGGTGGAGATGGTGGAGTTGCAAGAGAATGCATTTCCAAAAATTTTAACTTTATAGATTGGTATGAACTAGATCCCGAAGTAGTTGATGTTTGCAATAAACACCTTGGAGAAATTGGTGGGAAATCAACAGAAAAAAATTCTGTCAAATGTGTATGGGGCGACGCATTTGAAAGTATTAAATCAGTAAGTGATGATACTTATGATCATATTTTTGTTGATCTTAATGATGATCAATTTTGCATAGATTTAGCTGCTAAAAATATGGACTCATTAGTGAGAATTTTAAAGCCAAAAGGAGTTATTACTGCTCAAGTAGGAAGTCAGGATAAAAAACCACAGCAGGTTGAAAACTGGTTAAATGTTTTTAATCAAAACTTTGGAAATGCAAAATTGTCAAGAGTTTATATACCTAGTTTTGATTGTTCTTGGAATTTTTCTTCTTCAATAAATCATTAATTTTTCTTTTTTCTTTTTTAAAACTGTGAAATAATTCTTATTAATTAAAGGAGAAAATAATGAATATATTCAAAAAAACTATTTTAACAGTTCTTACTTCTTTATTTATCATCGGAAATGTTTCTGCTGAAAAAATAAAAATTGGGACTGAAGGCGCTTACCCTCCATGGAATTCAAAAGATGCATCAGGTAATCTTATCGGTTTTGAGGTCGAGCTTGCTCAAGAACTATGTGCGATCATGAAATATGAGTGTACGATTGTTGAACAAGATTGGGATGGAATGATTCCTGCTTTAGTTATGAGAAAATTTGATGCGATTATGGCTGGGATGTCTATAACTGCTGAAAGACAAAAAACAATTACTTTTTCACAAGGTTATGCTGATGAAGTAGCTTCTCTTGCAGTAATGAAAGGCTCAAGCTTAGAGGGCATGGACACACCAGAAGGCATTAATTTATCATTAGGCGGATCTGATGTTAAGAAAGCTCTTAAAACTTTAACAAGTGCACTTGCTGGTAAAACTGTTTGTACTCAAACAGGAACAATTCACCAAAACTTTTTAGAATCAGGTGATGTAGGAAGTGTAAATGTCAGAACTTATAAAACCCAAGATGAAGTTAACCTTGATCTAACTTCTGGAAGATGTGATGTTGCTTTAGCTGCAGCAGTAGCATTTACAGATTATGCAGAAAAATCAGGTAAACCAGTTGTATTAGTTGGACCAACTTTTTCAGGTGGTGCATTTGGTAATGGCGTAGGTGTTGGTATTAGACAATCTAGCGATAGTGCGATTGGAAAAAGAGATGCCAAAATCTTAAAAGACTTCAACAAAGCAATTAATAAAGCTAGAAAACAAGGAATTATTAGTAAACTTGCTATTAAGCACTTTGGTTTCGACGCTTCTATGTAATTCATTTCAGATTTGGCGACTATAATATATAGTCGCCAATCTATATGGAACTTCTAGCATTTGGTAAAACAGGTTGGGGAGATGAGTTGTTTTATGCAACCTTAATGACAATTGCTGTATCAATTACATCAATGCTAGTTGGTTTCATCTTCGCTCTAATTTTCACTCCTTTAAAACTTTCAAAATACAAAAGTTTAAATCTGTTAGGTAATTTTTACACAACTATAATTCGAGGAGTACCCGAACTATTGGTAATTTATCTATTCTTTTTTGGAGGTAGTGGAGCAATTATGTATGTTGCCTCAATTTTTGGTTATTATGAATACATAGAAATAAATGCTTTTATTACTGGCTCATTAGCAATTGGAATTATTTCTGGAGCTTATTCAACAGAGGTATTTAGGGGGGCTATACAATCTATTGATAAAGGACAATTTGAAGCTGCAAAAGTCCTTGGGATTAATAAGTTTGTACAATTTTATAAAATAATATTACCTCAAATGTTGAGGTTGGCAATTCCAAATCTAAGTAATGTTTGGCAAATAACTCTGAAAGATACTTCTCTAATTTCAGTGACTGGTTTAGTTGAAATAATGAGACAATCTTATGTTGCAGCTGGATCTACTAGAGATCCACTTTTCTTTTATTCTTTCGCAGCGGTTTTGTATTTGTTGCTTACATATATAAGCATGAAGTTAATTAATAAGCTAGAAGTAAGATATAGCAGGGGGTATTAATGGATTTTGATTTAATGATCACAAGTTTCCCCAAACTTTTAGAAGCATCAGTAGTTACATTAAAATTACTATCTGCATCATTATTTTTTGGATTATTCCTAGGTCTTTTCTTTGCAATTTTAAGATTAAACAAAAATATATTTATTAATAAATTTGCTTATGGCTATTCATATATATTTAGAGGAACACCTTTATTGGTTCAGATTTTCATAATTTATTTTGGATTGGGCCAAATTGAATATTTAAGAACAACATTTCTATGGGTAATTTTAAAAGAACCTTATTGGTGTGCGATTATAGCTTTTACTTTAAATACTGGTGCATATACCTCTGAAATTTTAAGATCAGCATTTCAAACAATTAAACCAGGAATTATTGAAGCTGGAAAAAGTTTAGGTATATCAAATAAAATAATCTTTTATAAAATTCAAATTCCAATAGCTATTAGACAATCATTACCTGCATATGGAAATGAAATTATATTGATGATGAAAGGAACTTCTTTAGCAAGCACTGTAACTCTAATGGATTTAACTGGTGTTGCTAAGTATATAATTTCAACAACTTTTAAACCAATTGAAGTTTTTATTGTTACGGGTGGAATTTATTTATTCATGACTTTTATCATTCATAATCTTATTAAATTTTTAGAAAAAAAGTACAGTTTTCAGTAATAAGTAAAATGCATTTATCTCAACAACAAATTAAAGAGTATCAAAATAATGGAGTAATAATAATTAAGGATATATTTAAAGACTGGATTGAGCCACTTAGAAAAGGATTTCAAAAAGTTTTAGATAATCCAAGCAAACATGGAAGAGAGAATATAATTGCTGATAAGGGAAGATTTTTTGAAGATTATTGCAATTGGGAAAGGATAGAGGAATTTAAGGATTGTTTATTTAATTCACATGGAGCACAAATATTTGCAGAAGCAACTAATTCTAAATCTACTCAAATTTTTCACGAACATATTTTTATTAAAGATCCAGATACTAATAAAGAAACACCTTGGCATCAAGATATGCCGTATTATTGTGTTGATGGGAATGATACTGGAAGTTTTTGGATACCATTAGATGAAGTTGATCATAAAAATAATATTAAATTAATTTTAGGTTCTCATAAATGGTCAAAGTTAATTAGACCCACAAAATGGTCAAATAACCAATCTTGGTATGAAGATGATAGTTCTTTTATGGATTTACCACCATCAAAAGAATTTGAAAAAAATATTTTAATTCCAAAATTAAGTTTGGGTGATGCTGTTTTATTTAATTTTAAAACTGTACATGGTTCAACAGGAAACAATTCTTCTAAATCAAGAAGGGCATTTTCGATGCGATTTATAGGAGACGATGTAAAATATATTGACAGAGGAGGGCCAACCTCACCTCCATTTGATGGAATTAATTTAAAAACTGGAGATTTGATGAGAGATGATTGGTTTCCTAAAGTTTTTAGTAACTAGTATACTCTTTAATTTCTTTAATACTTGATCCGGTGTGATTATTCATTTCTAGTTTGATTTTTGCTCTATCATCATTAAAAAAATGAACATCTCTAGACAATTTAATAAATTTTTCTCCAAAGTCTTTGTTTTTTTCACAATCTCTTTTTTGATCTTCTATAATCCATAACTTGGCATTAATTTCTTTTAAATCTTGGAATAGTTTATTTAGTTTTTCATCAGACTTAACATTCTTTTCTAGCTGATCTTTTAGAATCGAATGTTCATTTGATATAAATTTTAGTTTTTCAGGATCTTTAATTTTTTCCTTCTTAATTTCTAAGATTGAGATTTTGTCTAAAAGTTCACCTACTGAAACTTCTACTATAATTTTATTCATTAAATTTTATACTATGTTAAATTGTTAAAAATATGTCTAATATTTTAATTATCAAACATGGATCTTTGGGTGATATAGCTCAAGCATGTGGGGCAATTCAAGATATTTCTGAGAATCATAAAGAAGATGAAATTCATTTGCTTACAACTAAACCATACTTTGATTTATTTAAAAAAAATCCACATATTTCTAATGTTATTTTAGATAAGCGATTATCAAGACTCAACCTGATTTATTTATACTTACTAATGAAAAGTATAAAAAAATATAATTTTTCAAAAGTTTATGATCTTCAGAATTCAAGTAGATCAGCTTTTTATAAAAAAATCTTATTTCCAAAAGCCTCAAAAGATATTTGGTCATCTACAGAAACTTCTTTACCAGAAGGAACTAGAAAAGAAGATTTTGATAAAGATTCTGTTTTATCTAGATTTGATTACCAATTAAAAAGTTCAGGTATAAATACAAATCATACATTGCACCCTGATTTTTCTTGGAGCTCTTCAGACATATCCCAAATAAAAAGTTACTATCAATTGGATAAATATATTCTTCTTTTTCCTTTCTGCTCACCACATTTAACATCAAAAAAATGGCCTTATTATAATGAATTAATTTCTATGATTAACGAAAAGTCAGACAATAAATTTAAAGTTGTTGTAGCTCCTGGACCAAATGAAATTAAAGAAGCATCAAATATAAATGCACTCTGTATTTTAGATAATGGAAAAGCTTTAGATATTTCTCAGTTAGCAGCATTAATTGAAGATAGTTCATTTGTTGTTGCAAATGATACAGGACCTGCACATATGACGGCACACTTAGGCTCAAAAGGAATCGCTTTATTTGGATCTCATACAACTCCTTTTAAAGTAAGTATTGAAAGAGAAAATTTTAAAGCAATACAAGCTCCTGAATTATCAAAACTGTCAGCAGAAAAAGTTTTTAAAAGACTTTCTGAAATTATTTCTTAATTTTTTCAATTATTCTTAAAAATACAGGAACTGTGAAAAGTATGAAAAGTAATCTTATTATATGGTGAAAAGCAACAAAGTCTGGGTCTAAATCAAAAGCAATTGCTATAACTGCTACCTCATAAATTCCACCAGGGCTAAAAGATAATATTAAAGTTAAAATGTTTGTCTCAACAAAGAATGTTGCAACATAGGCTGCAACCAAACCTAATACTACCAAAATAGTTGTAGCTACAATACTATGAAGAGAATTATTAGCTATCTCTTTAACAGTTTTTTCAGCAAACCTACAACCAACTGAAGAGCCAAGTATTAATAGACAAAAATTTACTGTTTCATTTGGTAATTTATATGAGGCTATATCAGTAATTTGTAACAAACCACTCGCAAATAATGTTCCAGATAGTAAAGCAGCAGGAATTCTAATTTTATCAAAAACAAAAATAAAAAACAAAGATGTAATAATAAGTAAAATTAAATTTAAATGATTTTGAGCTAAATAATTTAAGTCATCATTTAACAAAACATTATTATCAGTATTGTTAACTATAATAAATGGGATGATAGTTATTATGATTATTAATCTGATTAAATGAGAGGTTGCTACTTGAGATAAATCTGTTTTTTCATTTTCAGCTAAAATCATTAAAGGACCCAATGCGCCAGGAGCTGCTGAAAATATTGAAGCTTTTTCACTATAACTTGCAAATTTTTGAAGGTATTTAGCGACAACTAAAATACAAATTATTATGTAGATTAACATAATTAATGAAGTCCAAATCCAATCAAGCATTTGATTAAATAAATTTTGATCTATGTAATTTCCAATATGCAAACCTAAAATTATCAATATAAAACTTAATATAATTTTAGGCATAATGATTTTTAGACCTGATAAAGCAGCAATTGATGTGACAATCATCGGTCCTAAAAACCAAGCTAGAGGAATACTTAAATAGTCAGCAACAATTGCACTAGGAAAAGAAATGATTAAAACAGAAATAAATTTAATTGTTAATATCTGGGATAAATTTTCTTTAAAATTTTTGATTAATAAATTCATTTTCATTTATCTATCTGATTGACTCTAGTTTATATTAACTATTTAATATAAATAAAATAATAAACAATAAGGGAGGTATTATGAGTAATATTAAAAAATTATTTTCAGTACTATTCTCAGCAATCCTATTATTCTCAGCAACAACTACAAGTTCAGTAGCAATTGAAAAATTGCACTTTGTAATTGGTGGTGGTGCTGGCGGTGGTTGGGATGGAACTGCTAGAGGTACTGGAGAAGCTTTAACAAAAGCTGGTATGTTAAAAAGTGCATCATTTGAAAATATGTCGGGTGGTGGCGGTGGTAAAGCACTTGCTTATATGATTAATACTAAACCTGCTAATACAGTGTTAGTTCAATCTACACCATTAGTACTAAGATCTATTACTAGACACGAAGGTTATGTAAAAGGTAGCGGAACTTTATCTTATAAAGATGTTGTGCCAATTGCTGGAGTAATAGGTGACTATGGTGCAATTGCAGTTGCAAAAAACTCACCTTACAAAAACTTTAAAGATGTAGTTGATGCATACAAAAAAGATCCAAGCTCAATCAAAATGGCTGGTGGATCAGTAAGAGGAAGTATGGACCATTTAATTGGTGCTTTAGCATTCCAAGCTGCTGGTGCAGATCCAAATGCTGTTGCATACATTCCTTATGATGCTGGTGGAAAAGCTTTAGCTGGACTTTTATCTGGAGAAACTCAAATCATTTCAACTGGTTTAGGTGAATTGATGGGCGCAAGAGACCAAGTAACAATTATTGGAATTACTGCTCCTTCAAGAGTTTCTGATGCACCAGATGCACCAACTCTTAAAGAACAAGGGTATGATGTACAATTCGTTAACTGGAGAGGATTTTTTGGCCCTCCAGGTATGAGCAATGCTGATAAAGCAGCAATTGCAAAAATGCTTGGCGATGTACAAAAAACTCCTGAATGGGAAACAGTAAGAGCAAGAAATGCTTGGGTTAATATTTATAACCCTGAAGATAAGTTTGTATCTTTCTTAGAAAAACAAACTGAAGAAATGACAGCTCTTATGAAAAAACTAGGAGTTATCTAACCTTTGGTTAGAAATTAAAAATTAGAGCAGTGAATATAAATACTACAAAAATTATATCACTGCTCTTTTTTATTTTTTCAGCATTTTATTTATATTTAGCTTATCAAATTCAAGTTTTCACATTCGATGAAAAAGCTCCATTTAACGCTAAAACGTTTCCAATTTATTTAGGTTATGCAGGATTATTTTTTTCTGGATTGAAACTTATTTTACCAGACCCAAATACAATTAAAGTAGAACATAAAAATTTAGAGTATAAAAAAACTGGTATACTTATATTAATTGCAATTATTTATGGAGCTACAATTTTAAAAGTTGGTTATTTTTTAACCACTTCATTATTTTTATTTGCTTCATATTATTTTTTAGGAGAACGAAGATGGATTTTGATGTTTTTATTATCCTTTCCATTTGTTGCTGCCTTTATGTATTTGCTTCATGGTATTCTTGATATTTATTTAAGGGATCCATTCTTGCAATCAATAGGGGTCATGGGATGATTGAAGGAATACTAATTGGATTAACAACAGCACTTACACTCCAAAATATATTAATGGTTATGGTTGGTTGTTTTTTTGGAACAATCATTGGAATGCTTCCTGGTCTTGGTCCAATGACTGCAATTGCTTTAATGATACCTATTACATATGGTTTTGAACCTGCAACAGGATTAATTTTAATGGCTGGTGTTTATTACGGAGCAGTATTTGGTGGATCAACTTCTTCAATATTATTAAATGCCCCCGGTGTTCCAGGAACAGTTGCAACTTCATTTGATGGTTATCCAATGGCACAGCAAGGTAAAGCTGGAAAAGCTTTAGCAATTGCAGCTTGGAGCTCATTTGCAGGTGGAACATTGTCCGCAATTTATTTGTTATTCATGGCACCAAGTTTGTCTAAAGTAAGTTTATCTTTTAGATCTCCTGATTATTTTGCTTTGATGATTTTAGGCTTAACAGCTATTGCTGCTTTTTCATCTAAAGGACAATTTTTAAAAGCAATGATGATGGTCGTTTTAGGTTTGATGTTGGCTTCAGTTGGTCAAGACAGTTTGTCTGATATTACAAGATATACATTTAACAATATGAACCTAACTGATGGTATTAGCTTCGTACTTGTTGTCATGGCAACCTTTGCAATGAGTGAAGCTTTAACAATTATTTTAAAAAGAAACGATCCAACTATTGCTGCTAAACAAGTTTCATTAACTGAATTAGGTTCTATTAAGATAAATAAAGAAGAGCGAACTAAAATGTACAAAACAATACCAAGATCATCAGTTATTGGTTTTTTAATTGGTGTTTTACCTGGTGCTGGTGCAACAATTGCATCTTTTTTAGCTTATGGCATGGAACGAAACGTAGTTAGTGATGAAGAAAAAGAAAAATTTGGTAAAGGAAGTGTAAATGGTTTATCTGCACCAGAAACAGCAAATAATGCTGCTTGTTCAGGTTCTTTTGTGCCAATGCTTACTTTGGGAATTCCTGGAAGTGGAACAACCGCGGTAATGCTAGGTGCACTTTTAGGTTTTGGTGTTCAGCCTGGTCCTAGACTTTACATGACTAATCCAGAGATTTTTTGGTCAATAATTATGTCTATGTATATTGGAATGGTAATTCTTCTTATATTAAATTTACCACTCATTCCTTATATAGCTAGAATTCTCGCTATTCCTAAAAATTATTTAATTCCTTTAATTCTATTTTTCTCTGTTACTGGGATTTATGTAATGTCATTTAATAATTTCGATATTTATTTAATGATTGGGATAGCTGTAGTAGCAACTTTTTTAAGATTATATGATTTCCCGATGCCACCTTTGATATTAGCTTTTGTACTAGGCGGACTGATGGAAGAAAATCTTAGAAGATCTTTATTATTAAGCAACGGTTCTTGGGAATTTTTATGGGACAGAACTTTAACAGCATGTATTTTAGCTACCACAATATTAATTGTAATTTGGCATATTTATAAAACTTTTACGAAAAAAAATTAATTTTTAATATCTATACTTTTTCTAATTATTTCTTTTTCTAATTTCATTTCTCTATATGAAATAATTAAAACCCCTAAAAAAATTACACTTGCACCAATCCATGTAAATAGATCAGGTGTTTCATTAAATACATAGAAACCTATCAAAGATGCAAATACTAGACTTAAAAAGGAATATGGTTGAGTGACACTAACATCAACTAATTTATAAGCATGATTAATGCAAAGGTGTAACAAAGTACCAAATAAACCTCCAAAAAATAAATAAATTAAAGTTTGTAAACCAGGTGTTTGCCAATGAAACAAAGCAATAATGAAACTAAAAATTGTCATGTATGTGTATCCATAAGATAAAATTGTTATTGAACTATCATCTTTTGCTATACTTTTTGTAATTATAATCACAACAGACCACATAAAAGAGGAGGCTAGAGCCATATAAACTCCAAGAGAAATATCAATTATTCCTGGTCTTAAAATTATCAACATACCAATAAACCCTAAAACTAGTGCAAAACTTCTATATAAGTAAATTTTTTCTCCAAGAAATAAAACAGCCAATATTGTTACTAAGAAAGGGACAACAAAAGAAATTGCTGTAGCTTTTTCAATTGGCATCATTACTAAAGCTGAAAAATATAAAAGCATGGAAGGTAAGTTTAAAAATGCTCTAAAAAAATGTTTCTTATGATGAATTGTTTTAAATACTGTGAACTTGGATTTTAATATGTAAGGCAAAATAATTAGAAAACCAAATAAAAATCTAAAAAATCCTGCGACGTAAACGTTAACTTCTTCTTGAGCTAATTTTAAAAATGTAAGCATCAATGTTCCAAATAATACTGAAGATACAATTAAAAAAATTGCTAGTTTATTATTTGAAATCAATTTAATATCTTCTTGTATTCTTGAATAATTTTAGACCATTGAAATTTATTAACAAATTCTTTAGAATTTTTTCCAAGTTCTAAATATTTTTTATTTTCAAGCATTGAATTAATTGAGGAATAAACATCATCTAGACTATTTCCATCACATATTAAACCAGTCTTTTCATGTTCAATTGCATCTGCAGCCCCACCATCTTTACCACCAATTGATGGGACACCATACTGTGCAGCTTCAACATACGCTATACCAAACCCCTCAACAGATTTTTTATGGATTATAGACGGCATCACAAAAATATTTGATTTTGCAACTAAAGCATTTTTTAGGTCATTACTTATGTCTTTGAAAAACATAACCTGAGCTTCAAGATCTAGTTCTTTTACAAGTTTTTTGATATTTTCTTCTTCCTCTCCATAACCAACGCAAATATATACAATATCAGGATAAATTTGTTTTAAATTTCTCAAAGCCATTATTATTTTTTCATGATTTTTACGTTTATCAAATCTTGAAACTGTAATTAATCTTGGATTTTTAATTTTAAGTATACTTTCAACTTTATCTAAAGTTTTTTTGTTTAATTCTTCGGCAGGATTAATACCTGGATTTATTACAATTATCTTATTTGCATTAACTCCAATTTCTATCGCTAGATTTTTTGTGAATTTAGAATTTGCTATAACTTTTTCAACATTATTTAAAACACTAATCACCCTCTTATTTTGATTAGAACCTTTAGGATGGTTGATTTCTTTACTATGAATTAAACAGTATTTTTTCTTATTTGATTTAATGAGCTCTAAACTTTTCCAATGATCAGCAATAATAGCATCTATTTTATTTTGTTTAATATATTCATTTATTAATTGAGCTTTTCTATATTTTCTAAGCAATTTAATTCCACCAACTCTTTCAATAGAAAAAGAAGACTGTTCGTCAAATTCTTTATGGCCCTCAATATAATCTGCAAAAACTTTGATCATAAAGTTTTTTGATAACTCTCTTGATAAACCCCACATAAGACTTTGCATTCCACCCAACTCTGGTGGAAATGACCTAGTTACAATTAGATACATCAATCATACTTCCATTTAATACCACAGCCCGCACTTGGAATTTGATTTTCAGGACCTTTTCCGGTTTCAGCTATTTGTCTCATAGCTATTAGTAGATCACTTTCTCCATCTTTAACTGGAATAAATTTTTTAAGCTCTCTTAATCGTCCTCTGTATTGAAGTTCTAAATTTTTATTATAACCAAAAAAATCTGGAGTGCACACAGCATCATATGCTTTAGCAATTTTTTGAGTTTCATCATGTAAGTAAGGAAAATTGAAATGATTTTCATTTGAAAACTTAATCATGTTTTCAAACGAGTCATCTGGATAATTAATAAAGTCATTTGAGCATATAGCAACTGAGTTGATACCAATTTTGTTTAATTCAGTACAATCTTCAACTAATTCTTTTGTTATAGCTTTTACATATGGACAATGATTACAGATAAACATTATCAAAGTTCCATTTTCACCTTTGATATCATTTAAGGAAAGAATTTTATTATCAGTAGATTTTAATTCAAATGGTACAGCTTTTTGACCAAAATCACATATTGGAGTTTGTATGGGCATAATATAAAATATATAGATTATGTTTTATGATTTAAAAGATAAAAAACCAAAAAACTCTGGCGAAAATTGGGTAGCTCCTAATGCAACTGTAATTGGTGATGTTACTTTAGAAGAAAATACAAGTATTTGGTTTAATGCAGTGCTTAGAGGAGATATTGAAAATATTCATATTGGTGAAGGATCTAATGTTCAAGATGGAAGTGTATTGCACACAGATCCCGGATGTCCTTTAAAAGTAGGAAAAAATGTTACCGTTGGTCATTTAGTTATGCTCCATGGATGTACCATTGGAGACAATAGTTTAATTGGAATTGGAGCTGTCATATTAAATAAAGCTAATATTGGCAAAAATTGTATAATTGGAGCTAAAGCTCTAATTACAGAAAATAAAGTTATACCTGATAACTCCTTGGTTGTTGGTTCTCCAGGCAAAGTTATTAGAGAAGTTACAGAAGAAGAAAAACAAGCAGTGTTAGAAAATACAAAACACTATCAAGATAATTGGAAAAAATATTCTAAATCAATTTTTTAAAGGAGGAAAAAATGTCAGCAGCATATTTGATAGCACAATTAAAAGTAACAAATTCTGAAAATTACAAAGAGTACATCGAAAAAGTTCCCGAAATTGTTAAAAAATATGGTGGAGAGTATCTTGCAAGAGGTGGGGAATATACAGTTGTTGAAGGTGAGGATAATTATCCGAGAATAATATTAATTAAATTTTCATCCTATGAAAAGGCTCTAGAATGGTATCATTCAGAAGATTACAAACCTATAAAAGATATACGTTTGCAAAACTCTAAGGGCCTAAATATTATAGTTAAAGGTGTATGAAAAAACTTTTAATAATTTTAATAGTTTCTTTAATTTCTCAATTATCTCAAGCAAACGAAAGATTTATACCACTTGAATTATTTACTGGTGGAGAAATTCGTGAAGATACTGAGATTAAATTTACAAATGCAAATATTGTATTTGGTGATAAGAAAAGAAAAAAAATATCAGGTCCTGAAGATTGGAAAAATCCAAATACAGGTGAGATAATAAAAGTTTATAAAAGAACAAGGAAAAGCCAAAGTGAGGTAAAAACACAATTATTTACTATTACTAATAATGGACAATGTATTGGAAGAGTATGGGATAGTAGAAGGGGTGGAAGAATAATTGTAAATGGATGTAAATTTCCTTTAGGAGTTTGGAAAGAAGGAGAAAAAAGAATATTTAATGGATCTTCTGGAGGAAAGACTAGAAAAATTGAATTGACTATCTTAAAACTTGGAAAAAAACAAAAAGATAAAGTATCATTTAATTGGAAACTTTATGATGGAGGTGGAAAATTAATGGATGATAATGACTATACGTTTTCTGCTGGTAAAGCAATGACAAAACTTAAAGATAAAAAAATATCAAAATGAAAAAAATATTTTTATTTTTATCCGCTATAGTTTTTTATTCTACATTATTTTTAACAAATAATATTTTTGCAGAAATTAAAGTTCCAGGTTCTGGAGGGATTAATTATTGGAATGATTTTGAAAAATTTTACAAAAAACAACTTAAGAAGTCTCAAAAAAAGAAACAAAAATTAATTTTTTATGGATCTACAAGTGGAGGAGGATGGGCGACTGGATCTAAAATTGTAAAAGATATAAATGATCAAGCACATGAAAAAGCCTATAAACAGTGTATGAAGAGAGCAAAAAAGTATACTCAAAATGAATGTTTTTTGTTTGCAATTAACGACAAAATTGTTTGGACTAATATTGATGAACCTATTGCAAGTGTAAAGTTGAATTTGGAAATTGATGAAAATGATAAAAAACCTGGAAGATTTTTTAAAGATCAACCTGATATTACTGATGAACCTCAAGTTCATTTTATTTATATATTAAATAAAGACAGTAAGGATAATGAGTGGGATATTAATGGTAAAATGGAAAAAGAGCTATTAGCTGCAAATGAAAAAGTTTTTGAAATGACAAAAGGTAAACAAAAATTTAGATATGATATGAGAGAAGATGGAAAATTAGATATTTCATTTGTTAGATTTAATAAGCAATATAAAGGTAATTATGGAATGAATTATCCTGACGCTTATTTAACACAAAAAGGATTTAACGATCCTAACAAATTATATTTTGCCTGGGCTGATGTTAAACATAGTGATGGTGGACAAGGAAGTGTTCACCATGGATATATTTTTTTACAAAGTAAATATATAACAAATGCAAATAAAAGAATGATGATGACATTACATGAAATATTGCATGTAAATGGTTTTGCATGGCCTTGTACCAAAGGTAATTCAAAAGGGCATACATCAAGTTCGACCGTCATTGGAGGACCAGTTGGTGACGATTCGTATAGACTTGGAGTTTTGTATGATCACGGTGATGATACTTGTCCAGATTTTAAAGACTCTGCTTTTCTAGACCCAACATCTAACAATCCTTTTAATCCTGTTGAGCTAAAATGTGCAATGGCAGCTGAAGTTGGACGAGGAAAAGCTCCAAATGAGAATTATGACTGGAGAAAAAGATATTCACATAAAAAACTACAAAAAATAAAAGCTAAAAGAACCTGGTGCACTTACAATGTTGGAAATTAACTAAAAAGTAAACCATTAATTGAATAAACTATTAATCCAATAATTATTATTAATAAAATTAAAAAAGAAATTTGCCCACTTAACTGTGCTTTTATTTTTGTTTTTCCTTCTTTAAATTTTTTAAAATTAATACTCCCAAATCTCATCACAGCCAGTCCTAAAATTATAAGAAATGCTGTGAATATATATCCAGTAATCATCTATGGAACTAACCAGGTATCTTTATTGTTTTCCAAATTAAACTTTGCTCTTCGGTGGCCTTTAGCTGCTAAATAAAGCCATTCTATAGATTTGATTTTACATTGAATAACAGTGAAGTTTTTATAACCCTTTTCACTTTGTTCTTTTGTATAATCAAAATTATCTAATTCTGGTTTTAAACCTGAAGTTGGAATATCAGACTCTGTTCCAGGTCCATTATCAACTAAATAACATTTTCTACTTATATGCTGGGTCTTAGACCAAGATTCTTTTGTTACTTCATTATTATGATTAATTATGCATTCTACTTTTAATCTGACCTGTATCTTTTCATCTTTATCATAAAATAACATTGCAGCATTTTTATTTGCTTTTAGTTTTTCGATTTTATCTGATCGTATGTCACTATGATATTGTACTATATTATTTGTCTGGTCTGACTTTCTTAAAACTACAATTCTTCCATCTAGATCAGATTGATCGCCACAAATAAATACAGGTATTCTAAAAGGTGAACTTCTATCTTTGACAGCATTATCTAACATCGACCAAATTTTCTTTTTGATCTCTGCAAAGTCCTCGTAATAAGGAACTGTATCCGTCACAAATATTATTTTTTCTTTTTTAATCGAGCAATCAAACCTGAGCTATCCCAACGATTTCCACCCATTTCTTGAACTTCAGCATAATAGCCATCAATAATTTCTGTTATAGGCACAGGTGAACCATTTTTTTTTGCTTCTTCAATTGCAATTTTTAAATCTTTTCTCATCCAATCAATAGCAAAACCATAATCAAATTTATCATCAGTCATAGTTCGATATCTATTTTCCATTTGCCAAGATTGTGCTGCACCTTTAGATATTGTTTCCATAACTTTATCCATATCTAAACCCGCGTTTATTCCAAAATTAATTGCTTCTGACAAACCTTGGACTGTTCCAGCAATACACATTTGGTTCATCATTTTTGTCAACTGCCCGCTTCCACAAGGACCAATTAATTTTACTTTTTTGCTATAACAATCAATTACAGGCTCGGCCTTTTTAAACACTTCTTCATCGCCACCAACCATTACTGTTAATATTCCGCCCTCAGCACCAGCTTGTCCACCAGAAATAGGGGCATCTAAAAAACTAAACCCTTTATCATTAGCTTTTTTATTTAATTCTCTTGATACTTCTGCTGATACAGTTGAGTTATCAATAAAAATAGACCCAGATTTTGCTGTGTTAAATAATCCATTTTCTCCAGTTGCTACTTCTCTTAAATCATCATCATTACCAACACATGTAAAAATGAAATCAGCACCATCTGCAGCCTCCGCAGGTGTATTTGCCATTTTACCTTTATATTCACCAATCCATTTTTCAGCTTTAGATTTAGTTCTATTAAAAACAGTTACATTGTGTCCGGCTTTTGATATATATCCAGCCATTGGGTAGCCCATAACCCCAAGACCTATGAAAGCAACATTACAAGTCATAATTTATTTCTATGTTTAAAAGTTTAAGTTTAAAAGTAATTGTATTTGGATTTATTTTTACATTTTTTTCAAGTTTTGGACAGAGTTTTTTTCTTGGCCTATTTAATTCTAGTATTAGAGACGCCTTATCAATTTCACATGGACAATTTGGCTCAATTTATGCATCAGCCACTTTACTAAGTAGTATTATTTTAGTTTGGATTGGAAAAAAAATTGATGATGTAAATATATTAAAGTTTGCTTCTTATGTAATAATTTTTTTGTCAGCTTCCTGTTTTATATTTTCAAAAATTTCATCTGTTATTTTTTTATTTGTAGGAATTTTTTTAATGCGATTAGCGGGACAAGGTTTATCAAGTCATACAGCAACAACAACCATATCTCGTTTTTTTGAAAAAAATAGAGGCAGAGCTTTAAGTACAGGTTGGTTAGGATTGTCATTGGCTGAATTTATAATGCCAGTTTTAATTGTTTTTTTATTAACTTTTATAGAATGGAGAGATATTTGGGTCTCAATTTCTATTTTGGTTATATTAGTTTTACCTGCTGCAACATTTATTTTAGTTAAAGACGTTAAGCTTGATACCAGAGAAGAATCTAAAATTGAAGAGAACAATAAAGAAATTAAACAATGGAAAAGAATAGAAGTCTTAAAAGATTATAGATTTTATATCATCTGTATGACAATGCTTGCTATGCCATGGATTGCAACTGGATCATTTGTTTATCAGTCTTTTATATCTTCATCTAAAGAATGGGGTCCCTATGTGATTGCTCAATCATTTATGGCTTACTCAATTTTATCTGTGATCACTCTTTTTATATCTGGTTTTTTAATTGATAAATTTTCAAGTAGAAAATTATTAATGTATATGAATATCCCGCTTCTTTTTGGTACTATAGTTCTCTACTATTTTGATGCATCGCTGTCTTCTTTTGTATTTTTTGGTTTAGTGGGGGTAACCAATGGTTTGGCAAACGTGCTTGGTTCCTCAACTTGGGCTGAGATTTATGGTGTTAAATATATTGGGTCCATAAAAGCCTTAACAACTGCATTGATGGTGTTTTCAACAGCATTTGGTACGGCTCTATTTGGCTTTCTGATTGATATTGGTTTTTCAATTGAAGACATAGCTGTTGTTTCAGGAACTTATATCTTTGGATCGATTATTCTTCTTTATTTAGTTAAAAATAAGTTAAATCCTCATTATTTATAAAAATAGACCTTGATTTTTAAAGACTCACTGTGTAGATAATCCGCATGGCTAGAGTTACTGTAGAAGACTGTATAGATAAAGTAGAGAGTCCTTACGAATTAGTACTTGTTGCTAAAGAAAGAGCTACTCAACTTAATGCAGGAATAGAACCAACAATTGATAGAGATAACGATAAAAATACAGTTATTTCATTAAGAGAAATTGCCGAAGAAAAAATTAAAGTTTCAGATTTAACTGATAGCGCCGTTTACAAACTTAGAAAACATGTAGAGCAAGTTGACGATACTGCTGAGGATGATGAAGAAATAGGTGATGATTTTGAAAATCTTTACAAAGGTGAAATTTCAAAAAGTGGTACTCCAATTTTACCATCTAAAAGAGCAAGAAAAACTCCAGAAAAAATTCAAGTAACAAAAGAAGATTTGGCTGAGCTATCTGAAACAGCTACAGCAGAAGTTGATAATTCAGTAGGAGAAGAAACGATGAATGAGCAAGGAGAAGTTTCTTTAGATGAAGTTTCAGAGTCAGAAAATCAAGAAGCAGACGTATCTTCAGATGACACTGAAGCTTCAAACTCATAAAAAAATAATATAAAGTTATACCATGAATAGGAAAGTATCAGTTGCTCCTATGATGGATTGCACAGATCGTCATGAACGATTTTTTCTTAGATTAATATCCAAAAACACTCTTCTTTACACTGAGATGGTAGTCGATGAAGCTATAAATAGAGGAGATAAAAAAAAGTTATTGGAGTTTAATATTAATGAAAAACCTGTAGCACTTCAATTAGGAGGCTCTTCTCCAAAACTTTTAGCTGAAGCCACTAAAGTAGGCGAAGATTTTGGTTATGATGAAATTAATCTAAACTTAGGTTGTCCTAGTAAAAAAGTTGAAAAAAATAAATTTGGTGTTTGTTTAATGAAAGAGCCAAATTTAGTGGCAGATTGTTTAAGTAAAATGCAATCATTTACAAAACTACCAGTAACTATAAAAACAAGAATTGGTTACGATGATGTAGAAGATTATGAAAATTTACATAGTTTTATTTCTACCTTAAAAGCAACTGGAGTTAAAACTTTCATCATTCATGCAAGAAAAGCAATGTTAGGTAAATTTACACCTAAGCAAAATTTAAATATTCCTCCTCTAAAATACGAATATGTTTATAAATTAAAAAAAGATTTTCCTAATGAGGAGATCATTATTAATGGAGGAATAACTTCAGTAGATGAAATAAAGCCTCATTTAGAAAAAACAGATGGTGTAATGATTGGAAGGGCCGCTTATCATACCCCATATTTGTTAGCAGATATTGAAAGAGAAATATTTAATAATGAAGATGTGCCAAGTAGACAAGATGTGATTGAACAACTCATTCCTTATGTAAAAGAAGAATTAAAAAAAGGAACAAGATTGAATCAAATTATGAGACATACTCTTGGTTTATTTCATGGTCAAACAGGTGCAAGTTATTGGAAAAGATATTTAAGTGAAAACATGTGTGTGAGAGATGCTGATGTGAAAAAAATTGATCACATCATGGATAAAATTAAATATAACAATGTAGATACTAGAGTAGGACAGTCTGCTTAATTCAATTCTAACAAACGAATACATTTATATTATTTTATTAATGGCTTTAACAGCTATTCCAGTAGGTTTTGTGGCTGGATTATTTGGTATAGGTGGAGGGTTGATAACTGTTCCTTTTTTATATTTTATTTTTGGTTCTTTAGAAATTGATCCTCAATATGTAATGCATCTTGCTGTTGGAACTTCTTTTGCAATTATAATACCAACCTCTACAGTTTCAGTTTTAACACATCATAAATTTAAAGCAGTTGATTTTGATATTGTAAAGAATTACGGTCTTTTTGTTGTACTAGGAGTGATTATTGGAACTGTTTTTGCATCTTCTCTAAAAACAAAATCTTTGGTTTTATTTTTTTCTATAATGATCTTATTTTTAGGAATTTACTTACTTTTAATAAAAGAAAAGGAGCAAAACATAATTGTTAAAATGAAATTACATTTAAAAGTAATTCTTGGTTTTCTTGTTGGATTTATATCTGCTCCTATGGGTATAGGAGGAGCTGTAATGAATGTACCTATCCTTAAGTTTTTTGGTTATTCAATAAATAAAGCTATAGGGAGCGCAGCAGCTATAGGTTTTTTAATTGCTGTATTTGGAGCAATAGGATTTCTTCTTTCAGGAAGTTTTTTAAATTCTAGTCTTCCACTAAGTATTGGTTTTATAAATATACCAGCATTTTTAATATTTATACCAATTACAACTTTCATGGCTCGGATAGGAGCTAAAACAGTACACAGTATTGATAAGAATAAAATTAGTAAGTTTTTTGGAATTTTTCTTTTAGCGGTTTCGATTAAATTTTTTTACGAATACTTAAAATTATAACAAGCAAAAAAAAAGAGGTGATTTCAGTCTCCCTCCATCACCTCACGAATTCATACTAAGTGATTCTTTAAACATCTAAGAACACTTATTAGTTGAAAATGTCTTTTATTAACTAACTTAAAATCAGACAATCTTAAGTTGCATTTAATCTGAAAAAAAAACTCAATTTAGCCACACATAATATTTAGTGTTATAATTCTAATTGATACTTTTTAAAATGGTTTCAATAAAAGACATTAATAAAAATATTAAAAAAAGTTTATTTGATCCAATCGATAAAACAAAAAAAAAGTTTTCCTCAATTTTAGAAGATTTTAAAAAAAACAAAGTTAAAAAAGATTTAGCATTACAAAAACAATTAGAGAAAGAGAGGAAAAGAGCATTAATTATAGAAAAAAAATTAGCGAAAAAAGCTAAACAAGACGAACTTAAAGAAGAAAGAAAGAAACTTCTTTTTCAAAAAAAATTAATCATTGAAAATGAAAAGCAGAAAAAAAAGAATGAAGAAAAAAGACAAAAAGTAGAAGCTCAAAGAATTAAAATAGAACAGAAAAAAATTAAAGACGAAGAATCTAGAAAACTTAGAGAGGAAGCCAGAAAGCTTAAAGAAGAAGATTTAAGGCTAAAAATGTTAGAGAGACAAAGAATTAGAGAAGAAAATATAAAAATTAAAGAGGAACAATTAAAAAATAAAGAAATTGAAGCTCAAAAGAGAAGAGATGAAAAAGAAAAAGAAAGAAAAGAAAAAATAAGATTAAAAGAAATTGAAAGGAAAAATAGACTTGAGGAAGAACAAAGATTAAGAGAGGCAGCTAGGAAGCTGAAATATGAGCAAGAAA
>CACCIO010000005.1 GCA_902546085.1 uncultured Pelagibacteraceae bacterium | reverse complement strand
ATACCCTGTGATCTTTCAAAAAATTTTTTATAATAATTTTTTTTTCTACTTTAACATTTGGATTACCAAAAATTTTAATTGAATCTTTTGTTAATATAGTTTTTATACCAATACTATTTAAAATTTTATTTCCCCATGTAAGCCTAGGACTCTCTTTTTGATTTAATTCTCCTATATCTTTGAATGTGGAAACCCCTTTAGCTTTAGCTGCAACTAAAAAAATAATTAGGAATTCATCAATAGCACAGCTATTATATTTTGTAGGACATTTAATTGGTTTTATAAATTTTGGATTTTTAATTAAAATATCTGCTATCTTTTCACCTTTGTATATTTTCTTATTTTGATATTTGATTGTAACACCCATCTTTTTTAAAATAGTAATTATTCCTGTCCTTGAAGAATTTATATTTACATTTTTAATTGTAAGTTTTGCATCTTTTGTTAAAGCCGTTAAAACTATAAAAAATGCACCAGAACTTATATCTGATGGAATTTTATAGTTTATTTTTTTAATTTTATTTACTTTTTTTACTTTAATTAAATCATAATTTTTTTTTATTTTAATTTTGATAGGAAGCTTTAAGTATTTTGAAAGTAGTTCTGTATGATTTCGAGATTTTTTAGCTTTTATAATTGTTACACCTTCAGTTCTCATTCCAGCTAAAATTACTGCACTTTTGCACTGTGCTGAGCCCTTTTTTTCATTATAATAAATTGGTTTTAAATTTTTATTTCCACAAATTTTTAAAGGTAAGTTTTTATTATTTTTGAGTTTGAATTTTGCACCAAATTTGCTTAATGGATCTGAGACTCTTTTAAAATCTCTTTTTGATAAACTTTTATCTCCGATAAGTTTAATTGAAAAAGGAGAATTAACTAATAAACCAATTATCAGTCTACCAAGCGTTCCAGAATTTTTAGCATTTATCTTTAGATTTTTTCTATATTTAAAACCATTTATTCCTTTACCAAAAATTTCACATTCATTTTTTTTAATTACAACTTTAATACCAAGAATCTTTATAGCATTGATTGCAGCTAAAACATCTTCTGACATCAATAAATTTTTTGCTTTTGATTTACCATTAGCTAAAGAAGAAAACAAAACCCATCTTATGCTTAAGCTTTTATCTCCACTAACATTAATTTTTTTTGAGAAACTTTTTATTTTATTATTAATAGTAATTTTATTTGACATCAAAAATTAGCTAATTTTGAATGAGTTTCCAAAATAAGCTCTTTGAGCATTTGTGTCATTAATAAGATTAGATGGTGATCCCTGAGCGATAATTTTACAATTACTTAAAATCATAGCAACATCTACACAAGCTAGTAAGTCTCTCGCTTGATGGTCGCATATACAGATAGTAATTTGATTTTCTTGTTGAAGATTTACAATAATTTCTTGAATCATTTTTATTGTCAAGATATCTAGCGCTGCAAAACATTCATCTAGTAAAAGAACTTTTGGGTCACCAAGTAAAGCTAACGCGATTACAAGTTTCTTTTTTTGCCCTCCGGATAAATATTTCGCTTTGATATCTTTTACATTCTCTAATTCAAATTTTGTAATCATATAGTCAATTTTGTTTTTCATTAAATTTTTATTATCAATCACAATTTCTGCTATAGCTTTTAAATTATCCAATAAAGATAAATCTTCGAAAAAACCCCCATACTGAGGCACATATCCAATTTTATATTTCTTTGTTCTTAGATAAATAGGGTAATCATTAATTACCTCACCATTAATCTTTATTTTTCCTGTTTGAGGCGCAATTAAACCTGTTATTAAATTAAATATTGTTGATTTACCAACTCCGTTTGGACCCAACATGCCAAATATTTCACTTTCATTAATTTTAAAATTTATATTATCCAAAATTAATCTATTACCGTATGATAATGATATATTTTCAAATTCTATAAGTGAATTTTTATTTTTAAACGATTTAATTCTGAATTTTTTAATTATACCCATTTTCTATTTCGTTGTTTTAAATGAAACTTTATGATCTTTGTCGTACATATAAAATTTAGTATTTTTGGTTTTAATGTCAATTTCAACAACATCTGTTTTTAGGACATTATTGCTGTCTGAAAAAACAACATCATCTGATATTATCATTGAGTTTCTTTGTAAAGAAAAATCCAAATATTCTCCTTTAATATTATTTTGCAAATAATTAATTAATATATTTTTGTTAAAAATAGTATCAAAATTATTAATATTATATTTGCCATATTCTGAGGAAATAAATATTTTATTTTGATTATTTAGTATTATTTTAGCCTCAACACTTTTTAAAAAAATTACATTGTCGTTATTAATATCTATTTCACCCTCTTTAGCTGTAATTATATATTCATTACCCCTTATATCTTTTGAGGTATACTTTACATTTTGAATAATGTTTGAAGCAAAAGATTTTTCCTCAATTTTAATTTGATCATTTTTTACATTTTTTTTTTCAGCTGGAATTTGATAAAAATAAACAAATAAGGTTATAATTATTGTTGCTAAGATGAAAATTAATAGTAGCAAATTTCTTTTAGTCATCTATGAAATGTTTGATTGTAATAAATTATGAATATGAACTACACCGATCGTCTTAGATTTATATTTTTTGCTATAAACGCAAAGAGACGTGATTTTTTTGCTATTCATAACTGATAGGGCTTTAGCTGCTAATTCATTTTTATCAATAGAAACAGGTTTTTTTGTCATAATTTTATTAACTTTTAATGATTGAAAATTTTCTTTTTTTTGACTAAATCTTCTTATCTGGCCATCTGTAATTATCCCAATTGTATTTTTTTTTTTGTTTCTAATTAATAAAATTCCTAATCTTTTTTCGCTTAAAACTTTTAATGCTTTATTCATCTGCATATTTTCATTCACAAAAGGTATTTTATTTCCTGTCAACATTATATCTTCTACTGTTTTTAATTGAGCCCCAAGACTACCTGCAGGATGTAATTTTTTAAAATCCATTCTTCCAAATTTTTTCAATTTCATTGTTGAAATTGCTAGAGCATCCCCAAGAGCAAGCTGCGCCGTAGTACTAGATGTTGGTACAATCCCACCTGCTTCTATAACTTTTGGAATTAATAGTTTAATGTCTGAAGCTTTATACAAAATAGAATCTTTTTTTGAAACAATCCCAATTACTAATATTTTATTTCTTTTAGCAAATTGAATTATATTTTTTAGTTCACTAGTTTCACCTGAGTTACTTATTAGAACTAAAATATCTTTCTTTGAAATCATACCAAGATCTCCATGTGATGCTTCACTTGCTGATAAACTAAAAGAAGGAGTTCCTACAGAAGCCAGCGTTGCTGCAATTTTAGCTGCTATTAGGCCACTTTTACCAACACCACATAAAATGACTTTTGATTGGCACTTGGCTAATTGTATTACTGCTTCATTAAATGAATTATTAATATTTTTTTTTAGAATTTGTAATGCTTTGATTTCTAGATTAATTACATTCTTAGCATCTAATATAAATTTTTTTTTATGCATTAGTGTGACCAGATATCATCCCTAAACAAAGCCAAGTCAAGTTCAACTCTAGTTTTAAGAAATTTTAAACAATTTTGATATAATTTTATTCTGCTTTCTCTTATTAAAATCTTGTTTAATTCTTCATGTATTTTATGTAAATAGATTACATCATTAGCACAATATTTTAGTTGTGCAGGTGTAAGTTCACCTCCAAAATCTGAATTTTGAAATTGTTTGCTTATATCTACATTAACAAATTCTTTAATAAGAGTTTTTAAAGAGTGATTATCTGAGTATGATCTAGCAAGTTTTGAGGCAATTTTAGTATCAAGAATATTATTTGTTTCTGTGTTTAGGTAGTATTTGATATGTGCAATATCTGCACGAGCATAATGAAATATTTTAACAATTTTTTCATCACTTAGTATTTTTACTAAATTAGGAGCATTGTATTTAAGTCTATCAAATTGAATAATATGAGCCTCAGAATTTCCAGTAGATATTTGTATTAGGCACAAAGGATCACGTCTGACATTTAGACCCATAAATTCACCATCTACTGCTATTATATTGCCTAATTTCAAATCATTTGGTAAATCGTTTTTATATAATTGAATTTTATTAGTCATTTTTAACATATATATATGAAAGCAAAAAATTGTCTAATTTTTGGTGGAAGTGGTCAAATTGGTAGAAACTTAATAAGAAAGCTTACCAGGAACAATTATAGAGTTACAGTTGTCACTAGAAATATTCATCAAAAAAGTTACATCATTAAAACCCAAGCAAATGCAGGATATATTGATATTGTTGAGGCAAATATTTTTGATGAAAAAAAAATAAGGAATCTTTTTCAAAATACGGATATTTGTATTAATCTAATTGGTATTTTATTTGAGAATAAAAAGGGTAATTCGTTTAAAAATATACATGTAGTTTTTCCTTCCATTTTATCCAAACTTTCAAAGCAATATAATCTAAAACATTTTATTCATTTATCTTCTTTAGGGGTAAGCGAGGCTAAAAATTCTACTTATGCTAAAAGCAAACTTGATGGAGAAGCTGAAATCCTAAAAAATTTTCCTTTAGCAACCATCTTGAGACCATCTGTAGTCTACTCATCAGATGATAACTTCACTACAAATTTTATGACTTTACTCAATCGTTTACCAATATTTCCACTTTATTATAATGGTAATACTAAGTTTGTACCAATTCATTGCTCAGATCTTACAGATATAATATATCATGTCATTTCAAAAAATATTTATTCAAATATAATTGAATGTGTAGGACCTGAGACAATTAATTTTAAAGATATTATTAATAGACTATTAAATTTAATTGGTAAAAAAAGAATATTAATTCCTTTCCCTTTAACCTTTGCAAAAATCACCGCAAGATTATTTGAATTTATGCCGAAACCACTTTTAACTAGAGATCAATTAATTCTTTTAAAATATGACAATATTCCATCTGGAAAATATAAAACAAATTCGGATATTGGAGTTCCAAGTAAAAGGTACTTTGATATTGAAGTTGAAAAATATTCTTATATGTGGAGAGAAGGTGGCCAATTTTCTACTGATAGATATAGATCGGAATGATACTTCACTTTTTTAAATACTAAGCTGATTTAATTTTCTTTTCTATAAACTCTGGAACATCATCTTTTTCAATTCCATCCTCTTTTTTACCTTTGGGTTGATAAGCATAAAGCAAGTGTAATTTACAGTAAGAAAAATCTTTAAGTGATGACCTTCCACAAAAATAAAATGTATCTTCATTTGGATGACCTATCGGCCATTTACATGAATTTTCATCTAGCTCTTCTAACTGTTTAGGATTTTCGGGCTCAAAATCTTTTTCAATAATTAATGATTTAAATTTGCTTTTGCGTCGTTTTCGAAATTTGAAGTTTTTTTCTTCTGATGAATTATTAAAATTTTGATTTGACATTGCAGCCCTAGTTTTGATTTTTGCTGATAAATTAAGTCTGTGAGCTTTTCCGATGACAGCATTTCTACTTATACCACCTATAATTTCAGCAATTTGGCTTGCAGTGTATTGTTTGTTTCCCCAAAGTTCTTTTAATTTAGCAATTTTTTCTTCTGTCCAACTCATATATCTACATATTGTATCTTGTTTATATAAAATAACAATATACTGATATCAGATCAATTTAAACAATCAAAAAAATAAGATTTATCAACATTAATTCCCAATTAACTAAATATATATGTTTTCAATCCTTACTTGTATAAATAATTAAACTTAATAAAACAAAACAAATTTATGAGTTATTTAGCAAAAAACTATAATAGAAAAAAAATTTCCTTTAAACACGGAAAAGGAAGTTATTTATACTCAACTAACAATAAAAAATATTTAGATTTTGTTCAAGGAATAGCAGTTAATTCTTTAGGCCACGCACATCCTAGATTAATAAAAACTATAAAAGATCAATCAAAAAAATTATGGCATGTATCTAACGCATTTCAAATTCCAGAGGGAGAAAAATTGGCTAAAAAGTTATGTAAAAAAACTTTTGCTGATTATGTAATGTTTCAAAATAGTGGGGCTGAAGCCACAGAAGCAGCAATTAAAGTTGCTAGAAGATATTTTTACTCAATAGGTAAACCGAATAAAAATAGAATTTTATGCATTAAAAACTCCTTCCACGGAAGAACTTTAGCAGCTATTTTTGCCAGTGGATCAAAGAAAATGACTGAGGGATTTGGCCCAAAAGTTAAAGGGTTCGATCATTTCAGCTTTGGTGATCATAATACTCTTAAAAAGAAAATTAATAAAAATACAGCCGCAATTATGGTTGAAACAATTATGGGTGAAGGAGGAATTAAAGTGATTCCAGATTGGTGTTTAAAGGAATTAAGAGCATTATGTAACAAGAAAAAAATATTGTTAATCCTTGATGAAGTTCAATGTGGAATAGGAAGATCTGGTGATTTCTTTGCTTTTGAAAAATCTAAAGTAAAACCTGATATTGTACCAATTGCGAAAGGAATAGGTGGAGGATTTCCTATTGGAGCAGTTTTAATGAATAAAAAAGTTGCATCGGGCATGACACCAGGTACTCATGGATCAACATTTGGAGGAAACCCTTTGGCGATGGCAGTTGGAAACACCGTAATGGATATTATATCAAATAAGAAATTTTTAAATAATGTAAAAATTTTATCAAAATATTTTTTATTTAAACTAAATAAAATTCAAAAAAAATATCCAAATCTGATTAAACAGATAAGAGGAAAAGGTTTTTTGATTGGAATACAGCTATATAAAGATCAAACAGAATTTATTAAAAAATTGATGAATAATCAGCTATTGACTATACGAGCAGCAGAAAACGTTGTTCGTATTTTACCTCCATTAAATGTTAAAAAAAATGAGATAGATTTAGCAATAAAAATTATTGAAAAGGTCTGTTCGCAGATTAAATAATATGAAACATTTCATCAATTTAAAAAATATACCCGCAAAAGATCTTAGAAAGATTATTATTGACGCTAAAAAAAGAAAAAATTTAAGAAAAAAACTTAGTACTTTAGAGGTTGATAAGGGCGCACCCTTAAAAGGAAAATTATTAATCCAAATGTTTGAAAAATCTAGTTTACGAACAAGATTAAGCTTTTACTTAGCTATTAAACAATTAGGTGGTGGTACTTTAACTCTAAGATCAAACGAACTTCATTTAGGTCAAGGGGGAGAAAGCATTGCCGATACTGCTAAAATTTTATCTACTTACGGCGATGGATTTATGCTTAGAACTGATAGCGATAAAAAGGTTGAAAATTTTGCAAAATATTTATCAATACCGGTAATTAATGGTTTAAGTCCTTCATCTCATCCAACGCAGGTTTTATCTGACGTTTTTACAGTTGAGGAAATAACGAAGAAACCTATTTCTAAATTAAATATTTGTTGGATAGGTGACTCCAACAATGTTTTAGATAGTTTAATAGCAGCATCAGTAAAATTTTCCTTCAAACTAAGTATTGGTTGTCCTAAAAAATTTGAACCAGGAAAAGAAGTTAGAGCATGGGTCAAAAAAAATAATAAGAAAATTTATATTTATAATGATGCTAAAAAAGCAGTATCTGGTGCAGATGTAATTTTTTCTGATAAAGTTATTTCTTTAAATGATAAAGTTAATAAGACGAAAAAAATACAAGCATTTAAAAATTTTAAAATTAATAAAGAATTAATGAAATTTTCTAATAGTGCTATTTTTTTGCATTGCTTACCTCGTGGTGATGAGGTAAGTGAAGATGTTTTCTTAGGAAAAAAATCTCATGTATGGCAACAAGCACTTAATAGAGTTCACGTTCAAAAAAGTATTTTATTATATTGCTTTGGGAAACTAAGGTAGCGGCAAAGGGCTGTCTGAATTCTCATTTAAATATTTTATTACAGAGGCTCTATCTTTTTCTTTTCTAAGACCTGCATATGCCATCTTTGTTCCCTTTATCCATTTGGCAGGTTTAATTAAAAATCCATTTAGTTCTTCAAAAGTCCATTCTTTATCATACGCTGCTAATGCTTTAGAATATTTATATTCTTCAACCGCTCCAACTTTTCTTCCCACAACATTATATAGCGCTGGACCTATAGCATTCTTTCCTCCTTTAACAATTGAATGACACGCTGCGCATTTTTTAAAAACTTTTTCACCATGAGCAATATCCCCCATTGCCATCAATGCTGATATATCAATTTTGTCTGACGTCGTGCTTGAGCTGTTTGAGGATACAGTAGTGGCAGCTTCTACTTCAACTGAATAACCAGGCGTTTCAGGTTTCTCTACATGGAATATAACATCAGATAATTTTCCAATACCGATAACAAGCAGGGCAACCATTAAAACTGCAGCAACTATTTTATTTATTTCGAAAGAATCCATTTTTTCTAAATTTTGTAGTGAACGTATAACACGATAAATTAAAAAAAAGCTAAAATTTAATGTATAAATTTGCCTCTATAGTTGTTTAACGAGTATAATAATTTGAAAATATAATGAAAACTTTAGTAATTATACCCTCTAGAATGTCTGCGACTAGGCTTCCAGGTAAACCGTTATTAAAAATAAATGGTTTATCAATTATATCAAATGTTTCTAAAAAAGCTGGAGAAGCCAATATTGGAGACGTGATTGTAGCTACAGAGGATCAAGAAATTATTGATGATGTTAAAAGTAATGGTTTCAATGCTATTTTAACAAGCAATAAACATAAGACAGGAACAGATAGAATTTACGAAGCACTTAAAAAATCAAATGTTAGAGATGTTGATTTTATTATGAATTTGCAAGGTGATGAACCAGCAATCGATATTGATGATATCAAAAGTTTGAATGACAAAATGGTAAAAAATAATTCTAATTTAGGAACTCTTGCCGCAAAAATAAAAGATAATAAAAACCTTAAGAACGAAAATATTGTTAAGGTCATTACTGAAAATAGCCTAGAAAGTGATCATTTTCCAAAGGCTGTATCCTTTTCAAGAAAATCTGAGCAGGTAGAAAATATTTATCACCATATTGGAATTTATTGTTATTCAATAGATTGTCTTGAAAAATTTGTTCACTTGGATCAATCCAAAAATGAAATAGAAAATCGACTAGAGCAGTTAAGAGCATTAGATAATAATATTGATATCAATGTTTCACTTGCTACGTCATCTCCAATAGGAGTGGATACAGAAGAAGATTATCTAGCCTTAAAAAAAATAATGGAATATAAGAATTGATGAGTAAAATTTATTTTCAGGGAACCTTTGGTGCATATTCTCATTTAGCAGCGCTTTCTATTGATCCTAAAGCTGAGATTTTGCCATGTAAAACTTTTGATGAGTGTTTTAACAAAGCACTCGAAGAGCCAGATAGCAGAATTATAATTCCAGAATCAAATAGGATTACTGGTAATATTGGAATTGAATATTTAATATTTAAACATAGGCTAAATATTTATAAAGAGCATTTTCAAAAAATTGAACACAACTTGTTAGGACAAACTGGTGCAAAATTAAAAGATATCAAAGAAGTATACTCACATGCACAAGGATTGTCTCAGTGTTCAAAATTTATAAAAGAAAATAATTTAGCAGAACATATTAGAGCAGATACTGCTGGATCAGCTGAAATGATTTCTAAAACAAAAGATATCAAACAATCTGCGATAGCATCTTCCTTAAGTGCTGAAATTTATGGCTTGGATGTAATTAAAAAAAATATAGAAAACGAAAGTGGAAATTTGACAAGGTTTTTGGTTATGGGGAAAAATATTTCACAACCAGAATTTAAAGACAAAACTTATATAACCTCTTTTTTATTTAAACTGAAAAGTAAGCCAGCTGCTCTCTATCAATCACTAGGAGGTTTTGCTATTAATGGTGTAAATTTAACAAAACTACAAAGTTATCCAGAAAAAAATAGTTTTGATTCTTATTTTTTCTTATGTGATTTAGATGGACATATTGAAGACTCAAAAATTCAAAAATCTCTTGAAGAGCTGGCCCTACATTGTGAGGATTTTCACGTTCTAGGTGTTTTTGAAGCTGATAGTTTGAGACAAAATAAATAAGAATCTTTTCTTGTAGATTAGAAATTTTAACTGCTATAATAGATCTGGAGGCTAGAGGTGGATGCTGCTTGAACCCGACCAGATCTTAACGGAAGCAGTCGTAGAGACAGTTATTCAGGTTCTAGTCTCCTTATAGATATATGAATAATAACTCAAAAGTATTAGCATTAAAATACAGACCACAAACTTTTGATGATCTTATTGGTCAAGAAGTTGTTGCGGAAACTATTACTAATTCTATTAAATCTAACAAAATACCTAATGCATATTTGTTCACTGGAATAAGGGGAATAGGAAAAACTACTACTGCAAGAATTGTTGCAAAAGCACTTAATTGCTCAAATGGAATAGAAAATAAATGTAAAATTAAATGTGATAATTGTGATGCGATCACAAACTCAAATCATATCGATGTTCTTGAGATGGATGCTGCAAGTAAAACGGGCGTAGATGACGTAAGAGATTTGATTGAATTTTCTAGATATGGGCCAACATCTGCAAAATATAAAATTTTCATAATTGATGAAGTTCATATGCTTAGCAAGCAAGCATTTAATGCATTATTAAAAACTTTAGAAGAGCCACCAGAATATTTAAAATTTATTTTTGCAACAACAGAAATAAAAAAAATTCCTATTACTGTTGTTTCTAGATGTCAAAGATTTGATTTGTCTAGAATAAAATCCTCAGAATTATTAGAATATATAAAATTAATTAAAGATAAGGAAAATGGAAAAATAACAGAAGATGCTTTAAAGCTTATAGTAAAAATTTCGGAAGGTTCTGTTAGAGATGCTTTATCATTATTAGATAGAGCATTATTAAGTTTGGATGATGGGAGGGAATTGGATTTAAATTCAGCTCAGAAAATTTTTGGATATTTCGATAAATCTCAATTAATTGATTTATTTGAGCTGATTTTAAAAGGTGAAGAAACAAAAGTAATAAATATTTATAGAAAAATTTATGACCAAGGTGTTGAACCAAAAGTTTTTATTAATGACTTTTTGGAGTTACTTTATTATTTTAAAAATATTAATTCTTTAACTTTAGAAAGCACAAACTTTTCATTAAATGATGAAGAATTTTCTAAAATTAAAAATTTATCAAATCAAATAGATTCAGAGGTATTGATATTATTTTGGCAATTTGCCATTTCTTCTCTTGAAGAAATTGATATTGTTTCTAACCAGCACCTTTCAATTGAAATGTTCTTAATAAGACTAATGCATTTAAGTTCTGTAAAATCTAAAAATAAAGTTGAAAAAGTTGAGATTGATTTGAAGAATGAAAATTTAGTTAACAATAAAGAAACCGAATTAACTCCTAAAACAATCAACCAAATTAAGAATGTTGCGCAAGAAGAAAAAACTAAACCAGAAGTACAAACAGATATTAAAGGAGAAAAGAAAATCAATATAAATGCATTTGAGGACTTAATTGAAATCTGTTCAAAAAAAAAGGAGATCAAACTAAAATACGAATTAGAAAAAAATGTTAATCTCGTAAAATTCGAAAAAAATAGAATTGAGATATCTTTTAATGAGAGTTTAAACAAAGATTTTGTAAAAGATTTATCATCAAAACTTTTCGAATGGACTGATGAGAGATGGATTATTACATTTAGTAAATTAAAAGGGCAAATGTCAGTAAAAGATAAAGAAAAAAATGAAAAAAAACAATTAATAGATGAAATGAAAAATTCAGAAATATTTAAAAGTGTTTTGGATAAATTTCCTGATGCAGAATTAATAGATGTAAATTCAAAAAAAGATGGAGCTGATAATGACTGATTTTAGTAAAATTTTAGATAAAGCAAAAGAACTTGAGGCCAAAATGAAAGAAAGCCAACAAAAGATTAAGGAAATTAGAGTTGAAGGAGTTTCAGGCTCAAATTCTGTAAAGATAACTTTGGATGGAGAGGGAGAGATGCAAAGAATAAAGATATCTGATGAAATTATGAAAGAAGACAAAACCATAATTGAAGATTTAATCGTTGCAGCACATAATAGTGCCAAATCTCAACTTAAATCAAAAACAACTGAGGAAATTTCAAAAGCAACAGGTGGGTTTGGAATTCCAGGTTTCAAATGGCCCTTATAAAATATGGAAAATGGTAATGAGATAGATGATTTAATTAAACTGATATCAAAATTGCCTGGCTTGGGTCCTAAATCAGCAAAGCGGATTGTATTAAAGTTAATTAATAATAGAGATGAACTAGTAAAACCTTTAGCAAAATCATTAGCGGATGTTTATAAAAATATTTCTAGATGCAAAATTTGTGGGGCGCTAAAATCTATTTCAATAGAGTGTGATTATGAAAATTGTAAAATTGTAGATAAAAAATATGAAAAAATTTGTGTAGTAGAAAATATATCTGACCAGTGGAGTATAGAAAGTTCAAATATATATAAAGGTTATTTTCACATTTTAGGAGGCACTATTTCATCAGCTGGACAAAAAAAAGAGGATTTATTAATCAATTCTTTAGTGCAAAGAGTTAAAAAAGATAAGATAGAAGAAGTCATACTCGCAACTAGTGCAACTGTTGAAGGTCAAACAACTGCATATTATATTCAAGATAGTTTAAAAAATTTGAATGTTAAGATTACTAAATTAGCACAAGGATTACCTGTTGGTGGAGAAATTGAAAGTTTAGATGATGGAACTTTATTTTCTGCTTTTAAAAATAGGTCTAATTTGGTTTCGAACTCAGATTAGATTTTTTTTTCAATCTATTTAAATGAAGCAATGGTTCAGTATAACCTGAAGGTTGTTCTTTACCTTTAAACACTAAATCACACGCAGTTTGAAATGCTATAGAGTTTTCATAATCACTGCTCATTTTAACATATAGTGGATCATCTTTGTTCTGGTCGTCTACTATTTTTGCCATCTCTTTCATTATTTCAGTTACTTGTATTTTGGTTGTAATACCATGATGTATCCAGTTTGCGATATGCTGAGATGAAATTCTAAGAGTGGCCCTGTCTTCCATCAAACCTATATTGTTAATATCTGGCACTTTAGAACAACCTACACCCTGATCGACCCATCTCACAACATACCCTAATAGAGTTTGTGCAGAATTGGAAATTTCTTTATTTATATCTTCTACAGACCAATTAGGTCTATCTGCTATTGGGATGGTTAAGAGATCATCAATCTTAGCTGGTTCTCTATCAATTAATTTTTTTTGTTCGTTAAAAATATTTATTTCATGATAATGTAAAGCATGTAAAGCAGCTGCTGTTGGAGAAGGAACCCACGCGCAGTTTGCACCTGCTTTTAAGTGTCCTGTTTTTTGCTCCATCATATCTTTCATTTTGTCTGGCATTGCCCACATTCCTTTTCCAATTTGAGCTTTACCAGAAAACCCACAACTTAATCCAATATCAACATTGTTATTTTCGTATGCATTAATCCATTTAGATGATTTCATATCACCTTTTTTAATCATAGGACCAGCTTCCATTGATGTATGCATTTCATCACCAGTTCTATCTAAGAAACCAGTATTGATAAAAAAAACTCTATTTTTAAGACTTCTAATACATTCTTTTAAATTTGCTGATGTTCTTCGCTCTTCATCCATAATCCCAATCTTACATGTGTACTTAGGTAAATTTAAAACTTTCTCAACTTTAGAAAAAATTAAATCTGTAAATGCTGTCTCGTCTGGACCATGCATTTTAGGTTTTACAATATAAACTGATCCAGTTCTTGAATTATTTTTATTTTTAATATCATGAAGCGCAGCTGCTGTAGTTATAAAAGCATCCATAATTCCTTCAGGTATTTCACTTCCATCACTTAATAAAATTGAAGGGTTAGTCATCAGATGACCAACATTTCTTACTAGCAAAAGACTTCTTCCATGTAATTTTAAACCTTTACCATCTTTTGAGATATAACTTCTATGTGGATTTAATTTTCTCTCAAATAATTTTCCTTCTTTTTCAAATTTTGACTTAAGGTCTCCTTTCATTAGGCCCAGCCAATTTCGATAACAAATAATTTTATCTTCTGAGTCAACAGCTGCTACACTATCTTCATTATCACAAATTGTTGACACTGCTGATTCTAGTATAATATCACTAATACCTGCATGATCTTGTTGAGCAGCAAAAGCTCTTGAGTCTTTTAGAATTTCAATATGTAAATTATTATTTTTTAAAATAATTGCAGAAGGATTATCGCTTTCGCCTCTGTGTCCAACAAATTTATTTTCATCCTCCAAATCAAAAATATCAGCACCTTTCAAAACTTTTAATTTTCCATATTTTACAGCTAAGCTTGTAATTTTATTCCAGCTTAGTCCAGCTAATGGAAAGTACTTATCTAAAAAATCCCTTCCATATTTTATAACCATTTCACCTCTTAAAGGATCATATCGTTCAGATACGCTATCTTCTGATTGTTCAATTACATCTGTACCATAAAGGCTGTCATATAAACTCATCCATCTTGCATTCGCGGCATTTAATGCATACCTTGCATTCATGACAGGTACAACTAACTGAGGCCCAGCTATACTTGCAATTTCTTCATCAACATTTTCAGTTTCTATTTTAAAATCAGGTCCTTCATTTTTTAAATAACCAATTTCTAATAAAAATTTTTTGTACTCATCTAAATTAAATTCTTTACCTTTATTTTTGATATGCCAATCATCTATTTTCTTCTGTAAATCTTCCCTAAATTTAATTAATTCTTTATTTTTTGGCGCAAGTTCATCAAGTGATTTTTCTAGACCTGACCAAAAATTTTCTGAAGATACATTTGTATTTTTTAATAATTCATCATTTACAAAGTTTGATAGCTTTTCAGATACTTGAAGATTATTAATTTTAATGTATTTTTCTTGCATAGCACTTAATTCGTACCCCATCTGTATTTTTGCCTGAGAGCTTTACTCCTTCGGCGGAAATCAATCTCTTTCCAGAGTGTTATGCTTTAATCGGTCCTTTTGCCTGAGAGTTTCCGGGGTGGTTGCTCCTTCGGCGCTATAAATAGTCTCTCCCGATAATGAATTTGTATCTGTTAAATGATTTAAGTCAATTAATAAGAATTACACCTTATTTAATATCATTTTATTGCCTTTTTTGTAATTTAACCATCCGCTATAAATAAAAAATGAAAAATTATCTAAATTTTGAAACAGAAATTAAAGATCTAGAAAACGAACTAGAAAAATTGAAAGATCCTTACAATCAAGAGGGATTAACAGAAGTCGATACTCAAAAAATTTCAAGCACTCAAACAGAAATAGATGAAAAATTAAAAAATATTTATTCTAATTTAGATCCTTGGCAGACTACTATGGTTGCTCGTCATGAAGATAGACCTAAAGCAAAATTTTTTATTGATAATTTGTTTGAAGACTTCATTTCATTATCTGGAGATAGATATTATGGAGAGGATAAATCAGTATTAACTGGATTTGCAAAGTTCAATGGAAAATCTGTTTTAGTTATAGGTCAAGAAAAAGGAGAAGATTTAGATAGTAGGATTGAGAGAAATTTTGGAATGATGAGACCAGAGGGTTATAGAAAAACTATAAGATTAATGAACTTAGCAAACAAATTTAATATTCCCATAATCTCTTTTATTGATACTCCAGGAGCATATCCAGGAGTAGGAGCAGAAGAGAGAGGACAAGCAGAAGCAATTGCAAAATCAATTGAATGCTGTATGGAGCTTAAAGTTCCAACAATTGCAATAATTATAGGCGAGGGTGGTTCTGGTGGAGCAATTGCATTAGCTTCATCAAATAAAGTCCTTATGTTAGAAAATGCAATTTATTCAGTAATATCCCCTGAGGGATGTGCGACTATTCTATGGCGAGATCCAAAAAAAATGCTTGATGCTGCGAAAGCTATGAAGCTTTCAGCTAAAGATTTACTTAAGTTAAAAGTTATTGATGAAATAATTGACGAACCATTAGGTGGTGCTCACAGAGATAGAGATATAATATTAAACAATGTTAGACAAACTTTAACAAGAAATTTAAATTATTTTGACGAATTATCCTCAGAAGAAATAATGACTGAAAGAAAAAATAAATTTCTAAAAATTGGAAGGAATGATGGTTTTATGACTAGTACTGACGATCTAAGTACATTAACAATTAAGAATAATAATTTAGATCAAATTTTTAAATCAAAAAAAATATTACTAGCGATTATTGGTGGATTAATTTTAGTTTCTTCAATCTTTTTACTAATTTAAATTCTATAAAGCTCCACAACAGTTTTTAAATTTTTTTCCTGTAGCCTCACATCTGTCGTTTCTAGAAATTTTTTGATTCTTTTTTATTAACAATAAACATTTTGGATTATCAGATGGATTTATTTTCTTAGAATTTTTTTCTTCGTTATTTGTCTCCATTACTACCTTTAAGTTCATTAAAATAGTTACATAATCTAATTTTAATTTTTCTAGAAGATTTGAAAATAATGCAAATGCTTCTTTTTTATATTCAACTAATGGATCTCTCTGACCATAAGATCTTAACCCTATAACTTGTCTTAATTGCTCCAAATATTGAATGTGAGATTTCCAGTTCAAATCAATTGATTGAAGAAAAATTCTTTTTTCAATTTCTTTTGCATGATCTTCACCCAGAAGTTTAATACGTTCCTTTCTAGTTTCTTGAAATTTATTAGAAATCTCTTCTCTGAAATCTTTATCTTTTGCTTCAATTAAATCCTTAAATTCAGTTTCCTCAAAGCTTTTTCCAACTATTTGTTTAGTCTTATTATAAAATTCATTACTTTTAGGATTGGATAAATTTGAAATTTTTAACTTAATTAAATCATCAGATATTTCTTTTAAAAATTCATCTGAATAATCAAAGATATTTTCACTGTTCATTGCATTTTTTCTTTGAGAAAATACAACGTGCCTTTGATCATTAAGAACGTTATCAAATTTGATAAGTGTTTTTCGTATATCAAAATTTCTAGCTTCTACTTTCTGTTGGGCTCGCTCTAATGCTTTATTAATCCAAGGATGATCAATACTTTCACCATCTTTAAGTCCAAGTTTTTCGAGCATACTATTCATAGATTCTGATCCAAAAATTCTCATTAAATCATCTTCTAGACTAACATAAAATACAGAATTACCTTCATCTCCTTGTCTTCCAGATCTTCCTCTAGCCTGGTTATCGACTCTTCTAGACTCCATTCTTTCTGTACCAATTACAAACAAACCCCCTAAGGATTTAATTTTATCTTTATTTATTTTTAGTTGGTCTTCTGGAATAGAACCTTTTTTACCACCAAGTTGAATATCAACTCCCCTTCCAGAGATACTTGTTGTAATTATTAAAGAATTTTCTTTTCCTGCATTTGCAATTATCTCAGCCTCATTTTCATGATTTTTTGCATTTAACACTACGTGTTTAATATTTTTTTGATTTAATAAATTTGAATAAACTTCAGATTTATTTATGCTTGAGGTAAATACTAAAATAGGTTGACCTAATTTGTTTCTTTCAATTATTTTTTCTATAATTGCATCATTCTTTTCTTTTTCTGTTCTAAAAATTAAATCATTAAAATCCTTTCGGATCATTTCTTTATTTGTAGGGATTACAACAACAGGTAGATTGTAAATTTCAAAAAATTCTTCAGATTCTGTTGCGGCCGTCCCAGTACAACCAGATATTTTTTTATAAAGTTTAAAATAATTTTGATAAGTTATTGAAGCTAACGTTTGATTTTCAGCCTGCACCTGAATTTTTTCTTTGGCCTCCAAAGCTTGATGTAAACCATCTCCAAAACGTCTGCCTTCTAAAATTCTTCCAGTAAGTTCATCAATAATTTTGAGACTTCCATCTTTAACAATATAGTCTCTACCTTTTTCAAATAGATGATTTGCTCTTAAAGCTTGATTAACATGGTGAACTAAATGTAAATTTTCTGGGTCATAAAAATTATTATTTTTTAAAATACCAGCATTAGAAAAAAGTTTTTCAACATTGTTAATGCCATCATTTGTTAATAAAACACTCTTTTCTTTTTCATCTATTTCAAAATCTTTATTGTTTAACATTCTAATTAGTTTATCAATTGCTAGATATTGTGCAGTTTTATCTTCCGCTGCTCCAGAAATTATCAAAGGTGTTCTTGCCTCGTCTATCAAACATGAATCTATTTCATCTACTATTGAAAAATTATGATCTCTCTGAACCATTTGCTCTTCAGAAAATTTCATATTATCTCTTAAGTAATCAAAACCTAATTCACTATTAGTTGCATAAGTGATATCACAATTATAGTTTTTCTTACGTTCAGCATCATCTTGATAATTGTTAATAAATCCTGATGAAAGACCCAGAAAATTATAAATTTGTCCCATTTCAATCGAGTCTCTTTTTGCAAGATAATCATTTACAGTAACAATATGAACACCTTTACTACTCAATGCATTTAAATATGCAGCAAGTGTTATGGTTAAGGTTTTTCCTTCTCCAGTTCTCATCTCAGCAATTTTACCCTCATGTAAGGCTACACCTCCAATTAACTGAACGTTAAAGTGTCTTTCATTTCGTGTCCGTTTGGCAGCCTCTCTGACTAAAGCGAAAGCTTCAGGTAGTAACTCATCTAATGTTTTTCCATCTTTTATCTGATTTTTAAATTCATTAGTTTTCTTTGGAAAGTCTTCGTCATTTAAATTTTTTAACTCGTCCTCATTTAAGTTTATTTTTTCAACAATTTTACCAATTCTATCTAGTTCTTTTTGATTACTAGATTTGATAAATTTTGTTATTAAATTTAATGGGTTAAACATGACTATTTGATTTATTCTTTACTTATATTGTTTAATATATGTATTAAATAAATAATTTAAACAATATGGGAATTAATTTAACAAATTTTTTATCATCTCAATCAAAAAATACTAAAATGATTGATTTTCAAGACCTCGATCATCTAGATGGTCTTTCAATTTCAGTTGTTTCAGCAAATTTATATAAAGATATCAGAGATGATTTAACTATGTTTTATTTTAGAGAAGGTGCAAATTATGCTTCTGTTTATACACAGTCAAAAATAGTATCTGAAAATATAAAATGGAATATTAATCAAAGACCAAAAAAAATATATTCTCTAATTGTAAACACAAGAAATGCAAATGCTTTCACTGGAAAGCAAGGGTATGAAAGTTTAAAAAAAATAGCAGATTTAACTGCGAAACAATTAAATAAAAAACAAGAAGAAGATGAAGAGAGTCCAAAGAAAATTTCTTCAAAGAATATAATATTTGGTTGTACTGGTACCATTGGGGAAATTTTTCCATATGAAAAAATTTCTTACAATATTCCAAATTTAATAAAAAAAATTACTTATACTCAAAATAAATTTATTTGGATGAAGGCAGCACTTGCAATCATGACTACGGATACAAAGCCAAAATTAGCTATGGAGAAATGTTATATTGGAAGTGAAAAAGTAAAAATATATGGAATTGCTAAAGGTTCAGGAATGATACATCCGAACATGGCAACAACTCTTGCTTATATATTTACTGATGCAACTTTATCTAATGAAATTTTAGGAAAGCTATTAAAAAAAAATATAACCAATACATTTAATGCTATTTCTTGTGATGGAGATACTAGCACCAACGATATGGCAACTATCTTTGCAACTAATGAGGTTAAAAATTCTCAAGTAAAAAGTGTGAATGAAAATAAAATTAAAAATTTTGATAAAGCACTAAATAATGTTCTTTTGAATTTGGCCAAAAGAGTTGTTTCAGATGGTGAAGGAGCATCAAAATTCATAACAATAAATGTTAGCAAATGTAAAAATGAGATAGATGCAAAAAAAATTGCTTTATCTGTTGCAAACTCTCCATTAGTGAAAACCGCGATTGCTGGTGAAGATCCAAATTGGGGCCGAGTTATAATGGCGATTGGTAAAGCTGGGCCTAAAATTAATTTAAAAAAATTATCTGTTAAGTATGGAAATATAACAGTTGTAGAAGGTGGAAAATTAAATCAAAGTTATGATGAAAAACAAACAGCAATTTACATGAAATCTGAAAATATAGATATAAATATTGAAACTTTTACAGGAAATAAAAACTTCACAGCTTATACAATGGATTTAACGAAGAAATATATTGAAATTAATACAGACTATAGAAGTTAACTTATTGAAAATTCAAATTGTATGATTAACTAATAATCATGATTAAATATAAACTTTTTTGTAAGGAATGTGATATAAAATTTGACAGCTGGTTTGCATCTTCAAACGAGTATGAAAGATTAAAAAATAAAAAACTTTTGAATTGCCATAATTGCAATTCAGTAAAAATTGAAAAAACAATTATGGCACCTCAGCTAATAAGTCATAAATCAAAAACTGATGAAAAAATAAACTTAGAAAAATATAATAAAGTAAAAAAAACAATAAAAGATTATCAAAAATTTATTAAAGATAATTTTAATTATGTTGGTGATAATTTTACTTATGAAGCGAGATCAATTCATTATAATGGTAAAAAAAAATCAAAGGGTATTTACGGCAGTGCATCAAAGGAAGATTTAAAAGAATTAAAAGAAGAAGGTATAGATGCTCAAATGATCCCTTGGATAGATGAAAAAGAAAATTAGTTTTTAATAAACTTTGCGATATAGTTTACAGATAAATCTCTAGAAATACTCCATTCGTTCTTAATAATATTAAAATTCATACCCTCTAATTTACTCAGAGATAAATCGTATTTCATTAAAATTTTTTTGAGGTCCTCTGGTTTAACAAATTTTTCCCATTCATGTGTTCCTATAGGAAGCCATCTCAAAACATACTCTGCGCCCACAATTGCAAAAACATAAGATTTCAAAGTTTTATTTATTGTTGCAACAAACATTAGTCCATTTTTTTTTAAAAGCTTTGAGCATGACTTTAGAAAAAAATCAATATCTTCCACGTGTTCAACAATTTCCATATTTAAAATGACATCAAATTTCCTCCCAATTTTAAGTTTTTCTGGTGACGAACATAAATAATTAATTTTTAGTTTATTTTTTTTTGAATGAACTTTTGCAATTTTTATATTTTTATCAGATGCATCAATACCTGTAACATTAGCACCCATTCTCGACATTGGTTCAGACAACAATCCTCCACCACATCCAATGTCTAAAATTTTTATACCTGATAAAGGTTTAGATTTATTTTTTAATTTGAAATTGTAAACTATATTTTCCTTTAAATATTTAATTCTTGTTGGATTAAATTTATGAAGTGGTTTGAATTTGCCTTCAGGATCCCACCATTCATCGGCCATTTTAGTAAATTTATCTATTTCTTTTTTATTTACACTAGTCATTTAGATAAATAGTTGACATAATATTTTAGATGTATTTTATCCATTATTTATTAAATATTATTAATTAAAGCTAGCATGAAAACAGTCGTATTAAAATTTGGTGGAACTTCAGTAGGAAGTATAGATAGAATTAAAAAGGTATGTAAAATTATAGCTTTTTATAAAAAGAAAAAAAATAGGGTACTGGTTGTCACATCAGCAATGAGTGGTGTAACAAATGAATTGATTACCAAATCAAAATTAATCAGCAATAAATTTGATAGAGCAGAATATGATGCACTGATTTCAACAGGAGAACAAGTTTCTTGCTCACTTATTGCTGGAAGATTAAAAAATAATGGATTTAAATCAAGATCTTGGACATCATGGCAACTTCCTATTTTAACGGTAGGCCCACATTCGAGAGCTAGAATTATTTCAGTAAGCACTAAAAAATTAAGTAGATATATTAAATCAGGCGGTATACCTGTAATCACAGGTTTTCAAGGTGTTAGCAAAGATTTAAGAATTACTACTATTGGAAGAAGCGGATCTGATGCTACAGCAATTATGATAGCAAAATTTATCAAAGCTGATGAGTGTATAATTTACACAGATGTAGACGGAGTATATACTACTGATCCAAGAGAATATAAAAAAGCAAAAAAAATTAAAAAAATTTTTTATGATGAGATGTTGGAAATGGCATCTCTTGGGTCAAAAGTTATGCAACCTACATCTGTTCAGGATGCAAAATTAAATAAGATTGATATTAAGGTTAAATCATCCTTTGTTTCAAAATCTGGAACATTAATAACAGGTTCAAAGAAGGCATTTAGTGACCGAATAATAACAGGAATATCGTCAACAAAAAATGATGCTAAAATCACAATTGTAGGTGTGAAAGATAGACCTGGCGTCGCTGCTTCAATTTTTAAACCACTTTCGAATAATCTTATTAATGTAGATATGGTTGTTCAAAATATATCTTTAGATGGAAAAGAGACTGATCTTACATTTACAATAAAATCTGAAGATTTAAAAAAAACAGAAAAATTAATCAAACAAAATAAAAAAATATTTTTTAAAAAATTATCATTTGATAAAGGTGTTTCTAAAATTTCTATTATTGGAGTGGGTATGATAACTACTCCAGGAATAACATATAGAATGTTTCAGGCTCTAGCTTCAAGAAAAATTAATATTTTGGTTATTTCTACTTCTGAAATAAAAATTTCGGTTCTAGTTTCTGCTAAGCATGCTAAAAGAGCTATAGCCGCTTTACACAAGGAATTTAAATTAGACTAATTATAATGAGTGTAAGACCTTTTAGAGATATCAAAAGAAGAAAAACAAAAGTAATAAATGTTGGAAAAGTAAAGATTGGTGGTGATAATCCTATTTCTGTTCAATCTATGACGAACACTTTAACTACAGATGTTAAAGCGACTATCAAACAAATAAACGACGTAACAGAGGAGGGCGCAGATATCGTAAGAGTTTCTTGCCCTGATGAAAATTCAACATATGCACTAAAAGAAATTATAAAACATGTATCGATACCAGTGGTTGCAGATATTCACTTTCATTATAAAAGAGCTATTGAGGCAGCAGAAAATGGTGCCAGCTGCCTAAGAATTAATCCAGGAAATATTGGAGACACATCAAAGATTTATGAGGTATTAAAAGCTGCAAAGAATAATAATTGTTCAATTAGAGTTGGAGTTAACGCAGGTTCATTAGAAAAAGATATTTTAGAAAAATTTAAAGAGCCATGTCCAGAAGCTTTAGTAGAAAGTGCTAAGAGAAATATAAAAATTTTAGAGGACAAAGATTTTTTTAATTTTAAAATTAGTGTTAAATCATCAGATGTATTTCTATCTATTGCAGCATACAGGCAGCTATCTAAGATTACAGATTATCCTTTGCATCTTGGAATTACTGAGGCAGGAAGTTTTGTTTCTGGTAGCATAAAATCATCAATTGGTCTTGGTAGTTTGTTGATGGATGGTATTGGAGATACAATAAGAATTTCCTTATCAGACGATCCTACTCAGGAGGTAAAAATAGGCAACGAAATATTAAAATCTTTAAATTTAAGAGATAGAGGCGTAAAGATAATATCTTGTCCATCATGTGCAAGACAAGCTTTTCAAGTGATTGACACAGTAAAAATTTTGGAAGAAAAATTAGCTCATATAAAAACACCAATAACTCTCTCGATTATTGGCTGTGTTGTAAATGGACCGGGTGAAGCGGCCTTCACAGACATTGGTATAACTGGTGGAGGAAAAGGAAACAATATGCTTTATTTATCAGGTCTTCAAAGTGAAAAAGTTTTAACTAGTGAAATTATAAATAAAGTAGTTTCCGAAGTTGAAAAAAAGGCTGCAGAGATACAAACAAATTAATTAAATGATCCCAATAAAAACAGTTAAAGAACTCATTGAAAAACATTCATCATTAGAAAAAGAACTTTCTTCTGGGCAGATAGATAAAAAACTTTTTGCTGAAAAATCCAAAGAATACTCTGATGTAAATGAAGTTATAAATATCGCAAAAAAATTTATTAATTTTGAGAATAATAAAAAAGATTTAGAAAAAATTTTAGAGGATCAATCATCAGATGATGAGCTTAAAAATATGGCTGAAAACGAATTGCTAGATTTAAAGTCTCAACATGAAATAAATGAAAAGAAATTAAAATTATTTTTATTACCTAAAGATGAGGCTGACAAAAAGAATGCAATTATTGAAATTAGAGCTGGGACAGGTGGATTAGAAGCAAGTTTGTTTGCATCAGATTTATTCAAAATGTATGAAAAAATAAGTAATAAAAAAAAATGGTCTTTAGAGTTAATCTCTATTTCAAGAAGTGATGCAGGCGGTTTAAAAGAAGTTATTGCATCTATTAAAGGAAACAATATTTATTCAACTTTAAAATACGAAAGTGGAGTCCACAGAGTTCAAAGAGTTCCAGATACTGAAACACAGGGTAGAGTTCATACTTCAGCAGCCACAGTTGCTGTATTGCCTGAGGCAGAGGAAGTGGATCTTAAAATTAATGAAACTGATTTAAGGATTGATGTTTTTAGAGCCGGAGGTCCAGGGGGCCAGTCAGTTAATACAACTGATAGCGCTATTAGGATCACGCATATTCCAACTGGGCTTACTGTTTCACAACAAGACGAAAAATCCCAACATAAAAATAAAGCCAAAGGTATGAAAATTTTAAGAGCGCGCTTATATGAGTTAGAGAGGTCTAGAATTGATCAGGAAAGATCTCAGGATCGTAAAACAAAAATAGGTACAGGAGACAGATCCGAAAGAATAAGAACTTACAATTTTCCACAGGGGAGAGTAACTGATCATCGAATTAATTTAACTCTTCATAAATTAGAAGAGTTTTTAGAGGGTGAGGCGTTTGATGAAATGATAGAGTCTTTAACACTACAAGCACAAGAGGAGAGACTGAGTAATTTAAATTAAATGAATATTAAATCAGCAATAATTGATGGAGCAAGTATTTTAAGAAAAAAATTTATCAGTAGTGCTAATTTAGATTCTGAAATTTTAATGGCGGAAGCCATTAAAAAAAAAAGAGAATTTTTAATATTAAACTCAAATTTTACTATCGACAAAAAAGATTTAAAAATTTTTTATAAATTAATAGAAAAAAGATCAACCAGAGAACCAATTGCATACATAACAAATAAAAAGTCTTTTTGGAGTTCAGAATTTTTTGTTACAAAAGACACTTTAATTCCACGACCAGATACTGAATTAATTATTGAAAAAGTATTAAAAATTACGAAAAATAAAGAAAGTCTAAGAATTCTAGATATTGGTATAGGCTCAGGATGTATTTTATTGTCGATATTAAAAGAAAAAAAAAACTTTTATGGAACGGGAATCGATATTAGTAAAAAATGTCTTAAAATAAGTAAAATAAATGCTATTAATTTAAAAGTTGATCATAGGTTAAAATTAATAAAAACAGATGTTGACAAATTCATTTCATCCAAATATGATTTAATAGTATCTAATCCACCTTATATTGTTAAAAAAAAACTAAAATATTTGGATAGAGATGTGGTAAAATATGAACCAACTCAAGCTTTAAATGGTGGAATAGATGGGTTATCAGAAATCAGAAAAGTAATTAATAAATCCTCTGAACTGATTAAAAAAAAAGGTAAACTTATTTTAGAGATTGGTTTTGATCAAAAAAATAAGGTAATTAATTTATTAAATAAAAAAGGTTTTTATATTAATAATATACTCAAAGATCTCGCTGAAAATGATCGGTGTATAGTTTGTACAAAAATATAAATAATTTATCATGGTAACATTTAGGAATAATAGCGGCAGTAACAGAAGAACTAATTACAGGAGAAATGATAGAAGTTTTAAATCTAATGGAGATAGGCAAAAATTTAACTCCAATTTTTCAAATAACGAAAATTTCAAAAGAAAATTACCGGGGAGGTATAACCATAATGCCCCTAAATTAATCGAAAAATATAATGATTTAGCAAGGGAAGCATTATCTAATGGAGATAAAATTTTATCAGAGAATTATTTACAACATGCAGATCATTTTACTAGAATCTTAAATGAGAGAGAAGCAATAAAAAAAGAAAAAATCGAAGAAAAAAAAGAAAATATTTCTAACAATATTTCAGAAATTACAGATAAGACAACTGAACAAAATGTTTTGGAAGAAGTCCAGGATGAAAGCAAAGGTGAAAAACCTTCTAAAAATCAATTAGAAGTAAATTAATTTATACCTATAATCTTTTCAGCCTTAAGCACATCTAATGTAATTTTATTAGTTTCAAATAGTTTTCTTTCTTTTCCTTTTAGAACTTTTCCGGATGGAAGTTTAAGTTTTTGTGAGTTAACTTTTTTTCCATTTACAATAACTTCATAATGTAAATGTGGTCCAGTTGATTTTCCAGTTGAACCTACATATCCAATAGTTTGTCCTTGTTTTACTCTGACACCTGGTTTTATTCCTCTAGCAAATTTTGACATGTGAGCATAAACAGTTTGATATGTTGAGTTGTGCTTAATTTTGACACAATTTCCTCCACCTCCACACCAACCAGCTTTTTTTATTACTCCATCACCTGAAGCCATTATAGGTGTACCCATAGGTGCAGCAAAATCTGTTCCCCTGTGCATTTTATTAAATCCATCTATTGGATGCTTCCTCATTCCAAATGGTGATGATAATCTTGCACCATTAATAGGAGTTTTCATTAAGGCTTTTTTTACACTTTTTCCATTTTTATCATAATGACCCGCATTTTCTTCATTATCAAAATAATATAAACTATTATCTTGACCACTAAGTTTTAAGTTTGCGAAAAGAATTTCTCCAGTCTCAACTATTTCATTTTTTTCGTTTAGAAATATCTCATACATTATTTGAAACTTATCTTGCTTTCTTATATCTCTTTGAAAATCAACTTGAAAACCATATATCCTCGCGAAATCGATTATAGTATTAGCTGGAATCTTTTCATCGATCGCGGCTTGGTATAAACTTTGTAAAATAATATTTTCAGCATAAATAATTTCTTTATTTAATTTTATAGAAAGTATTTTTTCATTGAAAGTATCGTTCTCTTTATTTCTTTCTAGAATAATTTTTTCAACATTTGAAATTTGATAACTAAAATTAACAATTTTGTTAGTTGTTTTATCTAACGTAAACTGGATAATCTGCTTAGTATTTAGCTTATTTAAATTAACAGATTTTGAAAGAGAATTTTTGATTTTAATAATCTCTTTTTTGTCTAAATAGTAGTTATTAAGTACTTTATCAAAAGTTTCACCTGATTGAATTTTGTGTTTAATTCTTTTAAATTTTGGTTCTAAATTTTTTACTACAAACTTTAAAGTTTTTTTAAAATAAATATTATCAATAAAACTGATGTGCGTTTTATTATCTATTTCTTTTTTATAATTAAAGTAACTTATAAAAAAAGTTGCAGATATTATTAGAGAAAATAAGACAAAAATTTTAAAATTTTTTTTTAAATTTTGTATAATAAATTTTAACATTTTAATTTCTTATAGAGCTAATTATTAATTTAGAGATTTAGAAAAATCAAAAAAAACCCAGTAAAATAGAGGCTTTTTTATCACTTTTTTTATTCTTAAATGCTTGATTTCCATCGATTTTAGCCTATAAGCACTGAACTTTCTCATGTAAATTATTGTGTATATAATAAATAAGTGAGGATTATTGAGCCTTATTTGCTCAATTAGTTATTTAAAATGTTTATATTTAAGAAGAGAAGTGTGGACGGTTAAGGTTACCAAAATTTGTCGTACACACTTCAACATCATATAAATTTTATTCTTAGAATTTATATGGAAGCTAGTGTGCGCCGTTTTTAAACTTGAGAGTTTGATCATGGCTCAGAACGTACGCTGGCGGCACGCCTAACACATGCAAGTCGAACGAAGTAGCAATACTTAGTGGCAGACGGGTGAGTAACATGTAGGTATCTGCCCTTTGGCCTGGAATAACACGAGGAAACTTGTGCTAATACCGGATAAGTCTTCACGGAGAAAGCTTTATGCACCATTGGATGAGCCTGCACTTGATTAGTTTGTTGGTGGGGTAATGGCCTACCAAGACTGTGATCAATAGCTGATTTGAGAGGATGATCAGCCACATTGGGACTGAGACACGGCCCAAACTCCTACGGGAGGCAGCAGTGGGGAATCTTGCACAATGGAGGAAACTCTGATGCAGCGATGCCGCGTGAGTGAAGAAGGCCCTTGGGTTGTAAAGCTCTTTCGTCGGGGAAGAAAATGACTGTACCCGAATAAGAAGGTCCGGCTAACTTCGTGCCAGCAGCCGCGGTAATACGAAGGGACCTAGCGTAGTTCGGAATTACTGGGCTTAAAGAGTTCGTAGGTGGTTGAAAAAGTTGGTGGTGAAATCCCAGAGCTTAACTCTGGAACTGCCATCAAAACTTTTCAGCTAGAGTATGATAGAGGAAAGCAGAATTTCTAGTGTAGAGGTGAAATTCGTAGATATTAGAAAGAATACCAATTGCGAAGGCAGCTTTCTGGATCATTACTGACACTGAGGAACGAAAGCATGGGTAGCGAAGAGGATTAGATACCCTCGTAGTCCATGCCGTAAACGATGTGTGTTAGACGTTGGAAATTTATTTTCAGTGTCGCAGCGAAAGCGATAAACACACCGCCTGGGGAGTACGACCGCAAGGTTAAAACTCAAATGAATTGACGGGGACCCGCACAAGTAGTGGAGCATGTGGTTTAATTCGAAGATACGCGCAGAACCTTACCAACACTTGACATGTTCGTCGCGACTTTGAGAGATCAAAGTTTTCGGTTCGGCCGGACGAAACACAGGTGCTGCATGGCTGTCGTCAGCTCGTGTCGTGAGATGTTGGGTTAAGTCCCGCAACGAGCGCAACCCTCACTTTTAGTTGCCATCATTTAGTTGGGCACTCTGAAAGAACTGCCAGTGATAAGCTGGAGGAAGGTGGGGATGACGTCAAGTCCTCATGGCCCTTACGTGTTGGGCTACACACGTGCTACAATGATATCTACAACAGGAAGCAAGACTGCGAAGTTAAGCAAATCCTTAAAAGATATCTCAGTTCGGATTGCACTCTGCAACTCGAGTGCATGAAGCTGGAATTACTAGTAATCGTGGATCAGCGTGCCACGGTGAATGCGTTCCCGGGTCTTGTACACACCGCCCGTCACACCATGGGAGTTGGTTCTACCTTAAGGCAAGGTTTAAAACCCTTGACCACGGTATAGTCAGCGACTGGGGTGAAGTCGTAACAAGGTAGCCGTAGGGGAACCTGCGGCTGGATTACCTCCTTTCTAAGGATGAATGAAAAGTAGAATTTCATTCTAAATAATATACAGGATAATGTTGACCGTCCTCATTTCTCTTCTTAAAGTAGTGTTTCTCTTGAATGGGGGCCGGTAGCTCAGTTGGTTAGAGCACACCCTTGATAAGGGTGGGGTCGAAAGTTCGAGTCTTTCTCGGCCCACCAATTAAGATCATGGGGGATTAGCTCAGCTGGGAGAGCGCCTGATTTGCATTCAGGAGGTCAGCGGTTCGATCCCGCTATCCTCCACCAAAACACTTAGTTATTAAAATTGTAAATGAAAAATAATATTAATATCAATATCTATATCCGAACATTAGTAATGTTATTAGCTAATGTTCAAATAAAAATTTGATTCAACACAGAATTTTTTTCTGTGCATAAATCAAGCGTTTAAGGGCGTGTAGTGGATGCCTTGGCACTGAAAGCCGATGAAGGACGTGATATACTGCGATAAGTTTCGGGGAGCTGTATGTAAGTTTTGATCCGAAAATTTCCGAATGGGGAAACCCACCACTTTATGTGGTACTTTAAACTGAATACATAGGTTTAAAGAGACAACCTGGAGAACTGAAACATCTAAGTAACCAGAGGAAAAGAAATCAATTGAGATTCCGTTAGTAGTGGCGAGCGAACGCGGACTAGGCCAGTAGTTTTGTTAAAAAAATTTGAATAGTTTGGAAATGCTAACCATAGAGGGTGATAGTCCCGTATGAGTAATGTTTAACAAAATTCTTGAGTAAAGCGGGACACGTGAAATCCTGCTCGAATATAGGGGGACCACCCTCTAAGCCTAAATACTCTTCAGTGACCGATAGTGAACTAGTACCGTGAGGGAAAGGTGAAAAGAACCCCTATTAGGGGAGTGAAATAGAACCTGAAACCGCATGCCTACAATCAGTCGAAGCTCTTTTTAGAGTGACGGCGTACCTTTTGTATAATGGGTCAGTGACTTAATTTATTAAGCAAGCTTAAGCCATCTAGGTGTAGGCGTAGCGAAAGCAAGTCTTAATAGGGCGATTAGTTTAGTGAATTAGACCCGAAAACGAATGAGCTTACCATGAGCAGGTTGAAAGTTGGGTAACACTAACCGGAGGACCGAACCAGTTGACGTTGAAAAGTCTTTGGATGACTTGTGGTAAGGGGTGAAAGGCCAACCAAATTCGTAGATAGCTGGTTTTCCGCGAAAACTATTTAGGTAGTGCGTTGAATAAATAGACATTTAGAGGTAGAGCACTAAATGGGCTAGGGGGAAGAGATTCTTACCAAACCTAATAAAACTCCGAATGCTAAATGTTGTTCTTCAGCAGACAGACTGTGGGTGCTAAGGTCCATGGTCGAGAGGGAAAGAGCCCAGACCACCAGATAAGGTCCCCAAATTATGATTAAGTGTGAAAGGATGTGGAAATTCCTTAACAGCCGGGAGGTTGGCTTAGAAGCAGCCATCCTTTAAAGATAGCGTAACAGCTCACCGGTCTAATAGAGTTTCTGCGCCGAAGATGTAACGGGGCTAAAATCATATACCGAATCTGTGGATTTGTAACTTTTTCGAAAGTTACAACTGGTAGCGGAACGTTCTGTAAGCCTGTGAAGGGATACCCGTGAGGGATCCTGGAGGTATCAGAAGTGCGAATGCTGACATAAGTAACGATAAAAGAAGTGAAAAACTTCTTCGCCGAAAATCCAAGGGTTTCTGCGCAAGGTTAATCCGCGCAGAGTTAGTCGGCACCTAAGGCGAGGGCGAAAGCCGTAGTCGATGGAAATAAGGTTAATATTCCTTAACCAGATGGTAGTGACGGATCTTATAAGTTGTGAGTTCTTAATGGATTGAGCTTGCCGCGAAAAGGTTCCAAGAAATAGCTCCATCATTAGACCGTACCCTAAACCGACACAGGTGGATTAATAGAGTATATTTAGGCGCTTGAGAGAATGATGTTGAAGGAACTCGGCAAAATACTTCCGTAACTTCGGGATAAGGAAGACCTTTTTGTAGGCAACTATAAGAGGGTGGCACAAGCCAGGGAGAAGCGACTGTTTATCAAAAACACAGGGCTCTGCTAACACGTAAGTGGATGTATAGGGTCTGACGCCTGCCCGGTGCTGGAAGGTTAATGCGGTTGGTGCAAGCTAACTTCTGAAGCCCCAGTAAACGGCGGCCGTAACTATAACGGTCCTAAGGTAGCGAAATTCCTTGTCGGGTAAGTTCCGACCTGCATGAATGGCGTAACGATTTCTCCGCTGTCTCCAACATCAACTCAGTGAAATTGAATTCTCCGTGAAGATGCGGAGTTCGCGTAGTTAGACGGAAAGACCCCGTGCACCTTTACTGCAACTTTACATTGGTATTAGGAAAAACATATTTAGCATAGGAGGGAGACATTGAAGCAAGGGCGTCAGCTTTTGTGGAGTCATCAGTGAAATACCTCTTTTGTTTTTCTTGATATCTAACTGATTGCCGTTATCCGGCATCAAGACATTGTATGGTGGGTAGTTTGACTGGGGCGGTCGCCTCCCAAATAGTAACGGAGGCGTGCGAAGGTAGGCTCAGAACGGTCAGAAATCGTTCGTAGAGTGCAATGGCATAAGCCTGCCTGACTGTGAGACTGACAAGTCGAGCAGAGACGAAAGTCGGTCATAGTGATCCGGTGGTTCTGAGTGGAAGGGCCATCGCTCAACGGATAAAAGGTACGCCGGGGATAACAGGCTGATACTGCCCAAGAGCTCATATCGACGGCAGTGTTTGGCACCTCGATGTCGGCTCATCACATCCTGGGGCTGGAGCAGGTCCCAAGGGTTTGGCTGTTCGCCAATTAAAGTGGTACGTGAGCTGGGTTCAGAACGTCGTGAGACAGTTCGGTCCCTATCTGCTATGCGTGTAGAAGAATTGAGAGGAGTTGACCCTAGTACGAGAGGACCGGGTTGAACATACCACTGGTGGACCGGTTGTAGCGCCAGCTGCAGTGCCGGGTAGCTAAGTATGGACGAGATAACTGCTGAAAGCATCTAAGCGGGAAACTCACCTCAAAACTAGTTCTTCCTATAGAGCCGTGGTAGACCACCACGTTGATAGGCTGGATGTGGAAGCGCAGCAATGCGTGCAGCTGACCAGTACTAATAGCTCAATCGGCTTGATTTATGCACTGAAAAAAATTTTATAAATTATATAGATACAAAATGATTTCAAAAATAATTAGCAAAGAAATTTCTGAAATAAATAAAATTCTTGAAAGTTTTGATGATAGAAACAATTTAAGCAACAAGCAGTTTTATAAAATTTGTTATGCTTGCTTAAAGGCACTAAAGAAGAAAAGAAAAATAATTTTTTATGGAAATGGTGGTAGCGCCTCAGACTCTCAACATCTAGCTACTGAATTAACAATAAAATACAAAAAAAAAAGAAAACCTTTTTCAGCAATTTCTTTATCCTCAGATAACTCAGCAATAACTGCGGCTGGAAACGATTTTGGTTTTAAATATATTTTTTCAAGACAACTTGAAGCCATTGGTCAAAAAGGTGATGTCGCTATTGCCTTAACAACTTCTGGAAATAGCAATAATTTGATTGAAGCAACAAAAGTTGCTAAAAAAAAGGGAATAATAACTGTTTGTTTTTCTGGAAATAAAGGAGGTAAATTAAAAAAGCACGTAAAATTGCCATTTGTTATTCCATCGAAAACAACCTCGGTTATTCAAGTGATAGAGCTAATGTACGGTCAAATTTTATGTGAATTTATTGAAAATAGTAATATTTAAATTTTTTTATGAAAAAACTGGTTGTCCAGTTCTTGTTAATACCTCGTTTAATGTAAGGGGAAAATCTATACTAAATAGTACAAAACATGTGTTTAATTGTTTTATGGCTACAGAATTAGATCTTCTTGTTATTAGCAATTATTAACAAAAAAAGTGGATCAGAAAAAGGATCTTGCAAAAAATTACGTTAATAAGTTTAAACTTGATTAGTCTAAATTTTATATAAATACACAAACTTTCCACGTTTTATCGACTTAGTAAAACCTGCTTTATTTGCCATTTTTAATGAGGCAGTATTATTTTTTTTCACACATGCTCTATATTTAAATTTTTTATTAGATGTTAACTTGATTAAATTTCGTGTCATAATTCCTTTGTTTTGATATTTTTTTAATAATGCCCAAGAGACAACTTTATTTATTTTTTTTTTAACGGTTCTTAAATATCCAGCATTAATCCCTTTATATTTTATTATATAAAAATTATTATTAAAATTAATTATAAATTTTTTAAACCATAATTCATGTTCATAGATCATTATCTTTTTTTTTGATTTTGATTGGTCCCTAACGTATTTTTTGTTTCTAAGTTTATAAATAAAGTTTGAAATATTTTTATCAAATTTTTTAACTAAAAATAAACTCATTAATAAATATTTTTAAAGAAGATAGGGTCGTTTTTTTTTATTTTCTTTTTTACTTTTTTTCCAAGAATTTTAAAAAAATATTCAGAAGGAATTCCAATATTTGGCCTTAATGACACTATGTTATTTGAATTTATTTTTTCTTTTTTATCTATATTTTTTTTGGCAAATATAGATCTTCTTAAATTAATATTTATTTTTTCAGTTTTAATCCTTTTTTTACTAATACTTTTAAATAAATCTAAAGAATCATTTTTTAATTTTTTAAGTTTATTTTTGTTAATTGAAAATACTGAGTCTGTTGTTTTCTTATTGTCGAGTTTAAAATGTTTTTCAATGGCTACCACCCCAATTGAAATTGATGAGATACTTGATTGTATATCATTTGTATGATCTGAAATTCCTATTAAATTTTTTTTAAAAATTTTTTTTAAATAATTTATTCTGTAAAGATTTGTATCCTTTAATTTTGTAGGATAATTAGATACACAATGCATAATTATTATTTTGTTGTGATGTCTGTTAATAATCTTAATAGCTCTTTTAACTTCTTTGATGCTAGACATTCCAGTTGAGATAATTATTGGTTTTTTCTTAGAGGCCACATAGTCGATTAGCTTCAAATCTGTTATTTCAAAAGATGCAATTTTATATAATTTTACATTGTATTTTTCTAACAAATCAACCGCCCTTAAACTAAATGGGCTACTAAATATAATCCCATTCTTTTTTTTTGCTAATCTGAATGCATCTTCATGCCAAGAAAAAGGTGTGCAAGCTTTTTTATATAAATCCCATAAAGTCTGATTTTTCCAAATTCCTTTTTTAAGCAAAAATTTACTTTTATTACTTTTTAAAGTTATATCTTGAGGTTCATAAGTTTGAATTTTTACTAAATCAGCACCCCAGTCAAATGCCTCTTTAATAAGTTTTAAAAATTTTTTTTTATTTCCACCATGGTTACCAGAAATTTCTGTAATTATTAGGGGTCTTTTTTTATAGGAAAATGAAACTTTTTTATTTAATTTAATTTCCATAACATATATTTTTAATCTTAAATTAAGTTTGTATTATAAATATAAAGTATTTAATACTTCATTTAATGAAAAAAAAATATTTACAAATCATAAATAAAATTCAGAAAATTAGATCAAAAAATAATGTCAATTGGATGAATTTGTTAAAACTTGCTTTTGATGTGGCTCCAGAAAGAGCTGCTAAAATTATGAAAAAGATAAATTATGATGACAAAAAAATCTCTGAATTATTGAATAAGTTGAATAAAGTGAAATGAAGTTCAATTTAATGATTCAAATATTATATTAGCAATTTTTTCGTAAGCTTCTCTTGTATAATGGTTCTCATATTTAAATGGATATAGACTTAGAGGATCTTTTTCTTTTAAAAAAACTTCTTCATTAATGTCAATAAATTTGACATTAAAATTTTCAACAATAGTCTTAATTTCGTTTAAATAATTTCTATAATCCTTAAATTTATATCTTGGATAATTAGGTAGATATACAAAATATAATTTTGCACCATTATTTTCTATAAAATTATTTATTTTAAAAAAAATTTTTTTAAAACTTTCCTCATCAAATGGATGTATATTAAATTTTGCTCTAGATTTTGGAAGTATTATAAACATTCTTCTTAATTGAAAGAGTTTAACAAAATTAGTAATAGAAACTCTTAGTTCCCCTCTTTGATGATGATTGATATTACTTATTTTTTCTAAATTTTTTTGAAGAAGTTGCTCACTTTTACTATTAATTGTTTTTTGTTTTAACATTAAATTTTGAGTATAGTTATTATCCAAAAGATATTTAGATAGGATTGGGTCCTTTAATTCTTTTTTTAAATCCTCAAGGTCATTACCCTCAAAGTATAACCAAAAAACTTTTTTAACACCTCTTGGAAAATATTCTCTTAAACTTGCATAAGACATTAAAGGGCCATTACCAGAATAGCCCAGATTAATTAAAGACTTATTTGACAAAGTCCTAAGTATAGAGGAGATATCGTTTGGTCTATTTACTGAGAGACCGTGAGCATAAGAGTCTCCTATTACTAATAATTCTGTATCTTGTTTGTCCCATTCAATATCTGGGTTATTAAAACCATATCTATCACTTTTATAAACCATGTAATAACCATTCTCATTGTTTGCAATAGTATTTTGATTAGATATTCCAGACAGGGGGAGTATTTCTTTTTGTTCTTGATTAACATAATACCATCCTGGAGATACCATTAAAGTGGTATTGATATTTTCCTTTTTTAAATCATTTAAAATTTCAATTTTTGATCTTTCGTCAAAATTTCTACCAGTTTCTTTTTTATAAATTCTTTTTTTTTCATTAATATTACCCCAGCCCCATTGTTCAGGTATTGTGTTGATAAAAGTTAAATAAAACTCAAATGCATAAAAACTTATTAAAATTGAAATACAAAAAATATAAATGTAGGTTTTGATTTTTTGGTTTATATAAAATAACAAAAAACTTAATATTGTAATAGAAATACTTATTGTTAAATATATATGAAAATGTTGTTTTAAAGCACTTTCAAATATCAAACCAGATTTAAAAATTACATAAATGAGCAAGATTATTGAACTTAAAAAAATTATTCTTTCTGTAAATTTTTTTTTCATTATAAGATATTCAGGTTTAATAAATTTTTTAAAATTCGTTGAAATTTATTTAAAATTCAAATATTTGTCATCTAAATTATTTTATGAGTAAAAAAATATTAATAACTGGTGGAGCAGGTTATATTGGATCTATGCTTGCAACTAGTTTAATTAAACTAGGTTATACTGTTACCGTAGTAGATTTACTAAAATATAATTCTAATTCTTTAAGTCATCTTTATTTCTTTGAAAAATTTAAGTTAATCAAAGAAGACGTAAGAAATATGGATATAATGAAAATACTAATTAAAAAACATGACATTATAATTCCATTGGCAGCTCTTGTTGGTGCTCCGTTATGTACAAAATATAAATCTTTAGCAAAAACCACTAATTTCAAAGCAATAGATGATATAATGAAAATCATTTCTAAAAAAAAGAAAGTAATTTATCTAACATCAAATTCAGGTTACGGTGTTGGAAAAAAAAATAAATTTTGTGATGAAACAAGTGAACTTAATCCAATATCATTGTACGGTAAAACAAAATGTGATGCAGAGGACTCTGTAATTCAGCATAAAAATTCTATTTGTTTTAGGTTAGCAACAGTATTTGGTTGTAGCTATAGAATGAGAAGTGATCTAATTGTAAATAATTTTGTTCATAGATCTCTTAATTTAAAAAAAATTGAAATCTTTGAGCCACATTTTAGAAGAAATTTTATTCATATCAGAGATGTTGTTAATGGTATAATTTTCTCAATTGAAAATTTTGATAAATTAAAATCAAACATTTACAATTTAGGATTATCAACAGCCAACATAACTAAGCTTCAATTGGTAAAAAAAATTAAACAGCATAATAAGAATTTTAAGATAAAGGTAATTAAAAATCGAAAAGATCCTGATCAAAGAGATTATTTTGTTTCTAACAAAAAAATTGAAAAAAAAGGTTTTAGAGCATCAATAAGTTTAGACGATGGTATAAAAGAGTTATTAATTTATTTTAAACATAATAAGGAAAAAATATTAAATAATTACTAATTAATAAGTTTTTTGACCTGGTTATAAAAATTGGCTTCTGCATATTGAAATTTGATATTGCTCTTTTTTGAAGCCAATTCATCTTTCTTCTGATCTCCAATCATTATACTTTTACTTCTTACTATGTCCCATCGTTTAAATAAACTTTCAATCATTAAATTGCCAGGCTTTCTATATCCACTATTTTTTTTATAAAGTTTTAATTTTGATTTATTATGAAATGGTGAAAAAACTACATCATTAATAAATATTTTTTTTTCAAAAAATTTTTTTTTTATCTCTTTTTGTAATTTAAAAAAATGCTCTATTTTATATTTTTTTTTTGCGATTCCTGCTTGATTAGTAACTAAAAAAATATAAAAATTTTTTTTTTGAATAAACTTAAGTCCTTTTAGAACACCTTTTCTAAGTTTGAACCTTTTCAAATCACTGACATAACCATAATCATGATTTATAACCCCATCTCTGTCTAAAAAAAAAGCTGGTTTCTCAAATTGTTTTAAAAGGGCATAATTACCAATTTTAAAAGATTTTTCTGAACCTATATCTAAAAAAAAATTATTAAAGATTTTTCCTGTTATTTTCCCTTTTTTAATAATTTTTGGAAGAATATCTTCTTCTAATGAAGAATAACTCTTTGGAATAAAATTAAAAATTTTTTTATTAAAATAATATACCCCACCATTTGAATATTTTCCATTTTGTTTAAATTCAATCAGATTTCTATTTAAATTTAAATTTATGAGTTTCTTATTTGATTTATTTTTATTAAAAATTAATGACATGGAACCAATTTTATTATCATTTGAACATTTTAAGAATTCATTAAAGTCTATATTAAAAATTGTATCACCATTAATTAATAAAAAATTCTTTGTTTTTTTTTTAATGAGATTTAAAGCTCCACCGGTTCCCATAACTTTTTTTTCTTTAATACATTCAATAGGCACAAAGTTAAAAATTTTATTATGAAATTTTTTTTCTATAACTTTTGACCTAAACCTAGTTAAAATGAATATTTTTCGAAAATTATATTTTGAAATCATATTTATTAAATAATAAAGGAAATGTTTTTTGTTAAACTTTATCATTGGCTTTGGATAGTTTTTCAAATGATTGTCTATTCTGGAGCCCCTTCCTCCAGCAAGAATTACTACGTCAATCTCTTTTTTTTTTAAATCTATCATTAAAATATGTTATTAATTAATATCAATATATATTACATATTTAATATTCTAGTTTATATAAAAATCTATTAGACAAACAAAATTAAATCAAATGAGTAATACAATTTTATAAAAAATGTTTTTAAAATTAATATTCAGATAATATTTTTTATAGATGCTATAATGAAAAAAAATAAAATTATTTTTAATAAAAATGTTGAGTAATATTAATAAACATTCAAATTTGTTTCTTATAGTCGTATTGTGGTTAGTAGTAACTATATTTAATCTAAATAAATCATTTCATATAGACGATACTGCCTATTTAGAAGTAGCTAAATGGATAGAAAAAAACCCCACGAAACCACTGTCTGGTGAATTAGAATGGTCTGATAAATTAGAATTTGATTTAAATGATGAGAATCAAATTAAAAAACCATCTCTTTTTCATCCTCCTTTATTTTTATACATTATTTCAATATGGGGAAAATTATTTTCATATAGCGAAATAAGCTTACATTTTTTAATGTCCATTTTTACTTTATGGATACTATTAAGATTTAATAATATTTTAGAAATTCTAAATAAACCAAATAAAAAGTTTATTATAATTGCATTATCTTTTTGTCCTGTATTTATACTAAATCACAATATAATGTTAGATATACCATTGCTGGCATTTATCTTAGAATTTTTTTATTGGACAATCAACTCAAAGTGTTCAGATAAAAAAGGTTTTATTTTATCCTCTATATTTTTTTCATTAAGTTCATTGACCAAATACTCGGCAATACCTCTAATAGGAAAAATCTTTATTAAAATATTATATAAAAAAAACGTTAAAAATATTTTATGGCTGTTAATTCCGTTTATTTTTTTTTCATTATGGATGATCTTTAATCTTTATGATTTTGGTGCGATACATTTTTTTATTCTTCCATCAAGCCCAATTTGGTTTTCAAAGTATATTCAAAATTTAATAGGTTACTTTGCTTATTTTGGTTCTATAAGCATATTTTTAAGTATTCTTTTGTATAAAGAATATCTTGAAAGTAAAAATTTTATTTTTAAATTTTTATTATTGACATCAATTTATATCTCAATTTTAGTTCCTTTAATTATTGTACTTAATTATTTCTTAAATTTTAATGAAAATTTACTAAACTTAATATTATTTTATATTTTTATTATAAACGGATGTATAGTTTTTTTATTATTAATTAAGCAAGTTATAAAAAGGTTTTTAATAAAATTTAAATTTTATGAATTAATCTTAGTTTATTGGATTGTGAGTTTAAGTTTTTTCTCAATATTTTTTGCCCCATTTCTTGCATCGCGACATATAATTTTAATACTTCCTGCAATTTTACTAATTTTAGATTTTCAATTTAAAGAATTTAACAAAAAAAAACTAAAATATTTTACCTTACTGTTTTTTAGTTTAATACCTTCTTTTACGTATGTAATGTCTGACATTTCATTTTCAAATATTTATAAAAAGGAAGCAAAAAAAATATCAATTGAATTTGGTGATAAAAACGAAATTTGGTTTAATGGTACATGGGGATGGAAATTTTATGCTGAAGAAAATAATATGAAGTATCTTAAAGAGATCTCAGAAATAAAATCTAATGATTATTTGGTTGTGCCCAAAAAAGTAAGTGGATCTTTTGTACCTAAAAATATCGATTTGTCATTGATTAAAGAAATAAAAATTAAAAATAAATTTTTTTATGAAAATTTTTCAACCATTTGGTTTTATTCATACTTTCCATTTAATAACAAAAAAGGAAAATTTTATAATTCAGATGAGAAAGAAATATTTAAGATTTACAAAAAAAACTAAATTTAAATTTTTTGATCAGAAAAAAATACTTTTAAAAGTAACTTTAGATTTTTAAAATTAAGAAATTTTAGTTTTTTGATTGACAATTCTTTTTCTGTTTGTCTTGTTGGTGTTGTGTAAGTAGAAATAACTTTTTTTGAATTTTTTCTTGGATATAGTTTTTTTACTTTTTTGTAATTTAGAGTATTAATTAGTCTAGACTGAGAAAAGTAACCATTTAGAATCGTTTCCAAAATATATTTAGTTTTAATTTTTATTTTGGGTGAAATTGAAACTATTCTTCCAGAGTCTAATTTTTCATTAGGCTCAAGAATACATGTTTTAAAACTTTTTTCATTATTTAATAACTGATAATAATAAAGAGCTGATCCTCTATATTTTTTTGGATCTGCTTCATGAAAGTTTAGAAATATATTACTCATCTTTAATATATTTTGTTCTATTTTATGAAGTGTACTAAAAAAAACTATATCCTTTTTATTAGTCCTAAATTTTTTAAAATCATTTTTTTTTATTGATGAATTAAAATTATAAAATTTAATTTTTTTCCTTTTACACAAACTTTTTAAAGTCGAAGAAAAAAAAAAACCAATAAATTCAAAAAATTTTGATTGAAAAAAACTAAAACACAAATACTTGAAACCTATATTTTTTAAAAAATTTAAATTAATATTCCTTGACACAGTGGGTACTTTAACTACAGCTCTGATTAAAGAATGATTATTAATAATAAAATTTTGATATATTATTTTTGATCTTATACATTCGTTATAAATAATTATAAATTTTTGATTAGATTTAATTTTTTTCATATTATAATTTTCTCATAAAGATAATTTATATATATAAATTTGACTTAACAATTTAGTACTATAAAAGAAAAATGAATATAATAAAAAAATTAACACCTTTTGTAATTTTAATTTTATCTTTTTTAATTATTTTAATATTTTGGGATAGTATTAAATTATCGTATAACTATCAAAATACTATTTTTGGTGAGTATAAAGTCAAAGAATTTAACCATCTAAATGACCCTCTAAGATTTGTAATACTTAATTTTGTTCCCTTATTTATTTTTTTTATTATTTTTCTTATCTTGGGAAAAAATAATTATTCTATTAATTATAAAGATCCAAATTTTTTCTTAAAAAAAACTGATTATGAAAATAATAAAATAAATTTAAAACCTTATTTGTGGTTTGTATTTATTTTAGTTTTCATTGATTTTCTGTGTTTTGATTTTAAAAGATATTTAAAACCAATTGACTATTTTCATGAAGGAACTTTTTTAACACCACCAATAAATCAATTTTTCAAAAATTCTTTATGGACTTCAAATTTGTATGATTATGGATTTATTGCAAATAATTACGCAACAATTATTTGGAGGATAATAGGAGTAGAAACTATAGGCTCTTATAGATTTTTTATTCTTTGTTTGATGTTGTTGAATAAATATCTATTAGTGATCATTGCTTATTTTCTTGTAAAATATCTTAATTTTAAAAAGGAATATAAAAAGTATTTTTTTATAATTTTAGCTTTAGGATTGATAAATTTAGTAAGATATAAATACTACGCCTTTAGTTTTTTTTCTTTTAGACATTTTCTTCTATTATTATTTATTCTTTTTTTAATATTGGTTATTTATGAAAAAAAAAATATTTATACAATTTTATTAGCTTTTTTTTCTCCTTTAAGCATGTTTTGGTTTTTAGATGTTGGATTTTATATTAATATTTTAATTCTTTTTATATTTTTATATTTTATTTTAGATAAAGATAAAAAAAATTTTTTAATTTTTTTTTCAAGTATAATAATTTCATGGATTATAGTTATTATAATATTTCCAACAAATGAGTTAGAGGAAGCATTGTGGCAAATGAAGTTTATTTATTCTGTTTCTCCTTATTTATTAGGACTAGAGTATACTAAGCCCTTCACAAAAGGAATTTTCGATTGGTATTCAAGGCCTTCAATATTCTTTATTACTTCAGGAATTATGATTGTTTATTTTAATTTCAATAAAACTTTAAGAGTTCAATTAAATACAAAGTTAATAATTAATTTTTTGTTTCTATGTTCAATTGTTTTCTTTCAATCAGCTTTAATGAGATCTTCTGGCAAACATATAATTTACTCTTTAGGTACAATTTTATTTGTTTTTTATTATTGTTTTTTATATTTTTCTTTTACTTTTGTGCAAAAAAATTTGTTTTTAAATAGAGTCTTTTACAAAATTGAAAATATAAAATTTAGCTCATATTTTATAATTCTTATTCTTACATTAGTATTAGTTTTTAGATTAGATTTCGGTAAAATTAGCAATATAAAAAATTTCAATTCTGATGTTAATAATTTAATATTTGCACCCGATGAATTTTATCTAGAAAAAAACTACAAACAATTTGTTGATTACTTTAGAGAATTAACAAATGAAGATAACTGTATACAATCATTTTATGATGATGTTTCATTACCTTATTTGTTAAAAAAACCTTCATGCACAAAGTTTTTTATTCCAGCACATATAATCGATAATTGGTCAGCTGAAAAATTTATTGAAGATTTTAAAAAAGACACACCAGTATATTTGTTATATGAAGGTCCTTACAATTTTTTGACTAATAAAAAAAATATGAAAATAGTTGAAAAATATATAAAAGAAAACTATCAATTTTATACAGATTTTAAAGGCTGGATTATTTATAAACTTAAGTGATATGAATAAAAAAAAATTAATAGAGTTCGAGAACGAAATTGCAAGGTTATTTAATAAAGCTAAAATTAAATCTCCAATTCATTTACACTCAAATAATGAAAATTTCTTAATTAATTTTTTTAAAAAAAATATAAAAAAAAATGATTGGATTTTTTGCTCATGGAGATCTCATTATCATTGTTTATTAAAAGGTGTTCCTGTAAATAAATTAAAAAAAGAAATAATTAAAGGAAAATCTATATCATTATGTTTTCCAAAATATAAAATTTATTCTTCAGCAATTGTTGGAGGTTCCTTGCCAATAGCTTTAGGTGTAGCTATGTCTTTGAAGAGAAATAAAAGTAAAAACAAAGTATTTTGTTTTATTGGAGATATGACCTCAGAAACTGGCATTGCTCATGAAACAATAAAGTTTAGTATTAATAAAAAACTTCCAATACATTTTATTATAGAGGATAATGAAAAATCTGTGTGCACAGACACAAAGAAGACTTGGTCTATAAAAAAGCTCACTTATGAGAAAAAAAACAATAAATATATAACTTATTATAAATATAAATTAAAATATCCTCATGCAGGCGCAGGAATTAGGGTACAATTTTGAAAAAATATTTTAAAGAATTAAAGAGATCTATGGATTATTTATCCAAAAAAAATGAAACAATTTTCATTGGTCAAGCTGTGGAATACGCAGGTACCGCAATGTCAAATACTCTAAAAGATGTTTCACCTATTAAAAAAATTGAATTACCAGTAGCAGAGGAAATGCAGATGGGAATCACATTGGGTCTAGCAATGGAAGGCAATACGCCAATAAGTATTTTTCCAAGGTGGAATTTTTTACTTTATTCAATGAATCAACTTGTAAATCACATTGACAAATATGAGCTTATGAATGACGAGAAGTTAAAAAAAAATATAATTATTAGAACAAGCATAGGATCTCAAAGACCTCTACATCCACAACATCAACATATTGGTGATTTTACTTTTGAAATCAGAAAAATGTGTAAAAACATAGATGTTATAAGATTGGATAATCCTAAAAAAATATTTTCTGCTTACAAGAAGGCTTTTTCAAAAAAAGTAAAAAAATGCACAATAATTGTAGAATATGGTGATTACTACAATGAAAAGTAAAAAAATATGATCATTACAAGAACGCCTTATAGAATATCTTTTTTTGGAGGGGGGAGTGATTATCCAGATTGGTATAGAAAACACGGGGGAAGAGTAATATCCACAAGCATTAATAAATATATTTATATAACTTGCAGATCTCTGCCAAAATTTTTTGATCACAAATATAGAATTGTCTGGTCTAAAATCGAAAATGTAAAGAATTTAAATAATATTGAACATAAAGCAGTTAAAAATCTCATAAAATTAATGAATATAAAAGATGGTTTAGAAATACATTACGATGGTGATTTACCAGCAAGATCAGGAATTGGATCCAGCTCATCATTTGTTGTAGGTTTGATGAAAGCTTTAAATGAATTTAAAGATAAAAAAGTTAGTCCAATTAATTTAGCTAGACAAGCAATAAATTTTGAACAAAACGTATTAAACGAAACAGTAGGTTCCCAAGATCAAATTGCTTGTTCAGTAGGAGGTTTTAATAAGATAATATTTCAAAAAAATGATCAAATAAAAATAAATCGACTCAACAAACAAAATATAAAAAAATTAAATGATAACTTAATCTTGATATATACTTCAATCAAAAGAGATGCACAAAAAGTAGCATCTAGTTATATTAATAAACTTAACAACTCAAAAAAAAAGTATATAGAAGAAATTATTAACCATTCAATTAAAGGTGAAAAATTTCTTAACTCTGGTAACTTAAATGATTTTGGTAGACTTTTAAATTCAACCTGGCAATTAAAAAAAAAACTTAGTAATACTGTTTCTAATAAGCTAATTGACGAATTATATGATTATTGTTTAGAAAATGGCGCACTAGGTGGAAAATTACTTGGAGCAGGAGGAGGAGGATTTTTGTTAATATACATGGAAAAAAAATATAGAGATTCTTTTTTTTTAAAATCAAAAAATATAATAAATGTTCCGTTTAAATTTGCTGAAAATGGATCTGAGATTATATTTAATAGTAAAAAGATATGAAAATTAATTTAAAATTAATGGAAAATAATATTACTAAATCTGATCTAGGATTTGTAAAGAAATTTTTAAATAAGAAAAATATTATTTTAACCCAGAATACCCAAGTAAAAAAATTTGAAGAAAATTGGTCTAAATGGCTTGGTGTTAAATACTCAACTTTTGTTAATTCTGGTTCATCAGCTAATTTTATTTCGATTTCTATTCTTAAAATTTTAAATAAAAACAAAAAAAAAAATGAAATCATTGTGCCTCCATTAACCTGGGTATCTGACATTAATTCAATAATTATGAATGGATTTAAACCTGTATTTGTTGACATAAAGTTGGAAAACCTTTCGATGAATAATGATGAAATTTTAAAAAAAATTAATAATAAAACCTTAGCTGTTTTTCTAACTCATGCACAAGGATTTAATGGTCTTAGTGAACGGTTACTTGAAAAACTTAAAATGAAAAAAATTCATTTAATAGAAGATGTTTGTGAAAGTCATGGAGCCTCATTTAAAAAAAGAAAACTTGGGTCTTTTGGTTTAATGTCTAATTTTTCTTTTTATTATGCTCACCATTTGTCAACTATAGAGGGTGGAATGGTTTGTACAAATGACAAAAAAATTTATGAAATAGCAAATATGTTAAGATCTCATGGGATGGTTAGAGAAAGTAAAAATTTAAGATATGAAAAAGAGATTATTAAAAAAAATAAAAATCTATCTCATAAATTTATATTTATGTATCCAACTTTAAATTTTAGAAATAATGAAATAGGAGCTATTATTGGTTTAAACCAATTAAAAAAATTAAACCATAATAACAAATTAAGAAAAAAAAATTTTAGATTATTTATTAGTAAAATTGATAAAAGAAAATATTTTACTAATTTTGATATTGAAGGAAGTTGCAACTATGCTTTTCCAATAATTTTAAAAACAAAAAATTTAAAAAAAAGAGATAAATTTGAAAAAAAACTTTCAAAAGCAAAAATAGAGTTTCGAAGAGGAAATGCAGGTGGAGGCAATCAAATGAGACAACCTTATTTGAAGAATATTATAAAAATTGATAAAAGTTTCAAAAACTTCAGTAAAGTTGAGCATGTTCACTTTTTTGGTTATTATATTGGAAACTACCCCTCCCTAAAATCCAATAAAATCAAGAAATTAACAAAATTTTTGAATTCTATTAATTTATAAAAAAATATACCTTACAGGTTAATAATTTATGGATTGTTTATTTTTAATAGCTGATAATTCAAGTAAAAGTTATCAATCTTTATCAAGTAAATATTCTGCAATCGAGCCACCTACATGGGCTCTATTATTAGCTGAAGCTATGAGACAAAAAAAATTTAATGTTTCAATAATTGATGCCAACGCAGAAAAATTAACTAACAATGAAGTAGTGTCTAGGATTAAAGATTATTCTCCTAAACTTATTTGCTTTGTAGTGTATGGCCAAAATGTAAATGCAGGAACAACCAATATGAGCGGGGTCATTAGTCTCTCTAATTATATTAAATCAAAAAATATTAATATTCCAATGTCAATTATAGGCTCACATGTTCAAGCATTGCCTAAAGAAACTTTAAAAAAAGAAAAGTCTATTGATTTCGTTTTTACAAATGAAGGAGTATATTCATTAATTAACATTTTGAGTTTAGAAAAATTAAATATTAATTACCTTAAAAGTGTTAAAGGTATTGCTTTTAGAGATGGTGAAAATGTTGTTATTAACCCTCCAGAAAAAATAGTTCCAAATGAAAAAATGGATATTGATTTACCAGGATATGCCTGGGATTTATTACCGTACAAAAATAAACCTTTAGATTTGTATAGATCTCCAATGTGGCATGCTGAATATGATGAAAATAAAAGATCACCATATGCAGCTATACAAACAAGTTTAGGATGTATGTTTGGTTGTGATTTTTGTATGATAAATATATTAAATAGAAATGATAATGAAGAAATAGGTGTTGCATCTGATTATAGTGGAATGAGATTTTGGTCTTCAGAATTTATATTTAAACAATTTGTTAAGCTTCATGAAATGGGTGTTAGAACTATCCGTATTGTAGATGAAATGTTTTTATTAAATCCTAAATATTATAAGCCTTTGTGTGAGAAATTGGCTGATTTAAACAAAAATGATGAAATGAGATTGTGGAGTTATAGCAGAGTAGATACCATAAAAAAAAAAGAAAACCTTGAATTGATAAGAAAAGCTGGAATTAAATGGCTTGCTTTGGGAATTGAAAGTGCTGACAAATCAATTAGATTAGAGATATCCAAAGGTAAATTCGAAGATGTTGATATTAATAAAGTGATAAAAATGGTTCATGACTCAGACATAAATGTTATGGCTAATTATATATATGGATTACCAGGAGACACAAAAGAAAGTATTCAAAAAACTTTTGATCTAAGTTTAAAACTTTTAACTTTAGGATGGAATACATATGCAGCTATGGCTTTACCGGGTAGCAAACTCTACAAAGACGCAATTCTAAATGATATAGAACTACCAAAATCTTACGAAGGGTTTTCTTTTCATTCTTATGAAACACTACCGTTACCAACAAAGTCTCTCTCACCAGCAGAAATTCTGCTTATGAGAGATCAAGCTTTCAATAAATATCATAACAATAAAGAGTATCTAAATTTAATTGAAAAAAAATTTGGTAAAAAAGCTGTCGATAACATACTAGAGATGACTAAGATTAATCTAAAAAGAAAAATTATTGAAAATAGTAAAAATTCAGATTTATAAATAATTATCATGCAACATTTATCTTTAGTATTTTCATTCAAAAATGAGGAAAAAAATATACCTTTGCTTTTAGAAAGATTAGAAAAAACATTTCAAAATATAAAAAATTGGACATATGATTATATTTTTGTGAACGATTGCTCTGAGGATAATTCAGAAAATGTGTTAATAAAATTACAAGAGAAATTTCCAATAACTATAATTAATATGTCTCGTACATTTGGTGTAGGACCGTGTGTAATTGCGGGTTTTAGATATGCGAAAGGTGATGCAGTAGTGTACATGGACACTGATTTGCAAGATCCACCTGAACTTATACCAAAACTAATTGAGGAATATGAAAAAGGTAATGATATTGTGCATACCGTTAGAGAGAAAAGATATGGAGAAACACTATTTAAATTAATAGTAACAAAGTTTGCTTATAAATTTATAAATTTTATGTCAGATATTTCTTTACCAATTGAGAGCGGTGATTTTAAGTTAATTTCAAAAAGAGCTTTAGAAAAAATTTTAGATCAAAAGGAATTTAGGCCATATATAAGAGGCTTATCAGTTTGGGTTGGGTACAAACAATCATTTGTAAAATATGAGAGAAAAGCTAGAGAAACAGGAAAATCTCAATTTCCCATTTTTTCAAAAGGACCTGTTACTGAATTTATAAGTGGTGTAACTAGCTACTCACTAAAACCGCTCTATCTAGGAATACTTTTCGGATTTAGTTCATTGCTTTTTTCACTATCATTAATTGTTTATGCATTCTTTGCTAAGTTTCAAGGTTTAGCTATTCCTGGATCCACAGGAATTATAATTACTATATCCTTTTTTTCTGGAATTTTACTTTTATGTTTAGGGACTATAGGTATTTATATAGCCAGAATTTTTGAACAAATAAAAGGGCGCCAACAATATATAATTAAAGATATCAAAAAAAAAAATTAAATTTACTTAAAATTATTATTTATGATATTACAAATATAACTTAAATTTTGAGATGAAAGATTTATGTGCATTGGTAAAATCAAGATCCTGTCCTGCAGATACCTAGCTGATTTAAATTCTTTATCATTTTTCTTAAAACCAAGATGTTGCATATAATTCAGTGATAAGAATGATGGTCTGCATATAGTAGAATTTTTGTTTAATTGATTAATTAAACTGTTTCTTATTTTAAGATTTTTAACAATTATTGGGAAACCCCATTTAACTAAAGTAAAATTTTTTGGATCTTTTTGAAATTTAATATTTCTATTATTTGTTAAATTATTAATATAATAATTAATTATAAATTTTTTTCTTTTTTTAATTTCATTAATTCTTTTGAGTTGTGCGCATCCTATAGCTGCAAGCAAGTTTGAAATTCTGAAGTTGCCCCCAAGTCTGTGATAAAGATATTTTTTTGGATCTTTTATCCCATGATCTCTAATATTTTTAATTTTATCACTTAAAATTCTATTATTTAAGAATATAATACCTCCCTCCCCAGTAGTAATGGTTTTCGTAGCATGGAGAGAGGAAAAAGACAATTTAGTCAATTTTAAATCGTTACTTACTCCAACATATTTTTTTTTATCTTTAGATAAAAGAGTCTCAGAAATATCCTCTATTAAAATTAAATTATTTTTTTTTGCTATATTTTCAATTTTTCTTATATTAGAAATCCCACCAAAATTATGTATTGTTAAAATAGCTTTAGTATTCTTTGTAATTTTTTTTTCAATTTTATGATGATCTATTTGAAAGGTATTTATATCTACAGCAACTGGTACTATTTTTATTTTAAGCATTTTAAGCATATGGATAGGGCTTATGTAACATAGTGAAGGCACAATTATTTCATCATTTTTTTTTAAATCTAATGACAAAAGTATTAATAATAATGCATTTGTGCCATTATTCACGCTCACTGAAAATTTACACCCCATGACTTTAGAAAAATTATTCTCAAACTTTTCTACATAAGGTCCTTTTGAAATCCACCTACTGTCCAAAGCATCATTTAAATATTTCTTTTCAAGTTTACCAGTAAATGGCTCTGCAAAATTAATCTTTTTCATAATCCAATTCTAAGCTTTAAAGCTTCATAAGTATATCTTATAAATATATGAATGAATTTTGTTTTAGATTTACCATATTTACGATCAATCCATTCAAAACTAAGTTCTTTAAATTTAATATTTTTATTTTTTAAAAAAAATAAAAGTCTAAAATAATAATCTCCATAGCCATAAAAAATTTTATCTGACGGAAGATCCGTTAATATTTTTTTTTTAAAAAGAAAAAAACCAGATAATGAGTCTGTTGTGTTCAGTCCTAAAAAAGGTTTTAGGATTAAATTATATATTTTACTCAAACTATATCTTAGATTAAATTTTTTAGGTTTGAAATCTGCAAAACGAGAATAACAGATCAAATCATAATTATTATTATTTTGAAAAAAAATCATCTTTTTTATTTCCTCAATACCATGGCTAAAATCACAATCCATTAAAATTAAGTTATTATATTTAGAGATTTGGATACCAGTCCAAACTGATCTTCCAAGGCTTCTTGATTGTCCAGCTCTATTCTTATAGACAACATTTTCAAAATTTTTTTTGATTTTAATTATAATTTCCTCTGAACCATCATTACTATCATCATCAATAACAATTATTTCAAAAACTATTCCATTTAAATTTTTAATCAACTCAGGTATGAGCTTATCTAAATTTTCTGCTTCGTTATATATTGGCAATATTATCGAATACATGGATCTAATTTTAAAATATTACAAGCCTAGAGATTTTTTTCCATAAGTTAAAAGTAAAAATTTAAGGGCTATGATATCAGTAAATTAAATCAACTTAAAACAAATTTATAGTTTTACCAATATTTAAATTTTTTAAGCATTTGTTTTTCCTCAGGATAAAATTTTTTAATACCATCTCCAAAAATATTTGAGGATTTTTTTATTATAGATGTAAACATCTTCATTCCTTCAGGTGATAAAGAGGCGGCTTGATCTGTTCCCCACATCGACCTGTCAAGAGTAATGTGTCTCTCGATAGATTTTGCACCCAACATGTATGCATAAATACTAGGTGAAACTGAAGTTTCGTGACCACTGTATCCTACATCGCACTTAAATTTTTTTTGTAAAGTTTTAATCATATTTAAATTAAGTTTTTCTTCAGGACATGGATACAAAGAAACACAATGCATTAATATAAAGTTACATTTATATTTTTTAAAAATCTTTACTGCATTTTTAATATCATTCATTCTACACATTCCAGTCGATATAAAGGTTAATTTTTTTTGTTTAGCAACATTAATCAAAAATTCCAAGTTAGTTATCATGGCACTTGGAACTTTATTCAATTTAAAATTTAATTTCTTTATTACTTTAAGACTATTTTTATCAAAGCATGATGCAAAAATATCTATTTTTATATTTTTTGCATATTGTTTTAATTTTTTAAAATCATTAAAATTAAATTCAATTTTTTTTTTGTAATCTAAGTAAGTTAAAGGTCCCCAAGGAGTTTCTCTCATTTTAGATTTTTGGCTCTCAGGCACACAAATATCGGGATCCCTTTTTTGAAATTTTACACAATCAAATTTTTGATCTTTTGCAATATCCATCAATTTTTTTGCAATTTTTAGTGAGCCATTATGGTTTATTCCTATTTCTGCAATTAAATATGGAGTTTTGAGCCAATTTTTTTTTTTCATTTTTTCAAAAATTTATTTATCTTTAAATCTATATCATCATCTATGTCGAAACTATATTTTTTTTCAATTAGATAACTACCTATTTTTCCAAATAATCTATTTTTAGATTTTACAAATTTTTTTGAGTCAAAAATATAAAACGAACCATTTTCATTCAAAGTATTCACCTTCTGTCTCATTGGTCTATTATTATAATTATAATTGGCGATTAATTTTTTTTGTTTTTTCCACAAAAAATAGTGAACTTTATTTGCACTAAATAAAGAATCTAGATTATTTTTTTTAAAAACATTTAAAGCTTTGCAAAAAACATTTTTTGGTCTTAGTGGTGATGTAACTTGGGGAAATACAATTATATCAGAGTTTAACTTCTTTTTTTTTATAGCATGTAGTATTGCATCTTCAGATTGTGAATTACCATTAGATATATTAGATGGTCTTTTAATAATACTTACATTCAATTTTTCTGCATAATTAAGGATTTTTTTAGAATCTGAACTAACATAAATTTCTTTTATAATTTTACAATCTTTTAACTGTTTAATTGTCCAATACATTAGAGGTTTACCAAAAAAATTTACAAGATTTTTGTTTTTAATTCCCTTAGACTTTCCTCTACAAAGAACTAATGCAATTACTTTTTTCATATTTTATAAGTTATAATCTTTAAATGAAAAAAAAACTATTAATATTAATTAATTCAGATCTTTATGTTAGAAATTACTTTTATAATAATTCCTTCAAATATTTAATAAGTAAATTTGATTGTCATTTCATTGGATCTAAGAAAGATATTACAGATAAAAAAAAATTTAAATCAAAAATCAAAAAAGATAAATTTTTAGGTTTTATTGATTATCCTGAATATAAAATATTAGAATTTGAAAAATATATTTATAATAATTTTTTAATTAATAAAAATAAATCAAAAACTATTTCACATATAATTAAAGATAGAAATAGCCTTAGATTAATTGAGAAGCAAGATAATCTAATTAGAATTATTTATATGTTTCCTCTAAGATTATTTTCATACTTAAAAAAAAATTTTATTTATATAAATTTAAAAATTTTTAAAAAAAATAATTTTAATTTTTTAGTTAGTCCAGAACTTAAAAAAATTTTTTATAAACTAAATCCAGATTTAGTTATTTTTCCGATGCAGGACTCACATCTTCTTGCGTACGAAATACTTAAAATATCAAACAAAAAGACGCTTGCACTAATTGATAACTGGGACAATTTATCTAGTAGAGGAACTCATATTATTAAACCTAAGTATATTTCAGTCTGGGGGAAACAAACAAAAAATCATGCGATAAAATATCAGAATTTTCAAAAAAAAAATATATTTTTAAATGGTACACCTAGATTTGAGAAATATTTTTTAATAAGAAATAAAAAAATAAAAAAAAAATTCAAATTTAAGTATATTTTATTTTTGGAAAGTTTTGGAAATCATAACAATGAAAAAATATTAAAAACATTAGACAAACTAATTGACGAAAGTTTATTATTAAAAAATCACAAAATTATCTATAGACCACATCCTTGGCAAATTAGAAATTTAACGAAAATAAATATTAAAAAATATTCTCATGTATTAATTGATCCACAAATTGCTAAAAATTATCTTAAAGATGATAATTCAACTAAATTTCAGCCAGATATTAATTATTATCCTTCCTTAATTAAAAATGCAGATCTAGTAATAACTGGTCCTACAAGTATGGTAATAGAATCAACAATATTTTTTAAAAAAACACTTCTTTTAGGTTTTAATGATCAAGAATGTTTTTACCATGATGAACTTACAAATTATGTTCATTTAGAAAAACTTGAAACGCTTAAAAACATAATTGTAAGTAAAAATTTAAATTATCTTAAAGATGATATATATAAATTGTTAAATAAAAAAATTAATAAAAAAAATGTAGATAAAAAAAGAGAATTTTATTTGTTTAATTCAAGGATTGGATATTCAAAAAATCTTAAACTAATTGTAGATAAAATCTTACATGATTAAAATACCGAAAAAACCTGATAATAAAGAATTAATCAATTTTTTCAGAAAAAAAAAACTAAATTATATTATTAGTAAATCACAAAAAAAATCTTTAAGTACAAATCAACTTAAATCGATAGAAGCATACAAACCTGAATTGTTAGATTTATATGTTATTTTTCAAATTATTAAGCTTAATAAAAGAATTTCATGTGTAGAATATGGATCTGGGTGGTCGTCATTATTGATTGCTTTGGCACTTAACGAAAATGAGAAAAAATATAAAAAAAAAATTTTTAATTTAAGAAGAAATTATAAATTTAAAAATTTAATCATAGATAATGAAAAAAAATATCTAGGAATTACAAAAAAAAGAATTAAACAAGTTGATTTAAAATTGCTTAAAAATTGTGATTTTATTTTTTCGAAATGTAGAATTAAAAAGTACAATTATAATTATGTAACCGAATTTGATTATACTCCAAAAATAAATCCAGATTTTATATATTTGGATGGACCAGACCAATTTAATATAATCAAGTCAAGCGATGGATTCAATATAGATAGCAAAGATCTTACACCTATGGCAGCAGATATATTAAAAATTGAATTTTTTTTAAATCCAGGAACCATAATTTTAATAGACGGGAGAGGAGCAAATGCAAATTTTTTAAAAATAAATCTCTTAAGGAAATGGAAGTATAAATATCTTAAAAATTTTGATCAACATCTTTTTGTTCTTGATGAAAAACCATATGGTATTGAAAGTAAAAAAATACTTAGTTTTTTTAAAAAAAATAAAACTTAAAATTAATTAATATATAATATTTAGTTAATATTAAATTTTATAATAATATATAAATGACAAATAAGTTTATTTTTTATTTATTATTGATTAAATCTATTTTTATTAGTACCAGTATTTGTGTGGCAAGTGAAATTATTTTAAAAAAAATAATCAATGCTGATCATATCTATGGAATTAAGTATTACAATAAAAACTTATATCTATCCAATGTTTTAAAGGAATTTATAACTAAAATTGAAATTTCAAATAATTATGAAAATAAAAAATTATATAATATTAATAAAGGATGGAAAAAATTTCACTTTTTTAAAAAGATTGATCAAAATTTGAATGGAATACATTCTATCCAGCCTTTAAATAGCAACTTATTTTTTTCAATATCTTATCTTAAAAAAAAGTTAATTTTAATCGATTTAAATAATAAAAAAATAATTGATTTTCCAAAAATAAACAAAAATTTAAAAGGCCCATCTCATATTACCTATGTTAAAAATAAATCACTTTTATTAATAAGTGACTATGATGGAGGGGAAGTTTATTTGTTTAATTATAAAAAAAAAAATTTTCAGAAATTATCAGAAATATCAGAAGTTATATTTGATAAACCTCATATGACAACGATTCATGGTGATGAGTATTATATTTTAGACACAAAAAAAAGAAATATTACAATTTTAGATAAAAATTTTAATAAAATAAAAAGTCTAAATAAAAATAATTTCAAGTTTAAAAATTTTAAAAAATATGAGAAAAATTTTTTAGATATACCAGTTGCTATTAAATTTGATGATTATAATAATATTTATATTTCTGATGTAGGAAAAAATAACTGTATTTATGTTATTAATAATAAACTTTCGTTAATTGGAATAATTGAAAATCAAAAAATTATATTTAATAAATCAAGTTTTATTGAAAAAAATCTAAATTTGAACAAAGTTTATGATTTAGATATAAACAAAGATGAAATTTTTATAGCAAGTACGCACTCTAACAAAATCTTTCATTTAAAGAATATTTTTAGAAAAAATGATTAAAAAACTTTTAACCATATTGTCAATAAGAGAAAAAAAAATTTTTTTTAAATTAATAATAATATTAATTTTTACTGTAATTCTTGAAATGGTAAGTGTGGGTATAATACTACCAACGCTTGCGATAGTTTTGGATACAAGTAAATCTTTCATCTATTTTGAAAAATTGAATTTAAGTTTTTTAGACTTTGTATCAAAAGATAACTTAATCTATTATACATTGTCTTTACTAGCATTTGTTTTTGTATTTAAAAATTTAGTTATTTTTTTTGCTCAAAAATATCAAGCAAAAACTTTAGCGATTTACAATGAAAATTTAGTTAATAGTATTTATAAAAAATATTTGACTCAACCACTTAGAATTTTGATGAGTTATAATACATCTTTTTTAAGTAGAAATATATTGGAAATTACTAATATTTTTACAAACAATTATCTACAGAGTGTAATAAGTATAATTGCTGAGAGTTTTCTTTTAGTAGGAATATTAATTATATTATTTATTAATCAATTTTACTTAACATTATTTGCAATAGCAATTATTTTACCAACTGCATTTTTAATTTATTATTTTAATAAAAAGAAATTACGTACGCTAGGTAAAGATAGTAAATTTCATTGGGGTGAGAGATTAAAAAAAATTCAAGAAACCTTTGGTGGAATACTAGAAGTAAAAAGTTTTGGTAAGCAAGATCAGTTTTTCAATAAGTTTAAATTCCATAATAATAAACTTAAAGATATTTCAGTTAAGCTATCTGTTATTAATATAATGCCAAGATTAATTTTTGAAATTATTATTGTTTTAATTATTTGCTCAGGATTATTTTATTTTACTAAAAATAATTTTAATGTAATTGATATTTTACCGACTTTAGGATTGTTTGTTTATGCATTTTACAGAATCATACCTATTTCAAATAAATTATTAGTTGGATTTCAAAGGATAAGATATTCATCTTCAATTTTAGATGAAATATATTTTATTAAAATTGATCTGGTTTCAGAAAAGCAAGATTTTAAAAAAAGTATTATTTTTAACAAAAAGATTTTAATAAATAATTTGTCTTACAGTTATGACCCATCACAAAATTTATTTTCTAAATTAAATATTGAAATAAAAAAACATTCTTTGGTTGGAATTTATGGCAAAAGTGGATCTGGCAAATCAACTTTGTTAAAAATTTTATTGGGTTTAATTAAGCCCACTAATGGAAATATACTTAGTGATGGTGAGGATATATCTAGTTATATAAACTCTTGGCAACAAATGATAGGTTTTGTTCCTCAGAATGTATATATAATGGACGATACTTTAGAAAATAATATTTCAATGCTAGGTGAAAGAAATAAAATTTCCCAAAAGAAATTTTTGGAAATAATTAATAAAGTAAATTTGAGTGAGTTTTTAAATCATCTGCCTAAAAAAGAAAATACTATTTTAGGCGAAGTGGGTCAGAGAATATCAGGTGGCCAAAAGCAGAGGATCGGAATAGCCAGAGCTCTTTATAGTGATCCTCAGATATTGATATTAGATGAGTCGACAAGCAATTTAGATAATGATACAGAAAATCAAATTTTAAAAGAATTAAAGATGTTAACTAAAAATTTAACTATAATTATTGTTTCTCACAGAGAAAATATAAAGAATTATTGTGACTCAGTTTACTGTTTAGAAAATCAGAAAATAGAGAGAATAAAATGAAATTATATAATTCAATACTAATAACAGGAGGAACAGGATCTTTTGGTCAAGAGTTTGTACGAACTATAATTAAAAAGAACAAAAATCTTAAAAGATTGGTTATTTACAGTAGAGATGAATTGAAACAATATGAAATGTCTAGAATTTTTCCAGAAAAAAAATATAAATTTATAAGATATTTTATTGGTGATGTAAGAGATTTATCAAGACTTAAACTTGCTATGCAGGGCATTGATTGCGTAATTCATGCAGCTGCGTTAAAACAGGTCCCAGCAGCAGAGTATAATCCAATAGAGTTTGTTAAAACTAATGTGATTGGAGCTCAAAATATAATTGAGGCATCTCTTCAAAGCAAGGTACAGTCTGTAATCGCACTTTCCACTGACAAAGCTTGTGCTCCTATAAATTTGTACGGTGCAACAAAGCTTTGTTCTGATAAATTGTTTATTGCTGCTAATAATTTATCTGGAAAATCAAAAATAAAATTTAGTGTTGTAAGATATGGCAATGTTTTTGGCAGTAGAGGTTCTGTTGTGCCTCTATTTTTGAAACAAAGAAATGAAAATTTTTTTACAATTACTCATAAGGAGATGACAAGATTTAATATTACTATACAAGAAGGTGTAAATACAGTCATATGGGGAATAAAAAATTTTTATGGAGGAGAAATATTAATTCCAAAAATACCTTCTTTTAAAGTTTTAGACTTAATCAAAGCAATAAAACCAAGTAAAAAAATAAAAGTTATAGGGATTAGAAAAGGAGAAAAGCTACATGAGGAAATGATAACAATCAGTGATAGCTTAAACACAATCGAAACAAATAAAAACTATTTCATAATTAATGAAAATCCTAATTTGCTAAAATATTATAAAAATAAATTTAAATCAAAATTTGTGAGTAAAAACTTTAGTTATTCTTCGGATAAAAATTCAAATTTTTTATCAATAAAACAACTCAAATCAAATTTAAATAAATATGTTGTTTCTAAAAAATCCTATTAATTATTCAAGACAAAATATTAATAAAAATGACATTAAAAAAGTTAAAAATGTATTAGAGTCTGATTTTTTAACGCAAGGTCCAAAAGTAGAGGAATTCGAAAATGAAATTAATAAATTTTGTAAAAGCAGGTATTCAGTTGCGTGTAATAGTGCAACGAGTGCACTTCACATTGCTTGTCTGGCTCTGGGTTTAAAAAGAAATGACATTGTATGGACTAATCCAGTTTCGTTTGTAGCTTCTGCGAACTGTGCTTTGTATTGTGGAGCAAAAGTAGATTATGTAGATATCGATCTTAATACATTCAATATTACTTTTGAAAATTTTAAAAAAAAATTATTCAAAACAAAAAAAAAAAATTTCCCTAAAATTTTAATTCTTGTTGATTATGGAGGATTTCCATGTGATTTGGATAAAATTTATAAATTAGCAAGAAAAAACAATATCTATGTAATTCAGGACTCTTCACATTCTTTGGGGGCTAAGTACAAAAATTCAAAAGTGGGAGATTGTAAATTTAGCGATATAACTGTTTTTAGCTTTCATCCAGTAAAGATTATTACAACAGGTGAAGGCGGAGTGGCGACAACAAAAAGCAAAAAATTATTTAATTACATGCAAATGTTTAGGACGCATGGAATTACTAAAGATAGTAAATTTTTTAAAAAAGCAAATAAAAATACATGGTATTTTGAACAACAAGTTTTAGGTTACAATTATAGAATGAATGATATTGAAGCATCTTTAGGTATTTCACAATTAAAAAGAATAAATAAAAACTTGTCAGAAAGAAAAAAATTAGCATTCAACTATAATAAAAATTTAAATCCAAAAATAAAAAAAATAAATATTAAAAAATTTGTTAAAAGTTCTTATCATTTGTATCCAGTTTTAATTGAAAAAGAAAAAATAGGTTTTAGCAGAGATGATTTATTAAAATATTTAAAAAAAAATAATATTCATTGTCAATTACATTACATTCCTATTTTTGAACACCCTTTTCATTCTATTAACAAAAAAAAAAAATTTGCTTATTTTCCTAATACAATGAAGTTTTATGAATGTGCTATATCGCTTCCAATGTATTATGGTTTAAAAATGAATGAACAAAAATTTGTTATAGAAAAAATAAATAAAAGAATAAAAAATGTTAATAGGAATTATAATAGCTCGGAAGGGTAGTAAAAGAATTAAAAATAAAAATATTAGAAAACTTAAAAATAAACCACTTTATTCTTGGTCTATTAAAACTTTAAAAAATAGTATGTTATTTAAAAAAATTATTGTTTCAACAGATCACCCATCTATACTCAAAAGTGCACAATCATTTGGCGCTGATATAATTTTAAAAAGAAAAAAAAAACTTGCAAATTCTAAAGCAACAACCATAGAAGTAATACAAGATATAATCTTAGAACTAGAAAAAAAATTTAGTTTCAATCATGTATGTTGCATGTATCCAACGAGTCCTCTTACATCTATAGAAGACATAAAGCGTTCTTATAAAATTTCTAAAAAGGACAAAAAAAAATTCATTTTTCCTGCTTATAATTCAAAAAAAAATGAAATTAATAATAAAGAAATAGAAAATTTTTATAAAATTAATTCAATAAAAGAAAAAAGTAAAATTCTTATAAATAAAATGTATATTGATGCTGGGCAGTTTTACTTTTCATCTAAAAAAAATTGGTTAATTAAGAAAAAAATTATTGATATTGGCAATATTATTTTGATAAAAAATAAAGGTAAAATAAGAGATATTAATACTTTAAATGATTTAAAGTATGTAAGAAAAATTTTTAATAAAAAAAAATGAAATATTGCAACAACTGTTTGATGCCAGAAACAAAGCCAGATTTAGCATTTAATAAAGAAGGTAAATGTAGCGCGTGTATAGCATTTGAACAAAGGGATAATATTGATTGGAATTCAAGAGAGAATGATCTTAAAATTTTATTTAAAACCTTTAAAAAAAAATCTTATTGGGACTGTGTTGTACCAGTAAGTGGTGGAAAAGATAGCACTTATCAAGTTTTAAAAGTTTTAGAATATGGCTTAACACCTTTATGTGTAACCTCTACAACATGTGACCTCTCAGATTTAGGAAAAAAGAATATTGAAAACATTAAAAACTTTGGAGTGGATTATATAGAATTTACAGCAAACAAAAAAATAAGAAAAAAACTTAATAGGATTGGTTTAGAAGAAATCGGCGATATTGCCTGGCCGGAACATGTTGGAATTTTCACAATTCCAGTTATTGTTGCAGTTAGATACAATATACCCTTAATTGTTTGGGGTGAAAATTCACAAAATGAATATGGTGGACCACTAAATAAATTAAACAATAATAAATTAGACAGATCTTGGTTAGAAGAATTTGGAGGTTTGTTAGGTTTGAGAGTTTCTGATTTATCATCATCTTATGGTATTGAGAAGAAAGATTTATTACCATATGAATATCCAAAAGAGGAAGAATTATTAAAATCAAACATTACGGGAATTTTTTTGGGTCATTATATAAAATGGGATGGAGCGAAAAACGCAGTAATTGCCTCTTCAAGAGGTTTTAGTAGTTATCACAAAATTGTTGAGGGTACTGCTACAGAGTATGAAAATCTTGATAATTATCAGCACGGTATTCACGATTATTTCAAGTATATAAAATTTGGCTTCTCAAGAGCAACAGATCAAGTATGCATGGCAATAAGAAGAAAAAAAATTTCTAGAGAGGAAGGAATTAAAATTGTTAAAAAATATGATGGTAAGTATCCAAAAGAATATCTAGGTAAAAAATTAGAGGAAATATTAAATGATATTAATTTAGAAAAAAATAAATTTGATGAAATATGTGATCAATTTACAAATAAAAAACTATTTCTATTAGATAATAGCAATAAACCTAAGAAAGATAATCATGGTAATTTAATTCCAAATTTTGAGATTAAATGATAAATATTATTAATTACGGTTTAAACAATATCTTTTCGATAAAAAATTGTTTGGATAAAATTAATGTAAAATCCAAAATTATATCAAAACCAGAAGAATTTGATTATGGTAATAAATTAATTTTACCTGGTGTTGGATCGTTTAAAGTAGCAATGGATAAGCTTTGTAAAAATGGTTGGGTTAGCTTTATTAATAATTTTGTGAAAAATAAAGAAAATTACTTATTAGGTATTTGCTTAGGGATGCAATTATTATCATCAAAAAGTTTCGAGGATGAGATGACCGATGGATTAAATTTAATTAAAACACAAGTAAAAAAACTTTCGGAGATGAAATGTAATAAGAAACTTCCACATGTTGGTTGGAATGATATTAAAATGAGGAAAAAATGTGAAATATTTAAAGATATACCAAATAATTTAGATTTTTATTTTGTTCATAGCTATGCAATGGAAAATGGAAATTTTGTTGTTGCTGAATTTGAATACGGTAATTGTTATGCAGCAGCTGTGCAACATGAAAATATATTTGGAGTTCAATTTCATCCAGAAAAAAGTGCTGACGGGGGGAAATTAATATTAAAAAATTTTAATGAATTATAATGTTAAAAGTAAGAATAATTCCAACTTTGTTATGGAAGAATCATAGTCTGGTAAAGAGTAAGAAATTTGATGAATGGCGCAAGGTTGGTCATTTAGTACCTTCTGTAAAAGTTTATAATTCTAGAAATGTAGATGAAATCATATTTTTAAATATTAGTGACCTAGGAGATAATCAAATACCAGATTATTCTTTAGTTGATGAAGTCGCCTCACATTGTTTTGTGCCTTTAACAATTGGTGGAAATATAAAAAATCTTTATGATGTTCAAAAAATAATTGAACGTGGTGCAGATAAGATTTGTATAAATTCTATTTTAGAGAGTAACATTAAGATTATTAATGATATTTCAAAAAATTTTGGATCACAGGCGGTCGTAGTGAGTGTAGATTTCAGAAAGGTAGAGGATGACTATAAAATTTTTTTTAAAGGAGGAAAAAAAAAATCAAATATAAATATTTTTGATCATGTTAAAAAAGTTCAAGATTTAGGAGCTGGTGAGTTAATTCTAAACTCAATTGATAATGATGGAATGATGAATGGTTATGAATTAGAAATATTAGGTCAAATATCTAAATTTTGTAAATTACCAATTATAATTTCAGGAGGTGCAGGTGATTATTCGCATATGAAAGATGCTATTGAGTATGGTGCATCTGCTGTTTCAGCAGCTAGTATTTTTCATTTTACAGAAAAAACTCCTGAAGAAGCAAAAAATTATCTTAAAAAAAATAATATTCCAATTAGAAAGTCTATAAAATTGAAATGATAAATAAATCAACATCAAATTTCATTAACTTGAATAAGAGTTTATTTATTCAGAATAAAAATAAGTTTAAAAATAATGATAATTTTATTTTTGTCGAATTTAACAAGTGGTCTTGTAACCATATATCAATCTCAAATTGCTTATTAGCTTTGAATCAAAAACAGAATTATAAAGTAATTGCTTTTCCTGAAAATGGATTTGATTATTTCTTTAAGAAAAGAAGTTTTGTTAACAAATCAAAATTTATATTAGGTCAAAAGTTTGGAATTAATAATTTCGGAATTTATAAATCTTTCGGTACAGATGAATTTTTGAACATAAATAATGATACCAAATATCGAAACAAAACAAAAAAGTTTATTGGAAAAATAATTAAAAAATTAAACAATAAAAATAGTTTACTAGATTTGAAAATACAAAATATTTTAATAGGAGATTTGATTTATGATAGTTATTTAAAAAAATATAAAAAAGAAACAATTAATTTAAAAGATAAAAAATTTAAAAATTTTCTTGAAGTTTCATTGGACTATTTCTTTTTTTGGATAGAGCAATTCAAAACCAAAAAGATTAAATCTGTGATCTCATCTCAGAGTGTTTATATGTCATCTTTGCCTCTCAGAATTGCAATCTCAAAAAGTTGTTTAGGTTTAGTTGCTAATCCAGAAAGATTATATCGACTAACAAAAAAAATAATTTATTCGGATAAAGAATTTGAATTATTTAATAAGATCAAAAAAAATATTGATAAACAAAACTTAAATGCTGGAATAAAAATATCAGAAAAAAAAATAAAAAAAAGATTTCAAGGCAAGTTGGGATCTGACCTTAGTTATTTGTCAAAAACTGCTTATGGAAATTTTACTAAAACAAGGGTTTTAAATAATAATAAAAAATTAAAAGTTTTAATTGCGCCTCATAGTTTTTCCGATGCCCCACATCAATTAGGGAAACATTTATTTGCTGATTACTATGAATGGTTAAAATTTATAATACTTAACGCTAGTGATAAATATGATTGGTATATAAAGTGTCATCCAAACTTTGTTGATTATTTTGATAATACATTAGCTATTGTAAAAAAAATGATAAAACAAAATAAAATTATTAAATATTTAAATCCAAATATTTCACATAGACAATTAATAAAAGAGGGAATTAAAGTAGTAATAACATGTCATGGAACTATAGGTTCAGAGTATCCATATTTTAATCTTATGGTTGTCAATGCATCTAATTCTAACCCACATATAAATTACAAATTTAACTTACATCCAAAAAGCAAATATCAATTAAAACATATTTTAAATAATTTACATAAACAAAAAGTTAAAACTTTTAAAAAAGAAGTTTTAGAATATTACTTTATGAAGAATATATATTTTTCAAATAATTGGTTGTTTGAAAATTTTGACAATTTAATTAAATTTTGTAACGGCTATAAGGGTATATATACTAATAAATGTTATGATTATTGGATAAAAAATTGGAATGAGACAAAACAAAAAAACTTAACATCATCAATAAAAAAATTTTTATCATCAAAAGAATATATGATGAATTTTAAACATAGAAATTTAAAATTAGAACAGCATATCAATGAAAATTTTATTTGATTACCAAATTTTTTTTTTACAAAAATACGGTGGGATTTCAAATTATTTTTATCATTTATCACTTGGCCTTAGTAGGAATAATGACAATGTAAAAATTTTCTCACCAGTATATCAAAATAATTACGTAAAAAATTTATCAGATAAAAAAATTATAATTGGAAAATATTTCAAAACTTATCCCAAATTTACAAGGAAACTAATAAATAAAATTAATTATGAATCAACGAACTATTATTTTAAAATATTTAATCCTGACATTTTTCATATGACATATTTTAATAATAATTATAATTTTTCAAAAAAAAGTATTAATTTTTTAACTATCTACGATTTTATTCATGAAAAATTTCCTTATTATTATAACGAATCTTTTAGAAACCTTGCTTTAAAAAACAAAGAAAACGCAATTAAAAAAGCTGATCATATAATTTGTATATCCGAAAATACCAAAAAAGATTTATTAAAATATTACAAAATTAATGAAAAAAAAGTTTCAACTATTCATTTAGGAGTGGTGCAAAATAAAAAAAAAAAATCTTTAATAAAAAATGGAAAAAAATTTATTCTTTATGTTGGCGAAAGAGGTAGATACAAAAATTTCAAAATCTTACTTAAAGTTTATTCTATTTCAAAATTATTATATGAAAATTTCAATTTAGTATGTTTTGGTGGTGGCTCATTTAATAAAAATGAAAAAAATGAATTCAAAGCTCTTAACTTAAATGAAAATAATATTATCCAAGTAAGTGGAAATAATGAAAAATTGTTTTCTTATTATGCAAGTGCTGAATGCTTAGTTATTACTTCCCTTTATGAGGGTTTTGGATTACCGTTGATTGAAGCTATGTCTTTGGAATGCCCGGTTTTATGTAGTAGAACAAGTTCATTGGTTGAAATTGGTAGTAATGCTACAATTTTTTTTGATCCAGATA
>CACCIO010000004.1 GCA_902546085.1 uncultured Pelagibacteraceae bacterium | reverse complement strand
AGACAGTCACAAGAATACCTTGATTCATTACCTCCCCCAAAAAATTGGTATGAGGAACTAGTTAGAAGTAGAGAAATGGTTATAACAGGACCATCAAAATTTTTGGGTAGATACTCAAATTCAATGATAATTGGATTTGGTTCAACATTTGCATCTGTATTTTTAGGAGCATTGGCTGCATATGCGTTTTCAAGGTTTAGGGTACCTTTAAAAGATGATTTATTATTTTTTATTCTTTCAACCAGGATGTTTCCTCCAATAGCAGTGGCTGTTCCTATATTTATTATGTATAGAAAATTAGGTCTTGGGGATACTCACCTTGGAATGATTATTTTGTATACGGTGGTAAACTTAAGTTTAGCAGTATGGTTATTAAAAGGATTTATGGATGAAATTCCTAAAGAATATGAAGAAGCAGCTATGATTGATGGATATTCTAGACTTCAAGCTTTCTTTAAAGTTGTCCTTCCACAAGCAATGACTGGTATAGCTGCAACCGCAATTTTTTGTATGATTTTTTCATGGAACGAATACGCTTTTGCTGTTTTACTAACCCAATTCAATGCACAAACAGCTCCACCATTTATTCCTACGATCATTGGTGAAGGTGGTCTTGATTGGCCAGCAATTGGTGCTGGAACAACTTTATTCCTATTACCTGTTATGATTTTTACAATAATTTTAAGAAAACATCTTTTAAGAGGTATTACCTTTGGAGCAGTAAGAAAATAATGCAAGAAGAAAAGTCATTAATGAGAAAAATATTTAGAAGAGTTTACTGGGAAAACCTATCGACGATATTAATTTTAATTGGGGTTTTCATGTTGTTACAACCATTTGCGATGTGGATGTTTACTTATTCTTTTATTGTAATTTTAGTAGGAACTATAGGTTTCATAATCACAAGCCACTTTCCAGATTAATATGTCTCAGATTAAAATAGTAAATTTACAAAAATCATTTGGAGATTTTACTGCAGTTAAAAATTCTAATTTAACGATTAATGATAAAGAGTTTTTTGTTTTACTTGGACCCTCTGGTTGTGGAAAAACTACAACACTTCGAATGATTGCAGGATTAGAATTACCTACATCTGGTGAGATATATCTTGGAGATGAAGAGGTTGGAATGTTAAGAGCATCAGAAAGAGATATTGCTTTTGTTTTTCAATTATTTGCTCTCTATCCACACATGAATGTAAGAAACAACTTATCATTTCCCCTAAAAATGCAAGGTTATAAAAGACGTGATATCAAAAGTAGAGTTGAAGAGGCAGCAAAACTTTTAAGAATTGATCATATTTTAAATTCTAACATTTCCTCGCTTTCAGGTGGAGATAGACAACGGGTGGCTTTAGGTAGAGCGCTTGTTAGGAGACCAAAAGCATTTTTGATGGACGAACCATTGGGAACTTTAGATGCTGAATTTAGGGAATTAATGTGCCTAGAATTAAAAAAACTGCATTTGGATATTGCAGCAACTACAGTTTATGTAACTCATGATCAGTTAGAAGCAATGTCATTAGCCGACCGGATTGCAGTTATGGATGGCGGTGAAATATTACAAGCTGATGAGCCTAATATTATTTATAATAAACCTAAAACTAAATTTGTAGCCTCATTTATAGGATCTCCAGGTATGAACTTTTTTGAAGTTAATGAAGGAATTTCTAAAGACCAATCTATTGTAAATATCGAAGGTGCTAAATTTGATATTCCCAAACAACTTGAAGATTCAAAAGGAAGTAAAAATTTTTTTGGCATACGTCCAGAAAATTTAACTCTTAATAATAATGAAGGTCTTAAAGGGTCGGTTTTTGGAGTAGAGTACTTAGGATCAAGAAAAATAATTACAATTAAAACAAGTTTAGGTGAAATTAAAGTTAAAACAGATATTTCTGTTAGTGTTAAATTGAATGAGAATGTTCAGGTTAAACCTTTAAATAATAATATTATTATTTTTGACGGTCAAACAGACAAATCTTTAAACAGTGAGTTTATAAAATAATGGCAAAAGTAGAATTAAAAAAATTATTTAAAACTTATAATAAAAAAATTAAAGCTTTGGAGGATATAAATCTTACAATTGAAGATGGTCAATTTTTTGTATTACTAGGTCCATCTGGTGCTGGGAAAACTACAACACTTAGATGTATAGCTGGTTTAGAGAAAATTGATTCTGGAGATGTATTATTTAATGATGAAAATATAACCCATGATCAACCTGCTTCAAGAGATGTGACTTTTGTTTTTCAACAATACTCTCTTTATCCTCATTATACTGTTTATGAAAATCTTGCTTTTCCATTAAGGTCACCGATGAGAAAACTTCCTGAGCAAGAAATAAAAAATAAAGTTGAGAAAATTGCTGAAATGCTCAAAATTACAAACAAATTAAAAAATAAAGCAACTCAACTTTCGGGTGGAGAAATGCAAAGAGTAGCTATTGGTAGAGCTCTTGTTCGTAAACCAAATATCTATTTAATGGATGAGCCATTATCTTCATTAGATGCTAAACTTAGAGAAACACTTAGAGTTGAATTAAAAAATATTCAATTAAATCTAAACGCTACTATTTTGTATGTTACACATGATCAGGCTGAAGCAACAACATTGGCAGATAAAATTGGAGTTTTAAAAGAAGGCAAAATTGTTCAAATTGGAACTCCTGAAGAAATTTATGAAAATCCAAATTCAATTTATGTATCCCAAAGATTGGGGTCACCAAAAATAAATATTTTACCTGGTTCTTTATTTAAACTAGATAACAACATACCAAAAATTGGACTTAGACCAGAAAATATAGAGCTAGGTGGCGGACCATACGAAGGAAGGGTTATTTCTATAGAAAATTTAGGTTCAGAGACTGTTGTGGCTATTAATTTTCAAGATAATGAAATATTGGCATCAATTCAGGGTAGCTATAAATCATCAATTAATGAAAAAATTAATTTTGACTTCAATACAAATAAAGTTTTAAAATTTGATAACATAGACCAAAGGATATATGAGCGTTAGTTTTTTAATTTCTCAAGCAAAAAATATTCAAATAGTCATTGATGAAAATGCAGCAGAAATTGAAGCACTAGATCAAAATATTGGAGATGGGGATCACATATTTAATGTGCAAAGAGGTCTTAAGTTAGTTGTTGAGCTTGAAAATGATATTAAAAACTTACCTTTACAAAAAGGTTTAAATATGATCGCTATGAAAGTCTTGTCAGGTATAGGTGGCTCCTCTGGAGCTTTGTTTGGAACTTTCTTCATGTCTATGGCTAAAACACCAGATCTAGATAAAAATATAGATTTTAACAAAGCATGTGAAATGGTCATAACAGGAATTAATGCAATGAAAGAAAGAGGAAAAGCAGATGTTGGAGAAAAAACTATGATGGATGTTTTAATTCCAGTATCAGAAAAACTTAATGAATTAAAAAGTAGTAATGCGAATATGAAAGAAGGGTTAAGTGAGATAATAAAAATTGCTGAAGACAGAATGTTATCAACTAAAGACATGCTTGCTACCAAAGGTAGAGCTTCATTTTTAGGAGAACGTGCTAAAGGTCATATAGATCCAGGCGCTCGTTCATCACAACTTATAATCGATACAATATGCAAATCACTAATTAACAAATAGGAGGAAATATGAAAAAATTTATAAATAATGTTGATGATTTTTTAAAAGAAAGTCTTAATGGATTTGGTAAAGCGCATAATGATATAATCAAAGTAAATTTTGAGCCAAACTTTATTTCTAGAAAGACAAAAACTAAAGAAGGAAAAGTGTCTTTAGTTTCAGGTGGAGGAAGTGGACATGAACCTATGCACGGTGGTTTTGTTGGTCATGGAATGCTAGATGCAGCATGTCCAGGTTTTGTTTTTTCTGCACCCACTCCAGATCAAATGCAAGCAGCTGCTGAACATGTGGATAGCGGAGCTGGTGTTTTGTTTATAGTTAAAAATTATTCTGGAGATATTATGAATTTTCAAATGGGTGCAGAAATGTACTCAGGTAAAAATGATAGCATCATTACTAACGATGATGTTGCCGTTGAGGATTCAACATTTACAACTGGAAGACGTGGTGTCGCCGCAACAGTTTTGGTCGAAAAGATTGTTGGATCACTTGCTGAGAATGGAGGTTCTTTAGAAGAATGTAAAAAACTCGGTGAAAAAGTAAACAAAAACTCAGGAACCATGGGGGTTGCTTTTACTAGTTGCACAGTTCCTGCTGCAGGCAAACCAACTTTTGATATTGGAAATGATGAAATGGAATTTGGAGTAGGTATACACGGTGAACCTGGGAGAAAGAGAGAAAAAATTCAACCATCAAAAATAATAGTAAATAACATGTTGGAAGCAATAATTGATGATTTAAAACCACAAAAAAATGAAAAGACGCTTCTATTTGTAAATGGTATGGGTGGAACTCCTCTAACTGAATTATATTTAGTATACGATAATGCTTGTGAAATTTTAAAATCTAAAGGAATTGAAATCACAAGAAGTTTAGTTGGTAATTATTGTACATCACTTGAAATGCAAGGAGCATCAATAACACTTCTAAAATGTGATGAGGAAATTTTAAAAAATTGGGATGCACCTGTACATACTGCTGCTATGCGGTGGGGTATGTAGAAATAATTTTTATTTTTGTTAATATTCGTATTAAATCATTTAATTAAATAAAAATATGAATAATAATAAAAAAATCTTAATTACAGAATTCATTAATCAAAATAGTTTTGAACATTTAAATAAAAAATTTGATGTAAGATACGATGAAAAATTATTTGAAAATGAAAATGAAATAACAAGAATAATTAAAGACTACGATGGTCTAATTGTAAGAAATAAAACTCAAGTAAATTTAAACATTTTAAAAAATGCATTAAAATTAAAATTTATTGGAAGGTTGGGTGTTGGTTTAGACAATATTGATACAGGATATTGCAAAAGTAAAAATATTCATGTTCAACCAGCTACAGGAATGAATGCAGATTCTGTTGCTGAATATGTTGTTTCTTCGTCAATGTCTCTTATTAAAAAAATTCCAATGTTTCATAACGGAACTGTCAAGGGTGAATGGCCAAGAACAACCATTAAATCCTTTGAAATAAACCAAAAGTATTTAGGAATAATTGGATTTGGCACAATTGGAAAAAAGGTTGCTGAGTATTCTTCAAAAAATGGTTTAAAGATTTTAGTTTATGATCCTTATGTTAAGGAAATAAATAATAAAGAAATTGATGTTAAATTATCAAATTTAAACGAAATATTTGAAAAATCAGATATCATTTCAATACACCTACCTCTAACAGATGAAACCAAAAATATCATAAATAAATCATCATTTTCTCAAATGAAAAATAAACCAATTATAATAAATACCTCTAGAGGAGGAATTATAAATGAGAATGATTTAATTGAAGCTTACAATAAAAATAATATTTCTGGCTTTGCTCTAGACGTGTTTGAAAAAGAACCAATAGAAAGTGAGTTTTATAAGAAAATAAAACTGGGTATGAATTGTATATTAACACCTCATATTTCTGGTGTAACAACAGAGTCAAACATTAGGGTAGGTGATTATATAGTTAAAAAAATTACAGATTTTTTTAACTAATTATTTCATCTAGATTTATTAATCGGCCTTGTTTTATAGATTGCTCTGCAGCCTCTCCTACAGCAACTGCAATCAAACCATCTTCTAATGAAACTTCTGGATCTGAATTATTTTCAATAGCTTTCAAAAAAGCTAAATGTTCATAGTAAGTAGATCCATGATGGTGGCCAGCCTCAAGAATTTTTTTATCTACTTCAATATTTTCAATATGTGTTTTACCACCTCTTAGTCCAATTCTTATATTTGATGAGGCTTTGCCTGAATTATCAGAAGGAACTGAAGTTTCAATTTTTCCTTTATTTCCTGTGGCTACAAGTTCTTCTTGCATTTCAGAATTTTCTGCGAACATACAAAGCTCAAGTAAACTTCTTGCTCCATTTTCAAAATTTACAATCACATAAGCATTATCAATAATGTCTGGTTTTTTTTCATTATACACTTCATCTAAATGGTTAACATCTTGACTACCACTTGCATAAACACTTAGTGGATTACTTTGGATAATCAATCTCATTAAATCAAAGAAATGGCAGCATTTTTCAACAAGTGTACCACCAGTATTTTCCTCAAAACGATTCCAATTATTTACTTTTTTTAAAAAAGGAAATCTATGTTCCCTTATGGTTAAAGTTTTTAAATCACCAATTTTGTTATTATGAATTTCATTTATAAACTTTGAAACTGGTGGCATATATCTGTACTCCATCGCAGTCCAAAATACAGAAGGATAATCTTTTGTAAGTTTTTTTATTTCTAAACAATCTTTTGTATTAGTGCATAATGGTTTTTCCGCTAATATGTGTTTTTTAGTTTTGATTACATCTTTCAAGATTTCTATATGAGTAAAGTTAGGAGATGAAATCAAGTATACATCAACAATATTTTTTTCAATCATTTCTAAATGATTTTTAAAACAAGAAACCTTTGTTTTTAGAATTTCTTTACACTGATTTAATGAATCTTCATGAGGATCAGCAAGTGCAACTACTTCAGCATTATCAATTAATGATATATTTAAAATATGTTCTCGAGCCATTGTTCCTGCTCCTATAATTCCATATTTTATTTTTTTCATATTCTGTTTGTATCAGTTTAATTTAAAAACTTAATCAATACTTAGCCCACTTGGCACTTTATCTGGTTTACCTAACGGTCTCTGATTTCCACTTCTGCCTGTTAAAGATTCGAGGAAAGAAACAAGTTGATCAATTTCTTTATCATTTAATTCTACTGGTTGAATATCAATGCTTGATAGAATTCTGTCTTGTTCTCTTTTGTCTGAAAAAGTTACAAAATCAATTTCCTCTAACCAAGGTGCCTTAGGTAAATTTGCATATTCCGGTTTCCAATTCTTATTCATTTTTATTGGATTTAAATGATGCTTAATTATTAATTTTAAAGTTGGATAAGCACCATTATGACCGTAAGGAGCTGTTAAAGAAACGTTTCTTAATGCTGGCGTTTTAAATTTATACATATCGTTTATATTGTCAGTTTCGACCATTCGTCCAACGTCACGAGCATAAGGATCAAAAGGCCTTGTCCTTCCGGGTCCAAACTGAGGAATTCCTATTGAATGAAATTTTTGATCTGACAACAAAGATCCAGAATGACAAGAACTACAGTTTGCTTTTCCATAAAATAAATTCATTCCATTTATTTGCTTTAAAGTTAAAGCTTGTTTATCTCCATTTAAATATTCATCAAAAGGAGAATCAAAAGATGTCCACTCATGAATTTCAAATGCAGCAATCGAATTAACAATATGTGTAATGTTTATATCTAGAGGGCTGTTTACATCATCAAAAGCATTTTTAAATAATTCAACATATTCTGGAATTCCTCTAATCCTGTGGGTAATTACAGGCCAAACTCTATCAATTCTCATGCTGTCTTTTCCAACTTTTGAGACCAAACCTATAATTTCATTTTCACCTGGATTTCCTGCCATCTCAAACTGTCTAGTCATTGGAAATAAAGCTTGAACTGCTACTATATTATCAAGTCCTTTAGGAAGAGCTTCTTGAGCAGGTGTATTAAAACTGTTACCAAATATATTCGATTTAGTAACTCTTCCATCATGTAACAAGGTAGTTATATCTTTAAATCCTAAATTCCATAAAGCTAAAGCATTTCTTGGAATTCGTTTTTTTATTTTATTATCACCCTCACCTGCAGTTCTCTCTAGTCCTATACCTTGACCTCCTTCACCAATACCTAACGAGAGTCCATCTGAACCACCTAGATCATGACTATGGCAGGTTGCACATGCAATGTTTCGATTTGCAGACAAAATTTTATCATGAAATAAAAGTCTACCTATTTTTACTTGTTTCATATCAACTTCATGAAAATCATCAATAGCCAGCGGTTTTGGTAATTCAATTGCGTAAGTTTTATTTACTGAAATTAAAAATGGAATTATAAATATTATTATTTTTAAATGATTAAATATCTTTTTATACTTTTGTTTATTCCATCCATAGTTTTTGCAGAAATAGAAAATGCTCGAGATTTGATGGAAGAAGGAAAATTTGAAGAAGCTATGGAAGAACTTATGCCAGCAGCTAGATCTGGTAATGCTGATGCTGAAGAGCTTATTGGAATTATGTACGCTATGGGTCTTGGTGTTGAAAGAGATGATGTTAGAGCTTTTGAATGGTATCTCAGATCTTCTATGAAAGGTCACCCTGGGGCTCAATCTGGTGTTGGGTGGTATTATGAAATTGGTAGAGGACTTCCAGCTCCTGATCTTGTTAGAGCTTATATGTGGTATGGCTTGTCTGCTATTGGTGGAGATCCTGATGCTGCAATTTCTCAAGAAGAAGTTATAAAAAAAATGACTCCTGAACAAATTGAAAAAGCTCATATTCTCATAAAAGATTATAAATCTTGGATATATCCTTTTAGATAATGAGGCGAACTAAAATCCGCCCCATTATATTAATTTGAAATTACAAATCTTTTTTGTATGCGCTCGATGCTTTTTTCTCTGCTTTAGCTACTGCTTTAGTTAAAGCGTTGAAAATTTCTTTTCCACCTTTAACATTAGCTTTAAACCAATCATACACTGGGCTAGCTTCTTTTTTAAAACTAGCTTTTTGATCAGGCGTAGGAACATATAAATCTCCTCCACCAGCTACAAAATCCTCATAAGCTTTAATTGATTTTCTTTTAGGAGAAGCAAAAGTTGCTTGCTGCAAAGCATAGAAACCATCGGTTACTACTTTTTTAAGATCTGGTGACATTGACTCATATTTTGCATTATTCATCCACCATAATGCTCCCATGTATGCGTGACCATCTAAAGTAACATATTTTAGACCTGCATCAGGAAACTTCATGTTCATAATGTCAGTAATTCCATTTTTAGAACCTTCAACTACACCAGTTTGAAATGATGTAAATAATTCAGGCCATGGAATAGGAGTTGGAGATGCACCCAATGCTCTTACAAGTTCCTGAGGTAAATCAGCTACAACTGTTCTGATTTTTAAACCTTTCATGTCAGACGGATTTGCAATTCTTCTTTTTGTATTAGCAAAATTTCTCCATCCTCCCGTGTTTCCAATTGTCATCAATCTAATTGAATCGTTAGAATCTTTTAGAGCCATTTTTCTCATGGTTCTTACAAAATCACCTTGCATTACATCTTCAGCAATTCTGTCATCAGCCATTAGATAAGGTAAATCTAAAACTTGAACATATGGAAATACACCTGCAGCACCTCCAGAAGTAGAAATGTAAATATCTATACTTCCATCAGATACACCTTGTAAACACTCAGCACCTTTTGAACATAACTGAGTACCTACAAATAACTCTACAGCTATTTTTCCATTTGAAGCTGCTTCAACGTAGTTTTTAAATACTACAGCACCATCATAATCTTCATCTTGATCATTAGAGTTCATTGTCATTCTTAAGTTATAATCTGCAGCCGAAACTGACGCAGTAAAACTAATCAAGAATAATAATGAAAAAAATGATTTTATTAATTTACTCATAATTATTTCCCCTCTCATTAAATATTTATGCACAAAAACTATACTTAAATTGAATTCGAGAGTCTATCGACTAGTAAAAAAAATTGATAAATTTATTTTGCGAATCCAGTAAGCAGAGGAATCGTCATCGAAATTGATGGAAAATATGTTATTAAAAATATAACTATAGCTTCTACTGCTAAGAATGGCAATATAGCTTTTGCAATTGTTTCTACTCTTTCCCCAGAAACAGAAGATGCAACAAATAACACAAGACCCATGGGTGGGGTTGCTAAACCAACAGTTAAATTTACAGACATAATAATTGCAAAATGTACAGGATGAACTCCAAGCTCAATAAAGACTGGTCCAAGAATTGGCCCCAAGATAATTATAGCTGGACCTGCATCTAAAAACATTCCAACAATAAATAATAAAATATTTATTAGAAATAATAAAACATACGGGTTGTCAGTTAATCCTAAAACGAAAGCAGCAAGATGTTCGGGAGCATGTGATAAACTTACAACGGTTTTAAAAGCCATTGCAGCACCAACTAAAAGAAGAACTACTGAAGATACCATCGCTGCTTTTGTCATCACTTTAGGAACATCTTTCCATTTTAATGATTTCAAAACAAACAAACCGATAAACATTGCGTAAGCAGCTGCTACAGCTGATGCTTCTGTTGGAGTAAAAATTCCACCAAGAATACCTCCTAAAATTATTACTGGTGTCATTAAAGGAAAAAAAGCTTTAAGAGATGCCTTGCCTCTTTGGCTCCAAGTTGTTTTTTCTGTTACTGCTGGAAAATTATGTCTCTTAGCCATAAATTTTATTGTGACCATCAAACTAACTCCTACTAAGATGCCAGGTACAATCCCTGCTAAAAATAATGCAGCAACACTCTCGCCCATCACATAAGCATAAATAATCATAATCCCTGACGGAGGAATAATTGGTCCGATTACAGAACTAGCTGCGGTAATAGCAGCTGCAAATTTTTTTGTATATCCTTGCTTTTCCATTGCAGGAATAAGCATTGATCCAATTGCCGATGTATCAGCTACAGCTGAACCCGATAAACCTGCAAATAACATTGAAGTCAATACATTCACATGAGCCAAACCACCTTTTAAATGACCCATCATCGCCTGACTAAACTCTACAAGACGATGTGTTATTCCCCCTCTATTCATCAACTCCCCAGCTAACATGAAAAAAGGAATAGCCATCAAAGGGAAGCTATCTATTCCATTATAAATATTTCTATAAAGCATAGCACCATCTCTAGCTTGATCATTTAACCAAAGTAAAATTCCTGGTGCCGCTAACAGACCAAAAAATACTGGTAAGCCAATTAATAGAAATAATAAAAATAAAGGAAGGAACCAAACTAACATTATTGTGTCTCCAACTTTTGTTTATCGTAATCTTCAGGTAAATCTAACCTAGTAAAATTTGTAAGAATATTTCTTAAAATTAATTCTATGTTCACGGATATTAAAAATATAATCCCAACTGGTAAAGACATATACATCCAAGCTAATTTTATTGGTTCTGCTTTTCCACCAATTAAATGAAAAGGAATTTTTATCGAAGAAGAATTAAATATCCATCCTGCATTAATATGTTTAAAACCTAATTCTAAACCTATAACTAAGACAAAAAGAGATACAATTAACAAAAACAAAGTTAAAAAAGTTGATATAAGTTTTGGTAAAAATCTCTCTAATAAATCAATAGAAACAAATCCGCCCCATCTATAAGCAGAAGGTGCGATCAGTCCTGTCATCCATAACATCAAAAATCTAGCAACCTCATCAGGCCACGGCAGTGCATTATTTAATACATACCTAAAAAATACTTGTACCAAGATAACAATCACCATCAAGAGTATTGCTATCCATGCAAATTGTCTGCCAATTCTTAAAAAAAAAGTATTTATTTTCTCAAGGGTATTAAAAACAAATAGGAGAATATTAATTGTCAAATTCACAACTAAATTTATTTTAATTATTTAATAAATACAACTTTAATCAAAAAACTAATTTACTTTATATAATAATTCTCGTATTAAAAACGCTCTCTAAAAAATTTATATACAATTATGAGCAATAAAAAAAAGATATTGATTATTCAAAAAGTCCATGAAAAAGGTATGGAATTAATTAATAACCACCCTAACTTTGATGTTGAAGTAACTGATGACACCTCTGAGGAAAATTTAAAATCTAAAATAAAAGATTGTGATGGCGCTTCAATTAGAATAGCAAAATTATCAGGTGAGGTAATTAATGAAGCAAAAAATCTTAAAATAATTTCTAGACATGGGGTTGGCTACGACAATATTGATTTAAAAACAGCTAAAGAAAGAGATATAAAAATTGCTATTACAGCTAATGCAAATGCAGTTACAGTTGCTGAGCATGTTATGTTTGTCCTGCTAAATATTGCAAAAAGAAGAGAACTTTATCATACGACAGTTAAAGAAGGTAATTTTAAGGACAGAAATAAATTACCTAAAACCATTGAAGTATGGAAAAAAAATTTCCTAATTATGGGATTTGGTAGAATAGGTAAAGCACTAATTAAAAGGTGTTTGGGATTTGAAATGAATGTTTACGTCTATGATCCATTTGTAGATAAAGATATAATAGATAAGCTTGGTGGGGAAAAAGTTAATAATATTGAAGAGGCAGTAAAAACAATGGATGTAATATCTCTACACATGCCTTTAACTGACAAAACAGAAAACCTTATTAATTATAATTTGCTTAAAACAATGAAGAAAAATTGTATCATCATTAATGCTGCTAGAGGTGGGATTATAAATGAAGAAGATCTTAATAAAGCTTTAAATGAAGATTTAATTTTTGGAGCAGGAATTGATGTATTCAAAAAAGAGCCACCAGAAAATGATAATCCTCTTTTAAAAAATGATAAAGTTTATTTAAGTCCACATACTGCTGCTTTTACTGATGAATGTATGACAAGAATGGGTGTAGAAACAATTCAAAATATAATTGATTATTTCGATGATACATTAGAAAAATCAAAAATTGTAAGATTGTAGTAAGATATATCGTTTTAAAAGTTAGCTTTTATAAAGCTCGATACCACTAAGATTTAAAGTTTCAGTTAAATACTTGTAACCTATTTTTGCGTATTCAAATGGGTTTGCTTTTGCAGGATCTTGTTCCGCCTCTACTACCAACCATCCAGAATAATTTTTTTTCTTCAATACATCAAACAATGGCTTGTAATCAATACATCCATCACCTGGAACTGTAAATGCACCTTCTAAAAATGCTCCTCTAAAACTTAAGTCTTCTTTTAAAGATTTTTCTAAGACATTTTTTCTAATATCCTTACAATGCATATGAATTAATCTTTCGCTAAAATCATTTAATATTTTTAAAGAGTCTCCCTGGGCAAATAACATGTGGCCAGTATCTAATGTAAGTTTTACACTATCATGTGTGTTTTCAAGTAGTCTTACCGTATCCTCTTCAGTCTCTATTATCGTGCCCATATGATGATGATAAGCAAGTGGCATACCTTCATCTTCAAGATATTTTCCCATTTCTGAGATTTTTTCATAATATTTTTTTGACTCTTCAAGACTCATTTGAGGTCTTGTAGACAATTTTCGATCTGGATCTCCTTGAATTGAACCAGAAACTTCAGCAAAAACCATACAAGGTGAATTACAATCCTTAAAAAGTTTCAGCTGATCTTGAATTAAATCTTTTTCTTCATCAATACTATTTGTTCTTAAATTAGCTCCATACCAACCTGAGCAAAGATTTAGATTAAATTCTTTAAGTTTAGGGATTAATTCTTCTGATTTTTTTGGAAATTTACCACCAGACTCAATTCCAATAAATCCTGCCTGACTAGCTTCTGACAAACATTGTTCTAAAGAAGTATCGCCACCCAATTCAGGCATATCATCGTTACTCCATGCAATTGGTGCTATTCCTAATTTTACTGACATAAAATTTATTAAAAAGTTAAATCATTTTTAAATGATGATGTTATGTGCATCAAGAAAATTATATTTTTAATTAGTGTTTAATTCATCATTAAAAATGTTTCTTGATTTTATTTTTTAATTCTGTTCTATATTCTTATGATTAACTTTTCGTTAATGGGAGCAGGACGGATTGGAAAAATGCATGCTAAATTTATTGCAGCACATCCAAAAGCAAAATTAAAATACATTTACGACATTAATTCTGAATTCGCTGAAGAAGTAGCAAAATCAACAGGGTGCTCAATTGCTTCTTCACCAGAGGACGCAATTAATGCAGATGATATAGACGCAGTTCTTATAGCTTCTGCTACTCCAACTCATACTCAATTTATTACAATTGCAGCAAAAGCAGGTAAAGCAATTTTTTGTGAAAAGCCAATTGATTTGGATATCAATAAAGTAAATGAGTGCATGGAAAATATCAAAGGAATAAACGTTCCTATTCAAATTGGATTTAACAGAAGGTTTGATTCCAGTCATGCAAAGGCACAAGAGGCAAGGGTAAAAAAGGAAATTGGTGAATTGGAAATGGTTGTTATTACTAGTAGAGATCCTGAACCTCCTGGAATTGACTATTTAAAAGCTGCTGGAGGATTTTTTAGAGATACTACTATTCATGATTTTGATTTAACTAGATTTATATTAGGAGATGATCCTGTGGTTCAAGTATCAGCATTTGGAGGTGCTTTATTTGATAAAAATTCACAACAAGTAAAAGATCTAGATACCGCTATGTTTATTTTAAAATCAAAAAATGGTGTTTTAATTCATATCAACAACTCTCGACGAGCAGTTTATGGATATGATCAAAGAGTTGAAGTATTTGGTAGTAAAGGAATGGTAATCTCTAACAACCAAACTCCTACTTCTTTAGAAAGATACACAAACACATCAACAAATGAAAAAGAGCCTATACATTTCTTTTTTATTGAGAGATATGAGCAAGCTTACAGAGATCAATTTAATGAGTTTGTAAAATGCGTTGAAAATAAAACAAAACCATTAGTAGGATTTGAGGATGGAAGAAACGCTTTGATAATAGCTAATGCAGCATATGAATCCTTTGAAAGTGGTAAAGTAATAGATATAAAATTTTAACATGTCTAATAAATATATATCTGAACAATCTAATCAATTTAAAAATAAAATAATCATTGTAACAGGAAGTACCCAAGGAAGTGGAGCTGAGACAGCAAAATTACTAGCAAACAGAGGTGCTAAGGGAATAACTATTTGTGGAAGAAATAATGAAAAAGGAAACAAAGTAAAATCTGAAATAGAAAGCATAGGTGCAGAATGCCTATACGTTCAAGCAGACTTAGAAAAACTTGAAGACTGTAAAAAAATAGTTTCTGAAACTGATAAAAAATTTAGCACAGTAGATTCTTTTATAAATGTTGCAGCTTTTACTGAGAGAGGAACGATCTTAAGCACAACTGAGGAAAATTATGATAAAAATTTTAATGTAAATGTAAAAGCTCCTCTTTTTATGATGCAAGACGTTATAAAAATAATGATCAGGGATAAAAAAAAAGGAACTATAGCTCATATTCTATCAATGGCCGGATATAGTGGGATGCCTTTCTTAACTGCTTACAGTTCCTCTAAAGCAGCATTAGCAGTAATGATTAAAAATGTTGCAAATTCAGTTTCTGGTCATCAAATAAGAGTGAATGGAGTAAATCTAGGTTGGACAGATACACCAGCAGAAACAGTAATTCAGAAAAAATTTCACAACGCAGATGATAATTGGTTAAAAAAAGCTGAGTCAAAAGTTCCTTTTAAAAGATTAAACAAACCTTTAGATGTTGCTAAGATATTGGCATTCTTGTGCTCAGATGAGTCAGGAATCATGACTGGCAGTATTGTTGATTTTGATCAGACAGTTGCAGGATGGCATTCTTATTCAGCATATGACACCAAGGTATTAGATGATAGTATTTTAGGTGAGTGAACCTAATTAAAATTAATTTGTGAAAAAAAATAAAATTAAAGATACAGGTTTGGAAGTTACAGAATTGAGTTTTGGAACATCCTCTTTGGGGAGTATGCCAGATACTTATGGTTATGAAGTACCAGAACAAAGGGCTCAAGAAACGTTAAAAAGATTTTTTCAAGGTCCAGTAAATATGCTCGATACTTCAAGAAATTATGCAATGGGAGAAAGTGAAAAAAGGATTGGAATAGCAATAAAGGAAAATAAGGGTTGGCCAAAAAATTTTATCTTATCAACAAAAATTGATAGAAATATGGATACGTTAGTTCTTGATAAAAAAAGAACAAGAGAATCTATTGAAGAAAGTTTAAAAACTTTGAATGTGGATTCTGTGGACATTTTATTTCTTCATGATCCAGAATACGTAAAAGATGTAAATGATATCACTAAAAAAGATGGGGCCTTGGATGAGTTATTTAAAATAAAAGAAGAGGGTTTAGCCAAGGCAGTTGGTTTAGCTATGGGAAAAATAAATATAATGTTTCCTCTTTTAAAAAATTGGGACTTTGATGTGATAATTAATCATAACAGATATACTTTATTAAACAGAGAAGCAGATGAAATGTATAGCTATGCTCACAGTAAAAATATATCAATTTTTAATGCTGCTCCTTACGCTGGTGGTATTTTAGCAAAAGGTCCAAGTAACTTTAAAAAAATAACTTATCAAGATGTTACAGAAGAAAAACTTTCACCTGCTAGAGAAATAGAAAAAGTTTGTAAAAAGCATAATGTTGAAATGGGTGCAGCTGCCTTACAGTTTTCAATGAAAGATAAAAGAATTACCTCTACTCTATGCGGTGTTACTAGCATTCAGAGTATTGAAAAAAACCTGTCTTGGGCAAAAACAAGTATCCCAGAAGAATTTTGGAACGAAGTTTTAAAATTACCTTACTCAAGCAAAGATCCAGAATCTGAAAGAAAATATACACCTGGTTAAATTTTAAAAAAATTATAATTAAGATAATTATATATTTATTTTGTTAATTTAATTATCAACAATTTACGGGGATAATTTTTAATTGTAATCAATTTTAAAAATACATAATCTATTAAACATAAATTAAAAAAGGAGCATAAATGAAAAAGGTTATTATCTCATTAATAATGATGTTTGGAATAATCTCTTCAACTTCATTTGCTGGTACTTTGGTGATAAATACAGACACATCTGATGCAGCACCAAAAAAAGCTTTTGAATATATTATTAAAAAATTTGAAGAAGAGAACCCAGACGTCACAGTAAAATGGAATGTTTTTGACCATGAAGGTTACAAACAATCCATAAGAAATTTTTTAAACACTGATCCACCTGATGTTGCAAACTGGTATGCTGGAAATAGAATGTTACCATTTGTAAGAGCAGGTTTGTTTGAAGATGTCTCTGATATTTGGAAAGACTCAGGTTGGGTAGACGGAAACCTTTCTGAAAATATGGAGCATGCTAAAAAATCTATGACGATTGGTGGTAAGCAATGGGGTATTCCTTACACTTATTATCAGTGGGGCGTGTATTACAGGAAAGATTTATTTACAGCAAATGGAATATCTGTACCAAAAACATGGGATGATTTTGTAGCTGCATGCGCTACGTTAAAAGCTGCAGGTATTACACCTATTACAATCGGATCAAAGTATCTTTGGACAACAGCTGGTGTTTTTGATTATTTAAATCTTAGAACAAATGGCTATGAGTTTCATATGGATTTAACACTAGGTAAGGTTCCTTACACAGATCCAAAAGTACAAGCTGTATTTGATAAATGGGATGAGCTTGTAAAGCCTGGTTACTTCTTAGAAAATCATGCAGCACTTAGTTGGCAAGAAGCTTTAACTCCTATGGTGAACGGTGAAGCAGCAATGTATGTGATGGGTAACTTTGCTGTTGCTCCTTTAAAAGAGGCTGGCTTAAGAGATTCTAATTTAGGTTTCTTCCAGTTCCCTGAAATCACACCAGGTATCCCAATGGCTGAAGAAGCACCTACGGACACTGTGCATATACCTTCTAAAGCTAAAAATAAAACTGATGCTAAGCGTTTCTTAATATTTATGTCTCGAGCAGATGTGCAAGAAGAGATCAATAAAATATTAGGTCAGCTTCCTATTAACAAGAACTCTAGTGTTAAAAAGGGAGATCCATTCTTAAAAGCAGGATTGAATATGCTAAATAATGCTTATGCAATGGCGCAATTCTACGATAGAGATGCTCCAGCTCAAATGGCATCAGAGGGTATGAAAGGCTTTCAAGAATATATGTCTAATCCTGACAGAAGACAAAAAATCTTAGAAAGATTAGAAAAAGTACGTCAAAAAGTTTATAAATAAACTTTTAGCTTAACTGTGGGGCTTACTGGCCCCTCAGTTAAAAATTCGATTTCATCAATTTATAAAATATAACTATATGGAACTAAATAATCCAAAAGCTAAAAGAATTACTTGGTGGCAAAAAAATCAAATTAAAATAAGCCCATGGATTTTTCTAGCTCCAGGATTAATATTTTTTTCCATTTATGTAATAGCACCGATATTTGTATCTATTGGCATTTCTTTTTATCAATGGGATGGATTATCTCCATCTATATATGTTGGTCTTCAAAATTACATTGAACTTTTAGATGATGAATATTTTTATATTTCACTTTGGAATAATCTTAAATGGTTAATATTTTTTATGTTAGCAGTTCCTATTGGCTTAGGACTAGCAATATTTTTAAATCAAATTGTTTTTGGAATTAGATTAATTAAATCTCTATTTTTTTTTCCATTTGTTATTTCTCAAGTAGTCATTGGACTTATTTTTACTTGGTTTTACCAACCAAATTATGGGGTTATTGCACCCTTTCTAAATTTTATTGGATTAGAAGGATTTTCAATTCTTGCAAATGAAAATACTGCAACTTATGGGATAATATTTGCAGGTCTATATCCACAAATTGCTTATTGTTTAATTTTATATTTAACAGGACTTAACAATATTAACCCTGAACAAATTGAGGCTGGGAGAATGGATGGCGCCAAAGGATTTCATTTATTTTGGAATATAGTGCTTCCGCAACTAAGGCACGCTACCTTTTTAGCAATTGTAGTAACTGTGATTGGTGCACTTAGAAGTTTTGATATGGTAGCAATAATGACTCAAGGTGGACCTTATGGTTATTCAAATGTGTTAGCGTATTACATGTTTGAGCAAGCTTTAAGTGAATACGGTTACAGAATGGGATACGGGTCAGCAATAGCAACTGTTTTGTTTACAATAATGATGTTTTATATTTTATTTTTTATATACAGAATGTATCGAAACGAGAGGGAGGATAATAACTAAATGTTCCCTACTCCAATTCATCAAAGACCAATCGTAAATCAATATATTTATAAAATATTTTTACCTATCTCATTAATTATTTGGTTAATACCGATTTTTGGTATTTTAATGACATCAATAAGAGGTTTGGGAGATATTACTGCTGGAAATATGTGGGGAACTCCAAGTGAATTTTTACTTTTTTCAAATTTATACGATGTTTTCACTAACACTCCAATGATCAAATACACTCTAAATAGTTTTAAAGTAACTATTCCAACAATGTTAGGAGCGGTTGCTTTAAGTTGTATGACTGGCTTTGCTCTTGCGAATTATAAATTTAAGACAAATTTAATAATATTTTTTATTTTTATAGCCGGAAACTTTGTTCCATTTCAAATTTTAATGATACCGGTTAGAGATCTGACTTTTAAGATTGGTCTCTACAACACTATTACAGGATTGGTTTTATTTCATGTAGCTTTTCAAACAGGTTTTTGCACACTTTTTATGAGAAATTTTATTAAAGCGTTACCTCAAGAGCTTATCGAGGCTGCGAGAATGGATGGAGCATCTGAATTTAGAATATTTTGGAAGATAATATTACCTTTGACTAGACCAGCTATAGCAGCACTGTGTGTTTTAATTTTTACATTTATATGGAACGATTATTTTTGGGCTACCGTCTTAATACAAGGTGATCATGCAATGCCAATTACTGCTGGACTAAAATCATTAAATGGTCAATGGATTACAGCTTATCACTTGCTATCAACTGGATCTATTGTTGCTGCGATACCTCCTGTTATTATGTTTTTTTTAATGCAAAAACATTTTATTGCTGGATTAACTCTTGGAGCAACTAAAGGTTAGTATGATTAAAGTTACTTTTATTGGAGCAGGAAGCACTGTATTTATGAAAAATATACTTACAGATATTCTGCTTGAAAAAAATTTCAGTAACTGTGAAATAGTTTTGCAAGATATTGATGATAGAAGATTAAAAACCTCAAATTTGGTTGCAGAAAAAGTTTCAAAATCAATAGGTGCAAATCCAAAGATTATAATCGAAAAAAATCAAAAAAAAGCACTTAGTGGAGCTGACTTTGTAATATTAATGTTTCAAATAGGAGGTTATGAGCCCTCTACAGTTATTGATTTTGAAATTCCAGCAAAGTATGGACTAAAACAAACTATTGGTGACACTTTAGGAATAGGTGGAATCATGAGAGGATTGAGAACTGTCCCCGCTTTATTGTCAGTTGCAAAAAATATGAATGAAGTTTGTCCAAGCGCAACTATGTTGCAGTATGTTAATCCTATGGCAATTAATTGTTTAGCATTGTCTAAATTTGCACCTGAGCTTAAATATGTTGGACTTTGTCATTCTGTACAAGGAACTGCTGAAGATTTAGCAAAAGATATTGGCGAGGATATAAAAAACATTAGTTATGAATGTTCAGGTATCAATCATATGTCTTTTTATACTAAGTTTGAAAAAATTAATCCTGATGGAAAAAAAGAAAATCTTTATCCTAAAATTTTTAAAGCTGGAAAAGAAAAAACATTTGGTACCAATTGGGATGGATGCACGAACGAAGTTAGATATAAAGTTTTAGAAAAATTTGGATATTTTGTTACTGAGTCATCCGAACACTTTGCAGAATATACTCCTTGGTTTATTAAAAATAACAGAGAGGACTTATTAAGTGAATTCAATATTCCAATTAATGAATATATTCGAAGGTGCAAAAAACAAATTAAAGAGTGGGATCAACAAGAGCAAAATTTATTAGATGGAGAAAAATTTGTTTGTGAGAAATCTTTAGAGTATGCTTCACGGATAATTGTATCAATTGTTGACGGAAAAGAAGACACAGTTAATGGAAATGTTTTGAATAACAAGTTAATTTCTAATTTACCAGATGATTGTTGTGTTGAAGTACCATGTAAAATAAATAATGAGGGAATTAACCCTCAAAAAGTAGGGGATTTACCTATGCATTTAGCAAACCTAATGAAAACTAATATAAATGTTCAACAATTAACTGTTGAAGCTTTAAGAACAAAAAAAAAAGAGACCATTTATCATGCGGCTATGTTAGATCCACTTACTTCTTCTTTATTAAGTTTAGATCAAATTAGTTCTATGGTAGATGAGTTATTAAAAGCTCATAAAAATTGGATACCAGAATTTAACTAACATGAAAAATAAATTTCCTAATGATTTTTTTTGGGGAACGGCTACAGCAAGTTACCAAATAGAGGGTGCTACAGATAAAGATGGAAAAAGTAAAAGTATTTGGGATACTTTTACACATACACCTGGAAAAGTTAAAAATAATGAAAACGGAGATACTGCTGTAGACCATTATCATAGGTACGAAGAAGATATTGAGCTGATGGCTAATATAAATTTAAATTCATATAGATTTTCTTTAGCGTGGACCAGGATTATCCCTGAAGGGATAGGTAAAATAAACCCTAAAGGAGTAGATTTTTATTCAAGGTTGATAGACAAGTGTTTAGAAAAAAATATTGAGCCTTTCATAACTTTATATCATTGGGACCTTCCTCAATCACTGCAAGATAAAGGGGGTTGGGCAAATAGAGACATAACAAATATATTTTCAGATTATTCAGAGGCTATTGTTAAAAATTTTGGAGATAGATGTAATCATTTTATCACATTTAATGAACCACAAGTTTTTACTATTCATGGATATGTAGATGGTTACATGGCTCCAGGATACAAAGATTTAGAAAAATACTTTGCATCAATACATAATGTTAATGTTGCACATGGCAAAGCTTTTCAAGCAATGAAATCTTTAAATAATAATATAAAAATTGGCTGCACTTTAAATATGGCGCCATGTATTCCTGCCACAAAATCAAGTGAAGATCTTCATGCAACTAAATTATTCGATACTTATTGGAATAGATCATTTGCCGACCCTATGTATCTTGGAAGATATCCTGAATTACTAATTGATGATGTCTCAAAACATATTCAACAAGATGATATGAAAAATATTTTTCAAAAAAACGATTTTATTGGATTAAATCATTATCAACATATTAGAATTAAAGCTGATAATAAAAGTTTACTTAAAGCAAGAGGAGCATTCAATGATGAATTGCCTTTTGGTCTTGATGGCAAAGATGCAAAGTTAACTCTTATGGGATGGGAAATTGTTCCAGATGCTTATTATGATCAAATTATGGATTTAAAAAATAATTATGGAAATCCAAATATTTATCTAACTGAAAATGGTGCGGCATATCCAGATTTAATAGAAAAAAATGGAGAAATAAACGACACCGATCGTATTGATTATTTTAAAAAATATTTAAGTGCTGTAAAAAAATCTATTGATGATGGAGCTAAAGTTAAAAGCTACTTTGCATGGACATTCATGGATAATTTTGAATGGGCGTTAGGATTTGAAAAGAGATTTGGAATAGTGCATGTTGATTTTAAAACTTTAAAAAGAACACCTAAAAAATCGTACTATTTTTTCAAAAAGCTTGTAGAACAAAATTCAATTCCTTTTGATTTTTAATTTATTAAATCTAAATAAAAACTTACTTAAAAAGATAAATTATTTAAAAGCTAAATTATTTTGGTCAAATAAATGACATTTATTTAAATCAAAACTTAAGCTTAAATTGTCTCCAATATTAGCTGAATTCTCACCATCTGTTTGAACAACTAATGGTTCTCCATCTTTCTCTAAATATAGAAATGTAGATGAACCCAATTTTTCAATTACGAACACCTTGCTATTCCAGCATTTTTCACCAGTATTAATTAATATATGTTCAGGTCTGATACCAATCTTTACACTATCGCCAGGTGAAACTTTATCTGAAGTTTTTGGAACAATAATTTTTCCTTGTCCTGAAATTTCAACTTCGGTTCCAGAGCTATTAGAGCTTATAACTTTAGAATTGATAAAGTTCATCTTTGGTGAACCAATAAAACCACCAACAAATAAATTTTCTGGTTCATTGTATAATTTTAAAGGTGATCCTTTTTGAGATACTATTCCATGATCTAATACAACTATGTCATCTGCAAGTGTCATTGCTTCAGTTTGATCGTGAGTAACATAAATCATCGTTGCATTTAATTGATCATGTAATTTAGCAAGCTCTACTCTCATCTGAACTCTTAAAGCTGCATCTAAATTAGATAAAGGTTCATCAAATAAAAATACTTTTGGCTTTCTTGTAATTGCTCTACCAATTGCAACTCTTTGTCTTTGTCCTCCTGATAATTGTTTTGGTTTTCTCTCCAAGTATTCCTCAATTTGAAGAATTTTAGCAGCCTCCATAACTCTCTCTGTAATTTCCTCTTTAGATTTTTTTTCAATTTCTAAACCAAAAGCCATGTTATCGAACACTGTCATGTGTGGATACAAAGCATATGATTGAAAGACCATTGCTATATTTCTTTCTGATGGTGGAAGATCATTAATAACTTGTCCATCAATTGAAATTGTTCCTGAGTTAACCTCTTCTAAACCAGCAATCATTCTTAGCATCGTTGACTTACCACAACCACTTGGCCCAACAAATACAGTGAAAGATTCGCTTTTTATTTCTAGAGATACATCTTTGATTACATGTGTAGACCCAAAAGATTTATTTATATTCGAAATATTTATCTCTGCCATCTTGAGTTGATATTGTTTTTAAGTATTTATTCATAATTTTTAAGTTAATTCAATCATGATTAATTTTATTAATTATGATATCTTTAACTAAAATGAAAATTTTAAGAGATAGTTTTGGTAGAACTTTTCCATATATAAGGCTTTCAATTACTGATGTATGTAACTTTAAATGTGGATATTGTTTACCTAATGGCTATCAAATTGATAAGAGTGACAATAGAAAATTTCTTCAGTTAGATGAAATTAAACGTTTAGCAAAAGTTTTTTCAAAATTGGGTGTATGTAAAATTAGACTTACAGGTGGCGAACCAACGGTAAGAAAAGATTTTTTTGATATAATCAAGATTTTGAAAAATGAAGCTGGAATAAAAAAAGTTGTAATTACCACAAACGGTTATCACTTAGATAAAAAAGCAAAGATGTTTGTGGATAGTGGCTTAAATGGTATTAATATTAGTATTGATAGTTTGGATAGAAATACATTTAAAAAAGTTACAGGTCATGATCGATTACCTGAGATTTTAAAAGGAATAAAAAATCTTCAAGATTTATATTTTGAAAATATTAAGATTAATGCCGTGCTTTTAAATGGAATAAATTCATCTGATAAAGATTTTAAAACTTGGGCAGAATTTATTAAAGTGAACAAAGTTGATTTTAGATATATAGAATTAATGCAAACAGGAGATAACTTAGATTATTTTAAAAAATACCATATATCTTCGAAAATCTTCAAAGAATACTTAAATAAACAAAATTGGATTTTTCAAACATTAGGTAAGGATGCAGGACCATCACTAAATTTTATCAATCCAGAATACAAAGGTAAATTTGGAATTATAGCGCCCTACTCTAAAGATTTTTGTAGAAGCTGTAATCGTTTAAGAATTACATCTAGAGGAGATTTGAGATTATGCCTATTTGGCAACACTGGAATAAGTATAAGACATTTGTTGCAAAAAGATGATCAAATAGATGAATTGCAAGATCTTATAATGGGACAAATGAAGTTTAAAAAAGAAACCCACTATTTAGAGCTTGGTGAAACTGGTTTAACTAAAAATTTATCTACTACAGGTGGTTAATGTCTAAATTAAAAATTATAAATCAAGAGGAACTTAAAGATTGGGCGAAAGAAGTATTTAAAAAAAATTCTTTCAACATGGTTGATGTTTCTTCAAAAAAAGAAACTTTTAGAAGAGCCCTTGCGTCAGGTAAAATTTATGTTGGAAAAGAAGTTTTTGATCTAATTAAAAATAAAAAGATGCCTAAGGGAGACCCAATTACATTAGCTGAGGTATCAGCTGTATTAGGTGTAAAAAAAACAAGTGAACTTATTCCTTTATGTCACCCACTTCCAATTGACCATACAGCTACCAAAATAATTATGAATGAATTAGACAGTTCATTAGAAGTTTTTTGTGTGGTCTCAGCGGTGGCAAAAACGGGTGTTGAGATGGAAGCTATAATGGGTGTTAACTCTGCCTTGATAACAATTTACGATTTAAGCAAAATAGTAAATCCACATCTTAAAATTGATAATGTGAAATTGTTAATTAAAGAAGGTGGAAAAAGTGGATTGTGGAAAAACCCTGATGGGCTTCCAGATTTTTTAAAAAATATTTTTTATGAAAATATCAGTTGAACTATTTGGCGCGGCTAGAGAATTTAGTAATAAATCACATTTAGACTTTGATTTAATTGAAAATTCCTCAATTAAAGATCTTAGAAACCATATGATAAACTTTATTGATTTAAATTTTAAAGGAAATGAAACATTCAAAAAAATTATCAAATCATCAGCTTTTTGTTCATCAGATGATAAAATTGTCTCAGACAATTATAAAATAGTTAAAAAACAAAACTTTAGCATTATACCTCCAATAGGAGGCGGTTAATGCTACATATTAAAATTATTGATTCTTCAAAAAATGAAAAAATTGAAATTTCAAAAGCGGAAAAATTTTTAAATAAATCTAAATTTGGAGCTGTAATATATTTTGTTGGAACTGTAAGAGATTTAAATGAAAATAAGATAGTAACTGGTATTACATATGACGCCAAAGATAGTATGGTTATAAAAAGTTTTGAGGAAATTTACGAAGAGGCAGATAATAAATTAAATATAAAAGAGAAATCAGTATTTATAGAGCATGTTAAAGGATATGTAGGTTTAAAAGAAAAAAGTATTATTATTGGTGTAGCTTGTAAACATAGAGATAAAGCATTTGTATTATCTAGATATATAATTGAAGAGATTAAAAAAAGATCACCAATTTGGAAAAAAGAACATTATAAAAATGAAGAAAGTGAATGGTTAAAAGGGATATCTATAAATAATTAAAATGATAAAGTTTAAAAATTCAGAAATTACACCAGAAAATATTTATAAAAAGAGAAGATCTTTTATTAAATCTATAGGTCTTGGTGCAAGCTCTTTAGCTATATCCGCTATACCTTTTGCTAATAAATCTTCAGCGAGTGAAAGAGATAAATTAACAAGTTATAAAGATATAACGACTTATAATAATTATTATGAGTTTGGAACATCAAAGAGTGACCCATATAGAAACTCTAAAACATTTAAAACTACACCATGGGAAATTAGTATTGAGGGGGAAGTAGAAAAACCTATTAAATTATCTATGGAGGAGATCTCAGAAATGTTTGTTTCTGAAGAAAGAATATATCGATTAAGATGTGTTGAGGGTTGGTCAATGGTTATTCCATGGATGGGCTTTTCTTTAAGCGAATTACTTTCAAAGGTTAATCCAACTAATAAGGCGAAATTTGTTGAATTTGAAAGTGTATACGATCCCGCACAAATGAAAGGCCAAAGATACCCTGTTTTAAATTGGCCATACAATGAAGGCTTAAGAATTGATGAAGCAATGCATCCTTTAACAACTGTTGTTACTGGATTGTATGGTAAAAAACTCCCCAATCAAAATGGGGCTCCGCTAAGAATATTTATTCCATGGAAGTATGGTTTTAAAAGTGCCAAAGCAATTGTTAAAATTAAATTTGTAGAAAATATGCCTACTTCTTCATGGATGTGGGCTTCGCCTAGAGAATATGGATTTTACTCAAATGTTAATCCTAATGTTAATCATCCAAGATGGTCACAGGCAACTGAAAGAGTAATTGGAGAAGGTGTATGGGCTCCAAGAATTAAAACTTTAATGTTTAATGGCTATGGTGATGAAGTAGCAAATTTATATACTGGTATGGATCTTAAAAAATATTTTTAATGCAAAAATATTTAAAGCCTAGTGTATTTATTTTAAGCACAATTCCTTTTTTAGTTATCTTATACAAAATTTTTTTAAATAAATTAGGTCCTGAGCCAGTTAAAGAAATTACTCATTTTACAGGTGAGTGGACATTAATTTTTCTTTGCCTTACACTTTCCATGAGCCCGCTTAAAAGACTTACAAATTTATCTGTTTGGGTAAGTTATAGAAGAACATTGGGATTATTTGTTTTTTTTTATGCAACACTTCATTTGTTAACTTATGTTGGATTAGATTATAGATTTGATTGGCAACCAATATTAGATGATGTTGTCAAAAAAAAATATATATTTATAGGTTTTGCTGCATGGCTATTATTAATTCCTTTGGCGATTACCTCATCAAAAAAAATGGTAAAGTTACTTAAAAATAATTGGAAAAAATTACATAGATTGGTTTATATAATAGCCATTTTTTGGATCTCTTCATTATATATGGTTATCAAAAACGATTTTTTTTAAGCCTTTAATATACTTTATAATAATAATAGTGTTATTGGCTTTTAGAATAAAAATAAAAAAATAGAAATGTAAATTATGGATGAGAGACTCAAAAAAGATATTCAATCAGCTACTCTTGAAAAACTTATTAAACATTTAGACGCTAGAAAGGATGTGCAAAATATTGATCTCATGAATTTAGCTGGTTTTTGCAGAAACTGTTTATCTAGATGGTATAGAGAAGAAGCAGAAAAAAAAGGTATAAAAAATTTCAGATACTGATGCAAGGGAGCATGTCTATGGAATGCCTTATTCTGAATGGAAAGAAAAATATCAAAAGTAATTATTTTTCTTTTAATCTAGGAAACAACTCAACAAAATTACAAGGTTTGTGATTAACATCTAATTGATGTTTCAAAATTCCATCCCATGCATCAGTCACTCCTCCTGATGAACCAGGTAATGCAAATATATATTTGCCATTTGATAATGCAGCGCACGCCCTGGATTGTATAGATGAAGTTCCAACTGTTTTTAGACTTATTGTTCTAAAAACCTCTCCAAATCCGGGTATATGTTTATCTGCAATTTCATTTACTGCTTCAGGAGTTATATCTCTCCCAGTTAGACCTGTTCCTCCAGTAGTGATTATGACATCTATATTTTTTTTGATTTGTCCATTCTTTTAAAATTTTAACAATATCCTCTTTATTATCTTTACAAATTTTTCTATCGATCAATTTATGCTTAGCCTCTTTAATTCTTTCAACCAGGATTGCGCCTGATTTATCATTATCAAAAGTTCTTGTATCTGTTACAGTTAATAAAGCTATATTGACATCCATAATTTATAAATGATTATATTATCAATTCTTTTCTTTGTAACTGCATTAATATACTCAAGTGTTGGTTTTGGGGGAGGCTCAACATATCTTGCAATACTTTTAATTTGGGGTGTACCTTACACAATATTTCCCGTTATAGCTCTTGTATGTAATATTATTGTTGTATCTGGTAATTCTATCAATTTTTTAAGATCTAAAAATATAAACTTTAATTTACTTTTTCCATATTTAATTGGCTCAATTCCTTTTGCATTTATTGGAGGATCAATAACAATTGAAAAAAGTTTATTTGAGATTTTATTATTTTGTGTTTTATTTGTTGCAGGCATTTTTTTACTAATTGAGAGTAAATCTTTTAGTGAAGAAAAAATTAAAATTAACCAAATACCAAAATTAATATCAATTTCTATTGGATCAATAATTGGCTTTATTTCAGGTATAGTAGGAATTGGTGGAGGAATTTTTTTAAGCCCCCTTCTATTTTTAATGAAAGCTGGATATCCTAGACATATTACCAGTAGTGCATCTTTATTTATATTAATCAATTCTATCTTTGGAATAGCTGGACAGCTAACAAAAGATCAGATTTTAGATCAGGTAATTATCTATTGGCCATTATTTTTATCGGTACTTGTTGGAGGACAAATTGGTAGCGTATTAAACATTAAATTTCTTCCAAACAAAATATTAGCTCTACTAACTTCTTTTCTTGTTATTTTTGTCGCAATAAGAATAGGAATTAAACTTATAGCTTAATATTGAATAAATTTGCTTTTAAGATATTTAGAGAATTATGAAAAATATTAAGCCTTTTGGTCCATCTATAGGAAAAACAAAAATTTCAAAGAAATTTTTAGATATCTTAAATAAAGAAATTGACAATAAAGATTTAACAAAAAAGAACGATTATAGCTCCAAACTAGCTAGTCAAATTAAAAAAGAGATTAAAATTTCAAATAATTTTATAAAAAAAAATTTAGAAAGAGAAATAAAAAAAAATATCAAAGATTTTCTTAAAAATGAAAAAATTAAAAAAGTTAAAGATATAAAAATATTAAATTTATGGGTAGTTAGCCAATTTAAAAATGAATATAATCCTATTCATTATCATGAGGGAGATTTATCTGGCGTAGGATATTTAAAAATCCCAAAAAATATGACTAAAAACAAACTTTTAAAAAATAAAAAAGATAAGACTAATGGCACAATTGATTTTATAAATGGACAAAGAGGTTTTTTGAGCAGAAGCATTTTCAATATTGAGCCTAAAGAACGAGACTTACTAATTTTTCCAAACTATTTAATGCATACTGCATATCCTTTTAATATTAATTCTGAAAGAAGATCTTTTTCTTTTAATGCAAAAATCATTTTTAAAAAATAATGATTAACAAAGATTTTTTTAAAAAAATAAGAATATTAGATGGAGGAATGGGTCAAGAATTACTTGCAAGAGGGATGAAGCCAAATTCAACACTATGGAGTGCTAATGCAATATTGGATGCAAATTATCATCAACTTGTTTTAGATACCCACGTTGATTTCATAAAAGCAGGCGCAGAAGTTATTGTCACTACAACTTTTGCAACACGACAAAAACGTTTAAAAGAGAATAGCCTTTTAGATAAATTTGAGTATTTAAATCAAAAAGCTGGTGAAATTGCCCAGGCTGCAAAACAAAATTTTCCTAATACTTATATTGCTGGCGGTATACCCCCTCAAAATTTAACATATGAAGCAGATAATAGAGATAAAATTGAAATTATTGAAAACTTTCATAGTCAGGCAAAGACGTTAAATCCATATGTTGATTTTTTTTACTTTGATGTTTGGAGTAGTATTAAAGAGGTTAAATGTGGGATAGATGCAGTGAAAGAATTTAAAAAACCTTATTTAGTTGGATTACATATATCTGAAGGAACTACTTTACCAAGTGGGGAAAAGATCAAAGATATAAAAAATATAATTGATGAAAATGCTCTTGGAGTGATGTTGTCATGTGTTTCTCCTGAAAATTTTGAGAAAAATTTAGAGGAATTAAGAAGTTTAAACATACCTTTTGGTTTTAAATTGAATGGCTTTGTTACCACTAAACTAAAACAAAGTTATACAACAGTTTTTTTAGGTAAAAAATCTAATCCAAATGAAATTTTAGGAAAAAGACAAGATTTGACACCAACTAGAATTCAAGAAATTGCTAAAAAATTTAAAGACGCTGGAGCAACTATTCTTGGAGGATGCTGTGAAACAAATCCTTCACATATTGAAGCAATCGCAAAAATTAAGTAACATTTTTATAATCTGCTTTTCTTGCTAAATATATTCCAATAAATACTGCAATTAATGCAACTACAATTTTTGAGGTAATTATTTCATTTAAAAATATGTATCCTAAAATAATTCCAAAAATTGGTATTATGTATGAAACTTGTGAATGAAATATTAGACCATTTGTCTTTAAAATTCTGAACCTCAATAACCATGCTATGCCGGTAGGAAATATTCCTAAATATATAACCGATATAATTGAGTCTGTTGAAGGGTTCAACATCCAAGGTTTCTCGAAAATTACGGTAAATGGAAAAAAGTATAATTGTTGACCAAATTAATATGGAACCTGTAACATTCTCATTTTGCTTGTCACTAATTTTTAAAGTAATTACTCCCCCTATCACATAACAAGTAGACCCAAGCAAAATTAAAAGTGCAGCTATAAAATTATTTTCATTAATTAAAAAATTATCTGAAAATAAAAATACTATTCCTGAAAAGCCTATCAATAAACCTATTGTTTTTAATAAATTAAATTTTTCTCCCTTTAAAAAAAAAAAGTGAGCTAAAACTGTTGAGCTTAAAGGTGTTGTAGACATTAAAATAGCTGCTAAGTTACTTTGCACATAATTTACTCCATATGAAATTAGCATAAATGGTATAGCCAAGTTTACTAATCCTATAATTGCAAACCACTTCCAATCTTTTGAAAATGCTTCGATTTTAATATTTTTATAAAAGCATAAAATTAAAACAGGCATAGCGCCTAAAAGAGATCTTAAAAAACCTATTGTAATAGGTCCAAAAGAATATGTTGCAATTTTAATATTAAAAAAAGCTGAAGCCCATATTAAAGACAATATAGTCAACAACAAATAATCAAATAACTTAGGTTTTCTCATTCTGTTATATCTTTTGTTACACCTGAAGTTAATGATTTTAAACTTTCAAAATCTATTTTAAAAACTGCATTAGGATGTCCAGCTGCTGCAAAGATAGAGTCAAAATTTTTTAAATTTTCATCAATAAATATTTTTATTTTTATCAAATGACCTGTTGGGGAAACACCCCCGATTGTATAACCTGTAACTTTTTTAACATCTTCAGGATTAGCCATAGAAACGTCTTTTTCATTAAAGATTTTTTTTAACTTATTCAAAGAACATCTTTTGTCTCCTGAAACTAAACAAAGAATAAATTCTTCTCCTGCTTTGAAAAGTAAGCTTTTTACAATTGCTCCAACTTTACAACCTAAAGCTGTAGCAGCATCTTGCGCTGTCCTTGCTGTTTGCTCTAAAACTATAACTCTCAGATTAGGATTAAATTCTTTAATTGCTTTTTCTGCTCTTTTAACCGGCTCTTTAAATAGTATTGAATTCATTGTTTTAATTTCTTTAAAAAATTCACTGATTAATTACACTACTTATGTGAAAATTGCATAGGTGTTATTTATTAAATAAGCAATATTTTCTATTATTTTTTTGTTAATTAGGCCAAACAAAATTATAGAGGAGACAAAATGAGTGCAGCGAACGTTCTAAAATATATCAAAGAAAAAGATGCGGAATTTGTAGATTTAAGATTTACAGATCCAAGAGGTAAACTTCAGCATTTAACTATGGACTCAACGGTAGTTGATGAGGGAATGTTAAATGAAGGAGTATTTTTTGATGGATCCTCTATTGCAGGATGGAAAGCAATTAATGAGTCTGACATGATTTTGAAACCTGATACTTCAAGAATGTTTATGGATCCTTTTACATCTCATAATACTTTAGTTTTGTTTTGTGATATTCTTGATGCGATAAAAAAAACACCATATGAAAGAGATCCTAGAGGTATAGCAAAAAAAGCTGAAGAATATTTAAAAGCTTCTGGAATTGGTGATAAAGCATTTTTTGGTCCAGAGCCTGAGTTTTTTGTATTTGATGATGTGAGAATTAAAAATGATATGAATGAGTGTGGTTTTGTTCTTGACAGTAAAGAAGGTCCCTATAATTCTGGTAAAGAATATGAAAATGGAAACATGGGTCACAGACCTGGTGTAAAGGGAGGATACTTCCCTGTTCCGCCTGTAGATAGTGAACAAGACATGAGAAGTGAATATTTAAAAAACTTAAAAGAAGTGGGGATAAAAGTTGAAAAACATCACCACGAAGTTGCGCCAAGTCAGCATGAATTAGGAATGTATTTTGGAACTTTAGTTGATCAAGCTGATAACGTACAATTATATAAATACGTTGTTCAAATGGTAACTCACTCATTTGGAAAAACAGCAACATTTATGCCTAAACCAGTTGCAGGTGATAATGGTTCTGGAATGCATACTCATCAATCAATATGGAAAGGTGATACACCAGTATTTTCTGGTGATGCTTATTCAGGTTTGTCGGAAACAGCCTTACATTACATAGGTGGAATTTTAAAACATGCGAAAGCAATTAATGCTTTTTCAAATGCGACTACAAATAGCTATAAAAGATTAATTCCTGGTTTTGAAGCTCCAGTCTTACTAGCTTACTCAGCTAGAAATAGATCAGCATCATGCAGGATCCCTATTACTTTGAGTAAAAAAGGCGCAAGATGTGAAATTAGATTCCCAGACGCATCAGGAAATCCTTACTTAACTTTTGCAGCAATGTTAATGGCTGGAATAGATGGAATTAAAAATAAAATTCATCCAGGCGAATCATTTGACAAAGATTTATATGAACTACCACCAGAGGAAGTTAAATCTATTCCGACTGTATGCGGATCACTAAGGGAAGCAATGGAAAGTTTAGATAAAGACAGAGAATTTTTAACTCAAGGTGGTGTCTTTACTGATGATCAAATTGATGCTTATATCGCTTTAAAATTCGAGGAGATTCATAAATTTGAACACGCACCTCATCCAGTTGAGTTTGATATGTATTACAGTTGCTAAATATTTAGTTACTGCTTTGTTGTTGCAATTGTATTTTTGTTAATACCTTTTTTTACGACGTAATCTTGGGTACCATTGGCACCAGTTTCAACTTCTTTTCGTAAATCTTTAAAGAAAGCCTTTTCTTTTAAAGAGTCTTTTAGGTTCTTAACTAAATTTTTAAACTCAAATTTATTCATAACGAATCTATATACTAGATATGCATAAAATGCAATTCAGATATGCAAATATTAGGATAATAGAACTTATGATGTTTTAAACGACTCTCCGCAGCCACATCTCTCAGTTTCATTAGGATTATTAAATACAAATGACGAGGATAATTCCTCTTGTTTATAATCCATTTCAGTTCCAAGCAGATACATAATAGCAGCTGAGTCAACGAATACTTTAACACCCTTATCCTCAATAACCTCATCATTAGGATTCAATTCTTTTGTGTATTCCATTACATATGACATCCCTGCACAACCACCAGATTTTACTGATACTCTAACACCGATAGAGTCTTTTTCAGCATTTGCCATTATCTCTTTTATTCTTGATGCTGCGTTATCACTTAATTTAATTATAGGGTTCATTACAAATTCAATTCCAATTTTGCTGCTTCTGACATCATATCTTTGTTCCATGGCGGATCCCAAACCAGCTCTAGATCAACATCCTCAATACCTTCGACTTGCATTGCACCCTCTTTAACCTCTTTTGGTAAACTTTCTGCAACTGGACAATTTGGAGTTGTCAAAGTCATTTTAATAATTGCAAACTTTTCATCCTTTACTTTAATATCATAAATCAAACCTAATTCGTAGATATTTACGGGTAACTCTGGGTCATAAATTTTTCTAATTTCTTCAATTATCTGTTCTTTTTTTGACATAATTTAATTTTCTGTATTTACCTCTTCTGTTTTTTCATCAAAAGCAGAAACCATTGTGTGCCAAGACAAGGTTGCACATTTAACTCTCATTGGATATTGCTTAACACCAGATAAGCACATGAGTTTAGTTTTTTCATCTTCGCTTAAATATTCAGATTTTAATTCAGGATTTTCTTTAATCATGCCTAAAAAATCCTCAACTATTTCTTTAGCCTCATGCTCATTTTTTCCTTTAATCAAATCAGTCATTATAGATGCTGAAGCCATTGAAATGGCACAACCACTCCCCTCAAAAGATGCATCTTCTACAATTTTTTGTCCATTTAATTTTAAATAAACATGAACATTATCACCACAAAGAGGATTGTTACCTTTAGCATCTTTATTAAAACCTTCTGTCTTTCTAAGATTTCTTGGATTTTTACCATGCTCCAATATAATTTCTTGATATAACTCTTTTAAATTCATTATAAGTTAAATATTTTTTTACAATTGTTTATTGACCGGTTTAACTGATCTAGATCTTCTTTAGTATTATAAACACCAACTGATGCTCGAGCGCTTGCTGGGATATTTAATTTGTCATGTAAAATTTGACAACAATGATGTCCTGCTCTTATCGCAACCCCGTCTTCATCCAAGATAGTTGCAATATCATGAGGGTGAACTCCTTCTATAGTGAATGATAAAACTCCTCCTTTATTTTTTGGATTTCCAATAAGTTTAACTGAGTTATTTTTTTGCAATAACTCTTGTCCGTATTCTACTAAGTCTGCTTCGTGTTTCATTACATTTTCGATACCAATACTCTCTAAAAATTTTATTGATTGGTCAAATGCAATTACTTGTGCTGTAGCCATAGTCCCTGCTTCATACTTGTTAGGCAATTCACCATATGAAATTCTATCTTTTTTAACTTCATTTATCATTCCTCCACCACCTTGATATGGAGGTAATTCTTCTAACCATTTTTTTTTACCGTATAGAACTCCTAAACCTGTAGGTCCATACATTTTGTGACATGAAATTGCATAGAAGTCACAATCTAAATCTTGCATATCTAGTTTTAAATGTGGTGCTCCTTGACATCCATCGACCACAACAATTATACCTTTTGAATGTGCAAGCTGGGCAATTTCTTTTACTGGTAGAATTGCACCTGTTACATTTGACAAATGAGTAATTGAAATTAACTTAGTTTTTGGGGTTATTTTATTTTCTATTTCTTCAAGAGTTATTTCACCCTCTTCATTTATTTCAGCAAAATTAATTTTTATATTTTTTGATTTTCTTAAGAAATGCCATGGAACATAATTTGAATGATGCTCGAGTTCTGTAATCAAAATTTCGTCACCTTCCATTAAATAACTTTGACCTAATGTATTAGCAACTAAATTTAATGCTTCAGTAGCACCCTTTGTAAAAACAATTTCATTTTTGTCTTTAGCATTAATATATTTTTGAACAGAAGTTCTCGTATTTTCATATAAATTAGTAGCTGCAACTGCAAGATAATGGACACTTCTACCAACATTTGAAAATTGTTTGGTATAAAATTCATTAATTCTATCTACAACTATCTTAGGTTTTTGAGATGAGTTTGCACTATCTAAATAAACTAGATCATTATTCTGAATTTTTTCATCAAAAATAGGAAATTCTTTTTTAATCAAATCTATATTCATTCTTTAATACCAATCATATTTTTTATTAAGTTTTTTATTTCTGGGTCAGTAATTTTTTCCACAACATCAAGCAGAAAACCATTGATTAATAGCTCTCTTGATTGCTGATAACTCAAACCTCTAGACATTAAATAAAATATAGAATCTTCATTTAAACTACCTGAAGCTGAACCATGCGAACACTTAACGTCATCAGCATAAATTTCTAGTTCTGGCTTTGCATTGAACTCAGATTCTTTATTTAACAATATTGCTTTACTCAATTGGTATCCATCTGTTTTCTGAGCATCTGAATTTACAAATATTTTTCCTTGATACACTGCTTTAGAACTTTCATCTAAAACACTTTTAATCAGTTGATAACTTTTTGTATTTTCATTTTGATGATTTATTATTGATCTGATTTCATGATGTTTGTCATTATTTAATGAAAAAACACCATTCATAAAAGCTGATGCATAAACTCCATTTAAATTACAATTTATCTCATTTTTAGAAAAATTTGATCCAGAAGATAAAATGAATGTTTCAGAAATACTATTTTTATCTTGATCAATATTATTAAAGGAATATTTAATATTTTTATTCTCAAACTTATCTATTTTATAGTTTTTTAAAACTGAATTTTCTTTTAATTCAAAGTTATAAAAAATATTTAAAAAATTTTTTTCAGATGTATCATTAAATAAATCAATTAATCTCAATGAACTATCTTTATCTAGTTCAAAATTAAGTCGTAAATTAATATTTTTAGACCAAATTTTTGTATTTGTTGTATGATAGATAATAAGTGGTTTTACTAATTGATAACCTTTTTTTACCAATATTTTAAAACATTTACTTGTAAAAGCATTGTTCAAGTCTGATAATGAATTACTATTTTTAAATTCATTTATAGTTTCTGATTGATCAATTATTTCTATTTGATTTTTTTTTTCGTATTCAAAATCAATTTTTTCGATTCTACCATTTATAAAAACTATTTTATTGTGCTCTAATCCATCTACAAATACAGATGTATCAACTTTATTAGTAGACGCGTAATCATTAAAAAAACTAAGTTCTCCAATATTATTTTTTATTATTTGATTAAGATCTGAAAATTTCCAATCTTCTTCTTTTTTGTTTGGAAAACCTTTATCTATAAAATTATCTAAACAAAATTTTTTTATTTCAATATCTTTTTGAGATAAACTTAAATTTTTTATACTATTATTAAAGTCTTTGTGTAATTGTTCTTTCATTTAATTTAGATTCTCGTATCCCTTTTTTTCTAATTCTAAAGCTAAATCTGGACCACCTGATTTTATAATTTTTCCATTCATCAAAACGTGAACGAAGTCAGGTTTTATGTAATCAAGCAATCTTTGGTAATGTGTAATTATTAAAAATGAATTTTTTTTATCTCTCAATGTATTAACTCCATCAGCAACAATCTTTAAAGCATCAATATCTAAACCAGAGTCAGTTTCATCTAAAATTGACAGTTTTGGAGCTAATAACGACATCTGTAAAATTTCATTTTTCTTTTTTTCACCTCCAGAAAAACCAACATTTAACTGTCTATTTAATTTTTCCTCATCGAATTTAAGTTCTTTAGATTTTTCTTTTACCAGTTTTAAAAATTCAATAGCATCAAGCTCTTTTTCACCTCTAGCTTTTCTCACAGCGTTCAAAGAAGTTTTTAAAAATATATTTGTATTTACACCTGGAATTTCCAAGGGATATTGGAAAGCTAAAAATATACCTCTGTGTGCTCTTTCCTCTGTTTCAAGTTCAAATAAATCTTTATCTTCAAAAAGAACTTCCCCAGAAACCTCATAACCTTTTTTTCCTGATAGAATATTTGATAATGTACTTTTCCCGGATCCATTAGGACCCATAATTGCATGAACCTCACCAGGATTTATATCTAAGGATAGCCCATTTAAAATAGACTTTTTATCAATAGTTGCATTTAAATTATTTATTTTAAGCATATTAACCTACACTTCCCTCCAAACTGATACCCACAAGTTTTTGAGCCTCTACAGCAAACTCCATAGGCAATTGTTGTAATACTTCCTTACAAAAACCATTTACAATCAACCCAACAGCCTCCTCTGGATTTAATCCTCTTTGTTGACAATAATGTAACTGCTCTTCACTAATCTTGGATGTAGTTGCCTCATGAGCAATATTGGACTCAGAATTTTTATTTTTTATATAAGGAACAGTGTGAGCTCCACACTTGTTTCCCATTAATAAAGAGTCACACTGAGTATAATTATTTGAATTTTTAGCTTTTGATGAAATATCAACTAAACCTCTATAAGTCATATCTGAACTACCTGCTGATATTCCTTTAGAAATTATTTTGCTTTTAGTATTTTTGCCTAGATGGATCATTTTGGTACCTGTATCAGCCTTTTGATGATTGTTAGTAATAGCTATTGAATAGAACTCACCAACAGAGTTGTCTCCTTTAAGAATACAACTAGGATACTTCCAAGTAATTGCAGAACCTGTTTCTACTTGTGTCCATGAAATTTTTGAATTTTTTCCTTTGCACAAACCTCTTTTTGTTACAAAATTGTAAATTCCACCTTTCCCATCTTTATCACCCGGATACCAATTTTGGACTGTTGAATATTTTATTTCTGCATCATCCAGTGCAATTAATTCTACATTAGCAGCATGTAATTGATTTTCGTCTCTCATTGGAGCTGTACATCCTTCTAAGTAGCTTACATAGCTTCCTTTGTCAGCAATAATTAAAGTTCTTTCGAATTGACCTGTATTTGATGCATTAATTCTAAAATAAGTTGATAGTTCCATTGGACATCTAACACCTTCTGGAATGTATACAAAAGAACCATCTGTAAAAACTGCAGAATTTAATGTGGCAAAAAAATGATCACTTGTTGGAATTACAGAGCCTAAATATTTTTTGACTAATTCAGAGTGATTTTGAATTGCCTCTGATATAGGGCAAAATATAATTCCCTGTTTGGTTAATTCATCTTTAAAAGTAGTAGCTACAGAAACTGAGTCAAATACAGCATCAACAGCTATTCCATTTAATCTTGCTTGTTCTTGCAAAGGTATTCCAAGTTTTTTATAAGTTTCTAAAAGTTTAGGATCCAGTTCATCTAAACTCTTTGGTTTATTTTTCATGCTTTTAGGAGCAGAGTAATAATATAAATCTTGATAATCTATTTTTGGAAATTTAGGTTTTTGCCAATCTGGTTCTTTTAAAACTTTAAATCTTTCAAAAGCTTTTAATCTAAACTCAAGCATCCATTGAGGTTCTTTTTTAATATTAGAAATAAATTTAATTACATCTTCATCCAAACCTTTTGGTGCTTGAATATTTTCTATATCCGTTGAAAAACCATATTTATAGTCTTTTAAATTATTTATTTCTTTTTGTCTGTTATCCATTCTAGACTCTTGTCTCTTTATTGTTGTTTAATAAATCTTTTAGGCTTTTATTTTCAAAAAATGTATTAATGTGTACCTCTAATTCGTCCCATAAATTATGAGTAATACACTTTGTGGCTTTACCATTGCATCCTTTTTTAGATTCTTTTTTACATTGAACAGTTTTTACTTTTTCATCTACAGCATGAAAGATATTTGTTAATTTGATATCGTTCGGGTTTTTATTAAGAACGTATCCTCCTTGAGTTCCTCTTATACTTTTAACAATTTCATTTTTTTTTAATTTAGAAAAAATTTGTTCTAAGTAATGTAAAGATATACCTTGTCTCAACGATATATCTCTTAATGATACTGGATTGATATCGTCAAACCTGGCTAAATCTACTAATGCCATTACTGCGTATCTGCCTTTTGATGTTAGTTTCATATATTACCCTTAAAATGTGGGTTTTTATACATACCTGACCAAAATGGTCAAGTTTAGAGTTAAAAAAAAAACTCACATTTTGTCGCTGACTTGTGATAAACGTACATTTTTTTTGAGAATAATAATCAATATCGCTTTATGGATAATAAAATTTCAGAAATATTTATACCTGGTCCTGCAGGAAGACTAGAAGCCAAATATTATAAAAGTAAAAAAAATACTTCTCCAATTGCTTTAGTATTACAACCACATCCTCAATATGGTGGAACGATGAATAATAAAGTAGTGGTAGATACTTTTCATACTTTTATGGATAACGATTTTTCAGTATGTAGAGTGAATTTTAGAGGTGTTGGCAAAAGTGATGGAGAATTTGATAATGGTCAAGGTGAACTTGCTGATGCTGCAGCAGCTTTAGATTGGTTGGAAAGAGAAAATTTTGATAATTCTCAATGTTGGGTATCAGGATTTTCATTTGGATCATTAATTGCAATGCAACTATTAATGAGAAGACCAGAAATAAATAGATTTATTGCTATCTCACCTCAACCAAATGTTTATGATTTCTCTTTTTTATCTCCATGTCCAACTTCAGGTTTAGTTGCTTACGGTAAAAAAGATGAATTAGTACCAGTAGAATATATTACTGAGCTTGATAAAAGATTGAGTGCACAAAAAGGTATTAAAGTAGAATTTAATGCAATATCTGAAGCTAATCATTTTTTTTCAAAAACAAGTAATGCTTTAATTAAGCAACTTGATAAATACATAAAAAAAGAAACAGCACTATATTAAAAATTTTTTACTAATTTTCCACCAACTGTAAAATCTTTGCATCCAGTTGTGCTGCTAAAAGAAATTGGTAAATTCAAAAATGACCTTATCGCTAAATATGCAAATGCCTGAGATTCAATATAATCACCTTTAAAATTATAATTATCTATAATTTCTACAGAAATATTGTTTTCGTTTTTTAAATAAATTTTAATAGAATCAATTAAATAATTATTTTTTCTACCCCCACCACAAAGTAAAAAAGTAATTTTGTTTTGTTGACTAATATGTTTTAATCCTTCTGCAATCAAATATGCTGTAAAATCTGTTATAGTAGTACAACCATCCTCTAAAGATAAACCTCTTGCAAAAGATACATCAAAATTTTTAATATCCATTGACTTAGAATAGGAATTTATCTTAAAATTATCTATTGCCTGATTCAAAATTAATTGATCAACTTCCCCTGCTTTCGCTATCTCTCCATTTTTATCAAATTTTTTATAAGAATTATTCCTTACCCATTCATCAATTAAACAATTACCAGGACCTATATCAAAAGCTGATAGATTATTTTGAAAATTATCTGAATCATTAGTAACTTTTGTAACATTTGCTATACCACCTATATTTAAGAAACCTATTGGGAATTTAAGATTAAAATTTTGATTAATTTTTTTTGATAAAATATGATGAAAGATTGGTGTTAAAGGTGCACCTTGACCATTATTTTCAATATCTGCTTGCCTAAAATCATATATGACTTTTTTTTTGACTATTTGAGATAATAGATTCCCATCTCCTAATTGATTGGTAATTTTATCCTGTGGGTTATGATGAATTGTTTGACCATGAAAACCTATCAAATCAATTGGATCTCTATATTTTTTTAATGATTGATTAACTGCATCAGCATGAAAAAGAGTTAAATTACGCTCTAATTCTCTTAATTTTTCTGAATTTTGTAAAAGATCATTCTTTGATTGAACTAAATCTCTTAATCTAATTAACTGTTTCTGAAGATTTTTATCGTACTCATAATAATCATCTAAAATGTTTGAAAATTCATGATATCCGTCTGATCTTATTATAGATAAATCAATACCATCCATAGATGTTCCACTCATTAATCCAATTGCAGTATATAATTTTCTTTTCATTGATATGTTTTTTAAAAAAAATTTGTATATTGTGAATATAAACTTATGAATAAATTTTTAAAAGAATTTAAAGATAGGGGTTTTTTCTATCAATGCACAAGTGAAGATGAATTATGTAAAAAATTAAATGATGAAAAGATAAAAGGTTACATAGGTTTTGATTGTACTGCTGAAAGCTTGCATGTAGGCAGCTTATTGCAAATAATGTGCTTACGGCTACTTCAGAAAAATGGACATCAACCAATAGTTTTACTTGGTGGAGGAACTACAAGAATAGGTGATCCATCTGGTAAAGACAAAACTAGAAAAATATTAAGTGAAGAAGAGATTGAAAATAATATAAAAAATATCAAAAATATTTTAAAAAAATTTTTAGATAATGATGATCCAAATACAAAACCTATATTTGTAAATAATTATAATTGGCTTAAAGATTTAAATTATATTTCTTTTTTAAGAGATATAGGAAAGCATTTCACAATAAATAGAATGTTAACATTTGATAGTGTAAAACTTAGATTGGATAGAGAGCAATCGCTGAGTTACATGGAGTTTAATTACATGATTTTACAAGCATATGATTTTCTTGAATTAAATAAAAAAGAAAATTGTATCTTACAAATTGGGGGTTCAGATCAATGGGGAAACATTGTGAATGGAGTTGAGCTAATAAAAAGGTATTCTAATAATCAAACCTTCGGTTTAACAACGCCCCTAATTACACTAGCAACAGGTACTAAAATGGGAAAAACTGAAAGTGGGGCTGTTTGGTTGGATAAAAAATATTTATCAGCGTATGATTATTGGCAGTTTTGGAGAAACGTAGATGATAGAGATGTAATTAAATTTTTAAAAATGTTTACTGAAATTGAAATTAAAGAAATAGAAACTATTAAAGATAAAGAGATAAATAAATTAAAAATACTACTTGCTAATAAAACTACAGAAATGCTACATGGAAAAGAGGCAGCTAAAAATTCTGAGCAAGCAGCAAAAGAAGCTTTTTCAGGAAACACTCTAGGTTCAAACTTACCTAAAGTTGATATTCAATCAAATAAAATAAAGAATAAAATAAATATAGTAGATCTTGTTTTGTTATCTAAATTAGAAAATTCGAAAAGCGAAATTAAAAGACTTATAAAAGGAAATGCAGTTAAAATAAATAATAATGTTGTTTTAGATGAAAAATTTGAAATTAATAAAAATTTATTTAAAGATAACTATCTTAAACTTTCCCTTGGAAAAAAAAGACATATTAAAATAGAATTAATCTAATTTTTTTTAATTTTCTCTAAAGTTCTGGTAATAAATCTGGGTGTTAATGTTTTTATTGGATTTACAGTAGTTTCTAAATTTTTAGGGGGACCTTTAATTTTAAAACTGACTCCAAAAACACCATCACCCACTTTCTTTCCAATTAATAAATCTCCAAGTAAAGGTATTGAAGCAATAGATCTGTTGATTGTTGTCGCTGGAACCAAGGTCCCTCTTAAACTTATTAATTTATCCTCCACAATGTATCCTTCCAATAAGAAAGATATGGCTGGACCAATTGCGTATAACTCCTGAATTTTCATAAGTTTATTTTGATTGGTAAAATCCATTTCTAAATCTGTGAATCTAATTCCCTCTCCTGTAAGTAAGTCTGCTATACCTTGAAGAGATGCAAGAGCCAACAATTTTGCTAACGCTGGAATTTCTTTAACTTTAAAATTATCTATTACTAATTTAGAAGTTGAAACTCCATCTTTTTTTATAGAGTAAAAATCTAAATATCCATCTCTATCATCTTTAAATCCTGTAATAAATTTATATCTATCTACAAGTGGTTTTGCTCTAGATGAGAAAAGAGTGGTAATTTTTTCACCTTGATCGTTTGTTCTAATTGTAAATTTTATATTTTGCGAATTGTCATAAAAGGCCAAAATATCTGCTTTTTCTACTTTGTTATTTATAATATTTATCTTTCCATTTAAATCCTTAACAAAGTTTATTTTATCAAGGTGAACTTCCTCAAAATTTAGATCTATATTTAAATTAGTTTCAAAAAGATTTTTTTCATTTATCTGATTGGAGTCTAATAAATGCGAAATTAAAGAATTTGCATTAAATGAAGTACCATCAATTAAATAATTTTGGCCTTCTACTTTTTTTATATTATAATTATTTATCTTATTTTCTGTATCTAAATAATTAAAATTTGCCTGATCAATTTTAATTATTTGATTAGACTCATTGAGAGATAAATTCTTAATTTTAATATTATTATTTTCTTCAGTTATAACAAAGCTATTTATATTTAGATTTTTATTATTTTTGAGTTCTCCGTTAATTAGAAGATCCATCTTACTTTTATCTTTTTTTTTAAAATTAATATTATCAATTTTAAATTTTGTATTTTTTATATTCAAATTAGCATCAAATCTTATTTTATTTTCTTTTTTCTCAATAAAATAATCAATTTCTTCAAAATCTCTATCAATTTTAAATTTTCCAGAACCTGAGAAAGTTAGGTTATTATTTTTGAAATTAATTTTTATTTTTTGATTCTTAAAACTAATATTTTTATTAGTTTGAGGGAAGAAAATTTTTAAAAAATCTTGTTGCTCTAAAACTATATTTTTTAAGAGTAGTTCTGAATCTATACTTAAATCCTTATTTTTTTTATTTATAAAATATTTAATTTCATCTGCTTCGTCTGTATATAATTGAATTTGACCCTCACCATTAATTGATAAATTTTTGTCCTTATAATTTAAATTTAGTTTATGATTATCAAGTAAAATTAAATCATAGACTTCTGGAAAATATTTATTAATGATTTTAAATTTTTTATATTTTAGCTGGGTAAAATTTATATCAGAACTTAATATAATATTTTTAACTTTGAATTTCTCGTCTATTTCTAAAGAAAATTCATTATTTGTTTTAAATTTAGCATCATCAATCAGTATATTTTCAAAATTTAAATTAAATAATTTTAATAAATTTGAATTTAAACTTGACTGATCATTTTCAATAATAGCATTGATAAAATAACTTTTTTTCTTCTTTTTTACATTTAGTTTTTTTGAAATAAATTTTACATCTTCCACTTTAAAATTTATTTCATCAAATAAATAATTGTCTTTTTGAATATTAAAATTAAAATTTATATTCTTAAAATTAGTCGTATTTAAAAAATTAATACTTGCATCTTTTATAAAACCTTCAATTTTATAATCATTCTTAAATTTTCCATTTTCATCGATATTCAAACTCAGATCTATAATGACATGACCTTTTTTCACAACTTTTTCTAATATAAATAATTCAGGTCTATTGTTTGTAGACTGAATAAATTTAATTAAATTATTTAATGATATAGACTTAGTTGTTGCCTTTATATTTGAAGATGAAATCTTATTATTAATTAAAGAACTAAGCGAAACTTGTAATTTAATGCTTTCTAGCTCTAAAGGTCTTTTTGAAAAATATACAGTAGTACCAACTGTTTTTGCATAAATTTTTAGTTTAAAAGGATCTAAAATTAATTTAATTTTTTTTAAATCTATATCTATCTTTTTATTTATTAATGAAATTCTTTTTTTTATTTGATCGTTAAATTTATCAGTCTCAATACCTATAGTACCAAGGTAAACTGTCAAAATAACTAACACTGATAAAAGTAAGATAAAACTTTTAAGAATATTATTTTTCATTTAATTTATAAAGCGATTGTTCCAAAAATTCATCAATATCACCATCTAATACTTTATCCGGACTAGTGCTCTCAAAATTAGTTCTATTATCTTTTACAAGTCGGTAAGGTTGAAGAACATATGATCTGATTTGATGACCCCATCCTATTTCGGATTTAGAACTTTCAATATTTTGACTTTCTTCCTCCTTTTTTTTAATTTCATAATCATATAATCTTGCTTTCAACATATTCATGCATGTTTCTTTGTTTTTATGTTGAGATCTTTCATTTTGACATTGAACAACAATTTTTGATGGAATGTGTGTTATTCTAACTGCGCTATCAGTAGTATTAACATGCTGGCCACCTGCCCCACTTGAACGATAGGTGTCTATTCTTAAATCTTTTTCTAAAATTTCTATATTTATATTTTCATCTACAACTGGATAAATCCAAACACTTGCAAAACTTGTGTGCCTTCTTGCTCCGGAGTCAAATGGAGATATCCTAACTAATCTGTGTATTCCTGACTCTTTTTTTAACCATCCAAAAACATTTTCGCCATCTATTTTAATTGTTGCAGATTTTATACCAGCCTCGTCACCTCTATGTTCACTAATCAAACTTGATTTAAAATTTTTTTTATCAGACCATTTTAAATACATTCTTCTTAGCATATCAGCCCAATCCTGACTTTCTGTACCTCCAGCACCAGCATGTATTTCTATATAACAATTTAACGAGTCAGCTTCATTAGATAAAAAACATTTAATTTCGTTTTTTTTAACTTTACTTCTTAGGTCTTTAATATTTTGTAAAACTTCTTTTTGAACTTGTAAATTATCTTCTTCAAGCGCTAGTTGATTCAAATCATCTAAATCATTTAGTTTCTCAATATTATTATTTAAAGAATTAGTTAAATCTTCATAAAATTTCTTTTCTTTGATTATTCTTTGCGAGTTTTTTTTATCTTGCCAAAAATTGGCACTAGTCATTTGTAAATTTAAAGATTTCAGTTTTGAATGGATATTGTTTTTTTCAAAGATACTCCTGTATTTTTTGATTTATCTTTTCAACTTCTTCTTTTAAATTTTGATAATTATTATCCATTAGTAAAACTTTAATATATTATTTGTATCTAATCTATCTGAATTTGTATGAAGCACTTTTCCATCAACCACATTTTCTTTTTTAAAAACCTCAATAATGGTGTTCTTTGAGTTAAATTTTGCTTTTTGACCCGTTAAAGGGTCAACAACCATCATAACTGTTCCTTTAGCAGCCTTAAATGGTCTTGCTTCATATTTGTTAACAGAATCACTTATAAAACTTTTGAATATTGGCAAAGCTGTTTTAGATCCTGTTTCATATTTACCAAGTGGTATTGGGTTATCAGAGCCTACATAAACACCAACAAGCAAATTTGAGGTAAAACCTATAAACCAAGTATCTGTATTTTTATTTGTTGTGCCAGTTTTACCTGCAATATTTAAATTTAAATCTTTTAATTTTTTGGCTGTTCCTCTTTTAACAACTCCTTCTAGTATTGATGTCATTTGAAAGGCTGTTTCTGGCGAGAAAATTTGTTTGTAATTATTTTTAATCTTTGGATAGTCATCTGTTAAATACGAAATTAAATTGCAATCAATACATTTTCTTCTGTCATTATTAAATATTGTATTTCCCTCACTGTCTTGAATTCGGTCTATCAGTATTGGCTCGACAAGTTTTCCTTCATTAACAAATACTGAATATGCAGATGTTAGATTTAATAATGTAGTTTCAGCAGATCCTAAAGAAATAGATAAAAGTTCTTCTGGATTATCATAAATTTTTAATGCCTTTGAAAAATTAATAATTTTTTCTAAACCCAAACTTTGGGCTATTCTGACTGTCATTAAATTTCTAGATTTTTCCAAACCATTTCTTAAAGTTGAAGCGCCATAAAATTTTTTCCCATAATTTTCCGGTTTCCACATTTTTAAATCCTCTCCCTGATCCAAAACCAAAGGTGCATCTAAAACTAATGATGCAGGTGTAAAATTATTTTCTAAAGCTAATGCATAAATAAATGGTTTAAAAGCTGAACCAGGTTGTCTTTTGGCTTGTGTGACCCTATTAAATTCACTTTTCTTAAAACTAAAACCACCACTCAATGCCAAAACTCTCCCTGTAAATGGATCCATCACAACAATTCCCCCATTTATTTTAGGTAGTTGTTTTAAGTTAAAAATATTTTCTTTGATATTTTCAACATAAATAATATCACCAAGTTTAAATAGTTTATTAAATTCCTTCTTTGTCCAAGAAATGCTTTGATACTCGATGATACCTTTAATATTATCCTCTGTTTCTATTTCTGATGAAAATTTATTTATCTTTTTTACTATTGCTAATTTCCAATTAATTGAATTTTCTAATTTATACTTCTCTAAGTCTTGTTTCCATTCTGAATTATAAATCTTATTAGTAATCGGTCCTCTCCATCCTTTTCTTTTATCGTATGCTATTAATCCATCTCTAAGAGATTTTGTTGCAATTGTTTGTAAATTTAAATCTATTGGAGTATTGATATTAAAACCTTGTTTATAAACTTTATCATAACTCAAAGTTTCAATTACACTCTTCCTTACATCTTCAATAAAATATTGTGCATCCTCTAAATAAATTTTTTTATTTTTTTTTAAAATTATTTTTTCTTTGGTAAGTTTTTCATACCATTCTAAATTTAAATAATTATTATCAAACAAATTTTTTAAAACTAAATTTCTTCTAAATTTTGCTAACTCTGGATCTCTATAAGGATTATATCTGCTTGGAGCTTTTGGCAAAGCTGCTAATAAAGCTGCTTCTGAGTAATTTAAATCTTTAATTGATTTATCAAAATATTCTAAGCTTGCAGCAGCTACTCCATATGCTCCACTTCCAAGATAAATTTGATTTAGATAAAGTTCTAGAATTCTTTCTTTAGATAAAGCTCTCTCTATTCTAAAAGCTAGAATTGCCTCCTTAATTTTCCTATTTAAACTTACTTCATTTGTTAATAAAAAGTTTTTTGCTACTTGTTGGGTAATTGTAGATGCTCCCTCCAACCTTTTAGACGATAAAATATTTGAAATATTGTTTACGACAGCTCTAATAACACCTTTGGCATCAACACCTGGATGTTTAAAAAAATTTTTATCTTCAGCAGATAAAAATGCGTTAATTACATTTTTTGGAATTGAACTAAATGGAACAAATACTCTTTTTTCCTTTGAAAAGTCTGCCACTAAATCACCATTACCAGAGTAAACTTTACTGGAAACGGGAGGTTTGAAATTTTTAAGAAATTTATAATCAGGTAAATCGTTAGAATAAGTCCATAAGATACTTATTATCAAAATTGCAGATAAAAGAATAAAAGACGTAATTAAAATAAAGATATTTCTTAAAAATTTATTCATTTTAATTTCATTATATCTTGGAATTTGTTAAAGATATGGCAGGAAAATAAACAAAATTTAAAAAACTAAATTATTAATGAAATTAATATTCATAAAATTATGGAAAAAAATTTATATATTGATGCCTCGCATCCTAACGAAACTAGAGTTGTTCTTAAATCAGGTGAAAATATCGAAGATTACGAATACGAAGGTTTAAAAAATAACTTAATTAAAAATAATATCTATTTAGGAAAAGTAAGTAGAATAGAACCATCATTACAAGCTGCTTTTGTTGATTTTGGAAGAGATAGGCATGGATTTTTATCATTTAATGATATCCAATCAGATTATTATCAGATTCCAAAAGCTGATTTAGAAAGAATTAAACAAGAGGAAGAAAAAGCTAGAGAAGAACTTTCAAGAGAAGTTCAAGCTAAAGAAGAGGAAAATATTGCTGAAGGAAAACTCGAAATTGATGATCCTATTGAAAAGACATTAGAAGAGGAAATAGAAGAAGATACAAACAATAAAGAAAATATTTCTGAAAAAGAAAATTTAGGTAATGGAAAAGAAAAAAAAAAAGAGCATAAATTTAAATTTAAAAGATATAAAATTCAGGAAGTAATTAAACCTAACCAAGTAATTCTCGTACAAGTAATTAAAGACGAAAGAGGTCAAAAAGGTGCTGCATTAAGTACTTTCATTTCAATTGCGGGAAAATATATAGTTTTAATGCCAAACACTCCTAAAGGAGGAGGTATATCAAGAAAAATATTTAATCCTGCTGAAAGAAAAAAAATAAGAACAATTTTAAATGAAATTGAAATACCTAAAGAGATGGGATTAATTGTCAGAACTGCTGGAAGCAATAAAACAAAAAATGAAATAAATAGTGATTTAACAACTTTGGTTAATTCTTGGAGTCAAATTAAAGAAAATGCAATAAATTCTATTGCTCCTTCTTTAATTCATCAAGAAAGTGAAATAATTAAAAGAACTTTAAGAGATATGTTTGACGAAAATACCCAAAATATAATTGTAGAGGGTAACGAGGGTTACAAGAAAGCTCAATCATTCATGAAGACTATGATGCCATCAAATCTGAAAAAAGTAAAAAAATATAGAGGAAAAATTCCACTATTTATTCAAGAAAATATTGAACAAAAATTAAACCAAATATTTGACTCTGAAATTAAACTTAAGTCAGGAGGATATTTGGTTATTAATCCAACAGAGGCTTTAGTTTCTATTGATATAAATTCTGGAAGTTCAATAAAAGGAAAAAATGTTGAAAGCACTGCTTTAGATACCAATATCGAAGCTGCAGCAGAAATTGCAAGACAAATAAAAATAAGAGATTTGTCTGGCTTAATCATTATAGATTTTATTGATATGCTAAATTATGGAAATAGGAGGTTAGTAGAAAGAAAACTAAAAGAAAAATGCAGGTCGGATAGAGCAAGAATTCAAATTGGGAGAATAAGTAATTTTGGTCTTTTGGAGATGTCAAGACAAAGACTAAGAGAAAGTGCAATTAAATGGAAAGTTACATTAACGGATGAATCTTTTGCTCAAAAGCTATTAAAAATTGTTGAATTAAAAGCTGTAATTAACAAAGCTAAATTTGTTGAATTAAAAGTTTGTAAAAAAATTTCAGATTTCCTTAAAGAAAATTTTGTTAATGATTTAACTTACTTTGAAAAAAAAAATAAAATGAAAATAGATATTATTAGTGATAATTCTTTAGTAATACCTGAATACATTATAGACATTAAAAATAAATCAAAAAAAACGCTTGAGCTAATAGAGTATTATGAAAAATTAAAAAATTTAGAAATCCAAAATAAAGAAAATAAAATTTCAGAAAAAAAAGAAAATAAAAAAATTAATAAAAAATCTTATAAAAAAAAAAAATATTATAAAAAAACTAAATAATCCCTTTTGATGGAGATGATGGACTGCCCATCAAAACTTTATCTATTCTTCCAGAATTATAGGATTGTCTACCAGCAATAACAGCATTTTTAAAAGCAACTGCCATTTCTAAAGGTTTTTTGGCTTTTGCGATCGCAGTATTAACAAGTACTCCGTCACATCCTAGTTCCATTGCAATTGTTGCATCGGATGCTTGACCCAAACCAGCGTCAATAATTAATGGAAGTTTTGTTTGTTTTCTAATTATTTGAATATTAATTTTGTTTTGAATGCCTAGTCCTGAACCAATTGGTGCAGCTAAAGGCATTATTGCGTCAGCACCTGAATTCTCTAGACGCTTAGCCATTAAAGGATCATCATTGCAATAAACCATAACCTTAAAACCCTCTTTGGCTAAAACTTCTGTTGATTTTAATGTTTCTATCATGTCAGGAAATAAATTTTTTTTATCTCCTAAAACTTCTAATTTAACTAACCTCCAACCACCTATTTCTCTTGCTAATCTTAACGTTCTCAGAGCTTCTTTTGAATTAAAACATCCGGCAGTATTGGGTAAATATGTAATTTTTTTTGGATCAACATAATCCATCAATAAAGGTTTATTTTTATCTGAAATGTTAACTCTCCTTACAGCAACTGTTACTATTTCTGCTCCGGACAGTTTAATTGCTTTTGCACATTCAGACATACTTTTATATTTTCCCGTTCCAACAATTAATCTAGAATTAAATTTTTTACTTGCAATAATTAGACTATCTTTTTTCAAATTAACCACCTCCAATAAAATGAACTATTTCTATTTTATCATTTTTATTTAATTTTATTTTATTAATTTTTTTTTTATCTATTATTTCCTCATTTAGCTCAATTGCTACTTTATTTAATGGTATTTTTAGATTTTTTAATACCATAGACAGATTAGAATCTTGAATTATAGATTTGATTTTACCATTTATTTTAATTTTTATTTTTTTTATTTTTTTCATCGTATATAAGTGCTGAATGAATAATAAAATAATTATTATTAATGGTCCAAATCTTAATCTATTAGGAGAAAGAGAACAATCACAATATGGATCAACTACATTTGACCAACTTAAAGAAAATTGTTCCAAAAAAGCAAAAGAAATTGGTATTGATGTTGAATTTGCTCAATCTAATGTTGAAGGAGAACTTGTTAACATTATTCAAGATGCTAGGAAAAAATTTGATGGAATGATTATAAATGCTGCTGCATTTACTCATACCTCTGTAGCTATAAGAGATGCTCTAGATTTATTTAAAAAACCAATAATCGAGCTACATTTATCTAATATTTATAAAAGAGAAGAATTTAGACATAAATCACTTATAAGTGATGTGGTAACTGGAGGAATTTTTGGATTAGGTGCTGAGGGATATATTTTGGCCATAATTTCATTACAAAAGACTTTGCATAATGAAAATAGATAAAAAAATAATTAAAGAATTAAGTGATTATTTAAAAGAATTTAATCTTACTGAAATAGAGATAACTGAAAAGGATACAAAAATTAAAGTATCAAAAAATAATGTTTCAATAAGTAATCAACCTCAAGTTACTTCGTCCTCATCTCCTGTATCAAGTTCAGCACCTACTCAAACTCAAAATATTAAATCAGGAATTGAAATTACTTCACCTATAATTGGAACTGCTTATCATGCTCCAGAACCAGGTGCAAAAAAATTTGTTGAGATTGGAAAAAAAATTAAAAAAGGTGATACAATAATGATTGTTGAGGCAATGAAAACCATGAATCATGTTCCTTCAACAGCAGATGGTGTAGTAAAAGAAATTTGTGTTGAAGACGGTCAACCTGTTGAATTTGGCCAAACAATTATTATCCTAGAATAAATAATGTTTAAAAAAATTTTAATTGCAAACCGTGGGGAAATTGCAGTTAGAATTATTAGAGCATGTAAAGAATGGGGAATATCTACAGTAGCCGTTCATTCAGATGTGGATAGAGAAAGTATGCATGTAAGAATGGCTGATGAAAGTGTGTGTATTGGTTCTCATCAACCCGCAAATAGTTATTTAAATATTCCTGCTTTAATGTCAGCTATAGAGCTTACTAATGCTGACGCAGTACATCCCGGATATGGCTTTCTTTCTGAAAATGCAAACTTCGCAAAAATTTTAGAGGAGAATAAGATTAGTTTTATAGGAGCCTCATCAAAACATATTGAAATGATGGGTGATAAAATCCAAGCAAAAAGAATAGCTAAAGAAAATGGATTACCTGTTATTGAAGGTTCTGAAGGCGGTGTAAAAGATGTTTCTGAAGCAAAAGAACTTTGTAAAAAAATTGGTTTTCCTGTTTTAATTAAGGCCTCAGGTGGAGGTGGAGGCAAAGGTATGAAAATAGTTTATAAGGAAGAAGAATTTGAAACATTGTTTTCAACCGCTAAATCTGAAGCACAAAAATACTTTGGTAATGATGAAGTCTATATTGAAAAATTTTTTCAAAATCCAAGACATATTGAGGTTCAAATATTAGCTGGAAAAAATAGAGCTGTTCACCTTCATGAAAGAGATTGTTCAATTCAAAGAAGACATCAAAAACTGATAGAGGAAACACCAAGTCCAGTTTTAAATGATGAAATAAGAAAAGATTTATTTGAAAGAACAGTAAAAATGGTAGCTAAAATAGGTTATATGGGAGCTGGAACAGTTGAGTTTATATATGAAGATGGGAAATTTTATTTCCTTGAAATGAATACAAGAGTCCAAGTTGAACATCCGGTAACAGAAATGGTTACAGGGATCGATATAATCAAAGAACAAATTTGGATTGCTTTTTCAGGAGAAACAGCTTTGAAACAAAGTGATATAAATCCTAGAGGACATGCAATTGAATGCAGAATAAATGCTGAGGATGCTAGTAAAAATTTTCAGCCTTCGCCTGGTATTATTACTATGTGTCATCAACCATCTGGTTTTAGAACAAGAGTAGATGGCGCAATATTTCAAGGATATAAAGTAACACCCTATTACGACAGTATGGTTTGTAAGTTAATTTGTCATGGAAGAAACAGATTAGAAGCAATTCAAAGAATGAATAGATCTTTGGATGAATTTGTAATTGAAGGAATAACTACAACAATTCCTCTACATAAAAAATTACTTAATCATAAAAAATTTATCAATTCAGATTTCAATGTTAGTTGGCTAGATAAAGATTCAATTTTTTAATAGCATCTCACAAGCCAAACATCGTAAACAGGATGATCAAAAGGTGTGATAGATGGACTTGATGAAAACATCCAACCATTAAAAACAAAAACTTCATCATTATTTTTATTAGTCAAATCTCGAACTTGTATATAAGCAGTTATTTCTGGATTATCATCAAATTCTGAATTTTTACATTTCAGACTTTTAATTGATAAATCTTTAAACTTTATTAAATCTCCATTTTTAATTTTAAGTAAAGTATTTTTAGAGCTTATTTTGTCCAAAATTTTTATATCAGTAAAAGTTCCCTCTAAATTACTTTTTGCATTTGAGTTTAAAACTAAACAAAAATAAAATAAAAAAATTAAATAGATTAATTTAAAATTATTCTTTCCAACTTGAGTATTTTTTTTTAATACCATCTTTATTTTTATTTGGATAATATGCTGAGTCAGTCCCAGTTAAATTTTCTTGATGTGGTTTTTGCCATTCATATTTTTCTAAGGTATGTTTTTTCTCAATTTTATTTGGTGTAAAATGTATCCAAGAATACCATTCAACAGGAATTTTTGACGCGTCAATTGTGTTTGAATAGATAACCCATCTTTTTCCGTTTTTACTCTCATAGTATTTATTACCTAGCTCATCAGTGCCAACTAGTTTTCCAAAAAAAATAGTTTTTAATCTTGTTCCAAAAGTGTCTTGATTCCACCATGTGAAAATTTTTCTTAAGAGTGTCAACATAATATTTTTTTATTTATTCAATTAAAAATTGTAAAATTTAAATTAGACTAAAATATGAATATGTATATAAATTAATTGATTCATTATTCAAATTAAAATTTAAATTGAGGTCAAATGGCAAAGTATTTAGTTGAAACTTATTATACCTGTACCTTTAAAGTAAATCATTATTTAGATGATATTAATGAGGCAGAGTTAAAAAATTTAGAAAAAAGAGATGATGGTAAATTTGAGGTTTTAGACGTAAAACTTGATAACAGAAAAACAAAAAGTTTAGATCCTAAAAACAATAAAGTCATTGAAAACAAAGTCGATGTAGTTACCAAAACGGATAAAAAAAACCCTATAAATAAAGAAAGTATAATAACAAATATAAACGCAGCTAACGAGAAGTCAGGTAAAAGGTTTAGCATGCCTGACAGAAGAAAAGGATATATTCAAAAAGCTACTATTGGTGACCACAAAGTTTACCTACATACTGGAGAATATGAAGACGGAAAAATTGGAGAAATATTTATTGATACCAGTAAAGAGGGTGAGCTTGTTAAAGCCTTAATGAATAACTTTGCAATTGCTGTTTCTTTAGGCCTTCAATACGGTGTTCCGTTAGATGAGTTTATAAGTGCATTTGTTGGAACAAAATTTGAACCATCAGGCAAAGTACATGGTAATGATAGAATTTTAAGTGCTACATCAATTTTGGATTATATTTTCAGAGAATTAGCTATTTCATATCAAAATAGAGAAGATCTGGCCCATACTCCAGCTATTGGTGGAAATGATGCCATCAATGCAGAAGATCAAAGTTCTGAAGATCAAAATCAATTATTGAAAATTGTAAAAGATATTACCAGTAAAGGTTTTGTTAGAAATAATTATAAAAAAAATCTAGTTGATCTTTCAGATGTAAAAATAAGTTTAAAAGGTAAAAAATAAGTTATTTTTTTGTTTTAAAAGCTAAATTTAATTCTTTCAATTGATCTGGATTTATCTCAGATGGTGCATTCATCATCAAATCTTGTGCGTTTTGGTTCATTGGAAACATAGTAACTTCCCTAATATTTTTCTCATTAGCTAGTAACATTACGATTCTATCAATACCGGGTGCTATTCCTCCATGTGGAGGTGCGCCATAACTGAGTGCATTAATCATACCACTAAATTTTTCATCTACTTGATTTTTATCATATCCTGCAATTGAGAAAAGTTTATACATAAGTTCTGGTTTATGATTTCTAATTGCTCCTGAAGATAATTCTATACCATTACAAACTATGTCGTATTGATAAGCAAGTATATCTAATGGGTTTTCAAAATTTTTTTCACTTAAATCTCCTTGAGGCATTGAAAATGGATTATGACTAAACTTAATCTTGTTTGTTGAGACATCTTTTTCAAACATTGGATAATCTACAATCCAACAAAATGCGAAAATATTGTCATCAATTAAGTCAAGATCTTTTGCAATTTTATCTCTTGCTAGTGCAGTAATTTTTTCTAATTCATCTTGTTTTCCACAAGCCATGAAAATACTATCCCCAAATTCACAGTTTGTTTTTTTCATGATTTCAACCAATGCATCTTGAGAAAAGAATTTTCCTATAGGGCCTTTTGCTGAAATTTCTTTATCTTTTTCAAAAGTAAAATAAGCTAAACCAGACGCACCTTCTTCTTTAGCCCATTTATCAATATTATCAAAAAAACTTCTGGGTTTATCTTTTGTATTTTTTGTAACAATACATCTTACTTTAGATCCAGATTTTACTAATTTTTTAAATATTTCAAATGAAACATCTTCTCTTATAAAAATTTCAGTTATATCATTTACAATGAGTGGATTTCTTAAATCTGGTTTATCAGTACCATATTTAAGCATTGATTCCTTGTATGAAATCTTTGGAAATTTATCAAACATCAGTTTTTTAGTTGAAAAATTTTTAAATGTATTAACCATCAACTTTTCAACAACATTAAATACATCCTCTTGCTCAACAAATGACATTTCCAAATCTAATTGATAAAACTCCCCAGGACTTCTGTCTGCTCTTGCATCTTCATCTCTGAAGCAAGGTGCAATTTGAAAGTATCTATCAAAGCCCGACACCATTATTAATTGTTTAAATTGCTGAGGTGCTTGTGGTAGTGCATAAAATTTTCCGGGATTTAAACGACTAGGTACTAAAAAATCTCTAGCACCCTCTGGACTAGATGAGGTTAAAATTGGTGTTTGAAATTCTAAAAAACCTAATTTAGTCATTTCATTTCGGATGTATGAAATAACCTTGGATCTTAAAATAATATTTTCATGAATTTTTTTTCTTCTTAAATCTAAGAATCTATATTTCAATCTTATTTCTTCTGCATATTCTTGATCACTAAAGATTGGCATTGGGAGCTCTTTACAAGTACCTAAAACTTCATGCTGCTCAATAACAACCTCAATTTCACCAGTATCAATTTCAGAATTAATTGTTTCTTTAGATCTGTTAACAACTTTACCCTCAACTTTAATTACTGTTTCTAATTGCATTTTTTCTAAATCAGAAAAATATTTATTATCTTTATCAATTATACATTGGGTAATTCCATAATTATCTCTCAAATCAATAAATAATAAATTCCCATGGTCTCTTTTTTTATTTATCCAGCCTGAAAGAGAAATTTTTTTATCTACATCCTCTTTTCTTAATTCATTACACTTGTGTGTTCTGTATTTATTCAATTAAACCTCTAATGCTTCTTTTATAATTTTAAAATCGATTGGTTTCTTTCTTTTTAAACTAATTTCGTCGATTTTATATATGAAATCAGAAATTTTGCCATAAGTTCTATCAATTCTCTTAATTATAAATTCAATAAGTTTTTGGTCTATTGATATTTGACGGTCAGAAAGATTTTTTAATATTAGTGCATAAATTAAATCGTCACCAGGTTTTTCAATTTGAGATAAAATAAAATTATTAGATCTTGAATTAAGATCATTTAATTTAAAATTAAAGTCAACTATTGGTATTTTTGAGGTTACTATTAAGTACTTATTTTCCTGATCAATTATATTTATAAGTGTAAATAATAAATTTTCATTTATTTTTTCGGTTAAATCTTCAACAATAATATTTTCATATATTTTAATTTGTTGAAGAAAGTCATTGTTAATATCTTTAGCATTAATTTTTATTCCTCTGTGCTTTTCTAAAAATATATTTATTAAATGACTTTTTCCTGAAAACTTTTCACCTATTAAGTTTATAAAATTTTTATCCCATTTTGGCCAACTATTTAACAGGCTAAAAGAGTGTTCGTTGCTGTTTGAAACATAAAAATCCTGATCTTTAAAATTTTGATCATAATCAAATTTAAGTATTTGCTGATTAAGATTTGTCATTTAAAACCCAAATTTTATTTTTAATTTCAAAATCATAATTTTTTTCACTCATTACTTCTAAAAATTTATCAGGAGTTCCATTAAAAATAACTTTATAAAAATTATTTCGATTATCGAACTTATAAATTGAAAAATTATATATCAAATCCATATCAGATAAAATTTTTTCAAATTTATTAATTTTTATATTATTTGAGTTATCAATAGAAATATTTAAAGATAACTTTACTGAAGTATTGATTTGATTTTGTGATTTCCAAAAATCTTCGTAGACTAATTTTAAATTATTAATAAATTCAAATAACTCTTCTTCCTCATCAAAATTAATTTCAGTATATTTTAAATTTTTAATATTTTTTTTTTGATTGAAATAAATTTTATTAAATACTCTTATTTTATTATCATCTTTAAACACAATCATAATTATGTGATCATTTATATTGTATTTATTTATAATTTCTTTGAAGTCATAAGTTTCTAAATTATTAATATTTCTTTTTATTAAACTAAAATCATCAAGATCTTGAGTGGGTAAGATATAATTTAAAAGACTATATTTTTTGTTATTTACATTCCAGCTGGAAAATAATTTATCCTCAGAGAACATTGAAACTTGATTTTTATTCTGATCAACAAAAACTGGAATGAATAAGAAATCTTTTTTTACAGGTAAAGACGGAAATACATTTTTTGACTCTAGTAAATCAAATATATTTTTTTTATTAAATGAAACATTCAGGATAAGATAATAAATTCCATCTACAAACTTTTCTTCCTTAATAGAGAAAGTTTCTATCATTCCTTTTATTTGATTTATTGGGGTTTTTTTTAATTTTATTTGATCTTTACTTTGGACAATTGAAAAAATTAGTTCATTAAATGCCTTTAAAAATCCTTTATCAATAATTTCATTTTTATTAAAATTTATTTCAAAAGGTGTTGATATTTCAATATCATTTATAGAAAATGTCTTTGCATGACTATTTTCTGTGGAAAAGAAAATATTTATTAAAGCAAGAAATAAAAAAAAATTATATAAAAGCCTTAATTTATAAAGTTGAGAAATAAATTTCATAAAACATATTAATGAATAAAAAAAAATTTACCTATAAAAAAAGTGGAGTTAATATCAAAGCTGCAGACAAGTTTGTTGATTTCATTTCTACAGTTTCAGCAAAAAAAAGAGGCAAAAAAAAGTTTTCGAATATAGGTGGGTTTGGCTCAATAACAAATATACCAAATAATATTAAACAACCTAAAATCGTAGCTTGTACAGATGGTGTAGGAACCAAAATTGAAATTGCTAATACGTTAAATAAATTTGATACCATTGGAATTGACTTGGTTGCTATGAGTGTAAATGATTTAATCGTACAAGGAGCTAAACCTTTGCTTTTTTTAGATTATATATCAATAAATAAAATTGATCTTAAAAAACTTAAAGCAATAATAAAAGGGATTAACAAAGGTTGTAATCAATCAGAATGTGAGCTCGTCGGAGGTGAAACTGCTGAAATGCCAGGTACGTATGAAAAAGGTAAATTTGATATCGCAGGTTTTGCTGTAGGAGTTGTAGGAAAAAATAGAATTTTAAATAAAAATAAAATAAAAAAAAATAATCTTATAGTTGCAATTCCTTCCAGTGGTTTACATTCTAATGGGTATTCTCTTGTTAGATATTTATTAAAACTAAAAAAAATAAATATTAAAAAAAATAAATTTTTAAAATCTGAGCTTCTAAAACCAACCAAAATATATGTTAAAGAAATAATGAATTTAATAAATAACAACTTAATCAATGGCTGTGCAAATATAACTGGAGGAGGTTTGTCTGATAATGTTAAAAGAATTATACCAGATAAACTCTCAGCACATATAAGTTTAGATAAAATTGAAACTTCTAAAATATTTAATTGGCTTAAAAATAATGGAATTTCTGATAAAGAAATGCTTAAAACATTTAACTGTGGAGTTGGTTTTTGTCTTATTGTTGAAAGTAAAAATTTAAAAAAAATAAGTAAATTTTTTTCAAAAGATTATAAACCATATGTAATTGGAAAAATTTCTAAGGGTAAAAAAAAAGTTAAACTAAATGGCTCTATCAACTGGCTACCATAGAATAAGAACGGCTGTATTTATTTCAGGTACAGGAAGTAATTTGAAATCTCTAATTAAATTTTCTAAAAGCAAAAAATCTCCTATATCTGTTAACTTCATTGTTTCAAATAATCCCAAAGCAAAGGGTTTGAATTATGCAAAAAAATTTAAAATTAAAAAAACAGTTTTAAATTTTCAAAACAAAATATTAAGTGAGAATAAATTACTTTCTATTTTAAAAAAAAATAATATTGAAATGATCTGTCTAGCTGGATTTATGAAAATTTTGTCAAAAAATTTTATTAAAAAATTTAAAGGAAAAATTTTGAATATACACCCCTCTTTACTACCTAAATATAAAGGATTAAATACTCATGAAAAAGCATTAATTAATAAAGAAAAATATTCTGGATGCACCGTTCATTTTGTTAATTCCAGGTTAGATTCTGGAAAAATTATACTCCAAAAAAAAGTTAAAATTTCAGAAAATGAAACAGTGGATTCTCTTGCAAAAAAAATTCTAGTTCAAGAACATAAATTATACCCAAAAGCTATATTAAAAATTTTTAATCTTTAAAAAAGAAATCTATTTCAATTTTAGCATTCTCAACGCTGTCTGACCCATGGACTGAGTTTTTATCAATTGAAATTCCATATTTTTTTCTAATAGTGCCCTCATCTGCATCTTTTGGATTTGTAGCTCCCATTAATTCTCTGTTTCCTAAAACTGCATTTTCTTTCTCAAGCACCATAACAACAATTGGACCTGAGGAAAGATAATCGCATAAATCATTATAAAATGGCTTTGTTTCATGCACTTTGTAAAATTTTTCTGCCTCTGACTTCTCTATTTGAATTTTTTTTTCTTTTAAAACTGTAAAACCATTGCTTATGAACATTTCTTTTATCTCTGTTTCGAGATTTCTTTCAACCGCATCCGGTTTAATAATTGATAAAGTTTGTTCTAGATTATTCATAATGATCCTCTATTAGTTTGTTTAATAATCTAACTCCATAACCAGTTGCTCCACCTGAGTTTAATGCTCCTCCATATTTTGAAAATGCCATACCAGCTATATCTAAATGTGCCCAAGGTGTTTTATTTAAAATAAATCTTTGTAGAAATTGAGCTGCAGTTGTTGATCCAGCTCCACCAACATAATTTATGTTTTGCATATCTGCATTTTTTGAATCTATTAATTTATCAAAATTTTTATTAAGTGGCATTCTCCATACTTTCTCCTCAACTTTTTCTCCTGAAATAATCAACTGTTTAGATAATTTGTCGTCATTTGAAAACAAACCAGCGTATTCCGAACCTAATGAAACTATTATTGCGCCAGTTAATGTTGCTAAGTCTACTATGAATTTTGGTTTAAATTTTTTCTCTGTATAAGTTAACGCATCTGCAAGCACAAGTCTGCCCTCAGCATCTGTATTTAATATTTCAACTGTTTTTCCACTGTAAGATTTTACAATGTCTCCAGGTCTTTGTGCATTGCCACCCGGCATATTCTCAACAAGTCCAACAACTCCTACGGCATTTATTTTTGCATTTCTTAAAGCTAGACTTTTCATTAATCCTACAACCACTGCTGAACCAGCCATATCATAAGTCATGTCTTCCATAAATTTAGCAGGCTTTAATGATATTCCTCCTGTATCAAAACAGACTCCCTTTCCAACAAAAGCTAAAGGCTTAGAATTATTTTTTAAGCCATTCCATTCAATTGTAACCAAATAAGATCCTCTTATACTTCCTTGACCAACTCCAAGTAAAGTATTCATTCCTAATTTTTTTAGTTTGCTTTCGTTATAAACATTTATCTTTAAACCAAATTTTTTTAAAGAACTTATTCTTTTTGCATATTCATCAGGATGTAAAATATTACCTGGCTCTGACACTAAATCTCTAGCATAAAAGGTACCATCCTCTATAGATTTAAACTTAGATAAAACTTTTATTGAAGGTTTGTTTTTACCCACAACTGTAATTGAAATTTTAACATTATTTTTTTTTGTTTTATATTTATTGAAATTATAAGATTTTAATTTTAACCCATGTAAAAAATGTCCAATTGCATTTTTTACTTTATGAGAAATACTGTCTGCATCAATACAAAATTTGTCTAGTTTAGAATTTTTGAAGATATCATAAAATTTTGCTCCTAGATTTTCAATATCAGCTGGTTTGTTATCTTTTTTAAGTGAAATTAATATAATTTTTCTTTTTGAACTAATATCAAAAGTAAGTATGTTTTTTTTTACATCTTTTGCTTTTATCAAATCTGAGACAAAAGAATTCTCATGAGTTGATAAATGTTTTCTTATAGGTGAAATATTGAATTTTTCATCTACAAACAAAACTAAGCTAGATGAGTTTCTTTTAAAGGAACTATTTTTATAATTTATTAAAATTGACATAAATTTTAAATACACTCTGTACGAGATGGATGCTATATATGAGTAAAAATAGCATATTTCAATGAAAAAAATTATTTTTAGAAAATTTTTAACAGATTGCTCAATTTTTTTTTTGATTAGCATAGTAAGTACTAGTCTTATTATATGGGTTTTTCAGGCTGTAAATTATCTAGATATAATTATTGATGATGGACGTGGTTATGATGTTTATTTGAAGTTTACACTTTTAAATTTACCAAAAATAATTAGCAGAATACTACCATTTGCCTTTTTTTTCACCTTTTTTTATATGATTGCTAAATATGAAAATAATAATCAGCTTTTAATATTTTGGAATTTTGGAGTAAACAAAATTAAATTTGTAAATTATCTATTATTGTTTTCATTTTTATTATTAATAATTCAAATAGTAATTACTTCACTAGTTGTTCCTAAAACACAGAGTATATCTAGATCATTAATAAGAGTTTCCAGTTATAATTTTCTAGATAATTTTATCAAAATTAAAAAATTTAATGCGAATGTAAAAGAATTAACAATTTATACAGAAAGCGTAGATACTAATGGAGATTACAACAACATATACATTAAAAAAAATACAGGCTCAAATAACTTTCAAATCACCTATGCCAAGAAAGGAAGGTTGATTAGTAGAAATGGTTTATCATTATTCGAATTATATGATGGAGAAAATACCAATTTGTTTAATGAAAATTTAACCAACTTTAGTTTTTCAAAATCTGAATTTAACTTAACTTCATTTAAAACTGATACGATCTTAGTTAAAAAAACACAAGAGCATTTAACCAAAGATCTTTTTGTATGTATTCTTGTATTAAAAAATAATATTGAAAACCAGATAAGTACGATTAGAGAAAAAATTTTTAATTGTGAAATAAGTAATATAGATAATATTTTTGCAGAAATATATAAAAGACTTATTATTCCAATTTATTTACCATGTCTTATTTTAATCTCCTCATTACTGATTTTAAATTCAAAAGAAAGAATAAATTATAATAAATATAGAACAATTATTTTTCTGTTTGGATTTTTCTTGATTGTTTTTTCTGAGACAACAATACGATTTATAAATGAGTCTATTTTAAATAATACATTAATTTCTTTGATACCAATAATCATCACAATATTTTTGTATTTTAAAATGTATTTTAAATTTAATTCAAGAGGTAAATATTGAAAACATATACTAAATTTTTGGTAGGTATTTTTTTAAAATCATTTTTATTTGTGCTAATAATAATATTGAGTTTAGTTTTTATTATTAATCTACTTGGAGAATTAGATTTTTTCAAAGATATTGAAACCACGACCTTTTTTACAATTTATTTAGCATTGATAAATTCACCCTCTATTATTTTTGAAATTTTTCCATTTATTTTTCTAATTTCGACTCAACTTTTTTTTATTAAACTATTTGATAAAAACCAAATTCAAATATTTAAATACACTGGGCTCAAAAATTCAAAAATTTTTATTATCATGTCAATTGTTTCAATTGTGCTAAGTTTTTTTATAATTACGATTTTTTATAATGCATCATCAAATCTAAAAAGTTTTTATTTAGAGTTAAAATCAAAATATACTACGGACGGCAAATATCTTGCTGTAATTAATAAAAATGGACTTTGGATAAGAGATAAAATAGAGGATAAAATCTTAATTATTAATTCCTCAAAAATCGATGAAAATTTTTTAATTGACAGTTTCATTACTGAATTTGATCAGAACTATAATGTTGTAAGAAACATCAAAAGTAAAAAAATTAATATAAAAAATTATGAATGGGAAATTATGGATCCTGAAATATTTGAGGAAAATATTAGCTCAAGAAAAGATATAATTAAAATAAAATCAAATTTTGATTACAAAAGGATTCAGAGTTTATTTTCAAATTTAAACTCACTTTCAATTTTTGAATTAATTGAATTAAAGAAAAATTATGATTTATTAAATTACTCAACAGTAGAAGTAAATTTACAAATTCAAAAAATATTTTCCTATCCATTTTATTTATTATTGATGAGTTTTTTTTCAGGTTTAATAATGCTTAACACTAAAAAATTTAAAAGTAATACTGTTAAAATTTCTATAGGATTATTCTTGTGTGTGGTAATTTATTATTTTAATAATCTTCTTTATGTTATGGGTTTAACTGAAAAAATTGATACCAAATTATCAATTTGGATACCGATTATATTGTTAACGATTATAACTTTAATGATGTCAAATAAGCTAAATGAAAAATAATTTAAAAATAATTTTAATATTGTTGATTACAAATTTTTTTGTAGCCCCAAATATAATGTCGCAAGAGATATTTAATTTTAATGTTACAAATATAGAAATTTCAGAAAATGGTAATATGTTTAAAGGTTATGGTGGAGGTGAAGCAAATACAAATGATGGTATAAAAATTATTGCAGATAAATTCGAGTACGATAAGCTTAATACAATCTTAAGTGCAGAAGGAAACGTATTTTATGAAGATACTAAAAGAAATATTATTATTGAAGCAGCGAAAATTATATATTTAAAAAAAATTGAAACAATTAAAGCTACTGGTGATATAAAAATTATAGATAATTTTCAAAAAATAATTTTAA
>CACCIO010000003.1 GCA_902546085.1 uncultured Pelagibacteraceae bacterium | reverse complement strand
ATTTAGAATGCTTTGCCTTGAGCATGTAAAAGAATTTAATAAAAATTGGAACTATTTTGCAGGAATGAATGATGACCAAGTAATGGATTTCTTAAAATCTGACATGACTTGGCACAAACCTACACAAAGCTTTAGCTCTTCAGATAATTTTTTCAAAGTTTTATGGAATACGACTTTGAGAGATGAGTTCGATAAAGAAAAAATAAATGGAGATTATGATCATATGCGTCAATTTAAATTCGATCATAAAGATATAAAAGCTTTTGGAATATTGGGGGTTTCTGTGGGTTTAAAGTGGAAGAAAATACAAGATAAATTCAAATTACTTGTGAAAAAATTTCACCCTGATATGAATTCTGGAAATAAAAAATACGAGGAAAAACTTAAACTTATAACATTAGCTTATACGCAATTAAAAAAATCTTATAGAGAAAAAATTGACACCAAATCTTAACACAGAACCAGATATTAAAGTTTCACTTAAACAAACTTTTGGAATTGACTCAGAAATGGAAGTTGACGCATTTTCAAAAAAAAATGAATACGTTCCTGAAATTGATAAAAACTACAAGTTCGATAGAGATACTACTTTAGCCATTATTTCAGGATTTGCGTTTAATAAGAGAGTTTTGGTTCAAGGGTATCACGGCACTGGAAAATCTACTCACATTGAGCAAATAGCTGCTAGATTAAATTGGCCTTGTATCCGTGTAAATTTGGATAGTCATATTAGTAGAATTGATTTGATTGGAAAAGATGCGATCGTTCTTAAAGACGGTAAACAAGTAACTCAATTTAACGAGGGAATTTTACCATGGTCTATTCAAAATCCAGTTGCACTTGTTTTTGATGAATATGATGCTGGTAGACCTGATGTAATGTTTGTAATTCAAAGAGTTTTGGAAGCTGAGGGAAATTTTACATTACTTGATAAAAACAAAGTAATTAAACAAAATAAATTTTTTAGGTTATTTGCTACCTCGAATACCGTTGGACTAGGTGATACCACAGGTCTCTATCATGGTACTCAGCAAATCAACCAGGGTCAGATGGATAGATGGAATATTGTAACAACATTAAACTATCTAAGCCTAGATAGAGAAATGGATATTGTATTGTCTAAAAATAAAAGTTTAAATAATACAAAAGGCAAAGAAAAAGTTGCCAACATGATAAAAGTAGCATCTCTTACGCGTAAAGGATTTATAGCAGGAGACATCTCAACTGTAATGAGCCCTAGAACTGTATTACACTGGGCTGAAAATTCAGAGATTTTTAAGGATATTGGGTACGCTTTTAGAGTAACTTTCCTAAATAAATGTGATGATATTGAAAAAAATACTATCGCAGAATATTATCAAAGATGTTTTGGAGAAGAATTGCCAGAGTCTTTAGTTAATATTCAAATTTAAATGAGCTCTAAAGAAACAAACTTAAAAGAAAAATTTAGAATTGCTTTAAACTCAACCGCAAAAGTAATTTCTGATGATCTTAATTTAATTAAAAAAAACTTAGAAGAAAAAAAAACTAAAGATACTGTTTCATTAGAAATCGACAATCTTACAAATCCTAGTGACTTTATAAGGTTGCGTGCTGAGACTGACTCAAGCGCGCTCAAAAAAAAATTTTCTGATGAATTAATTTATAAAAAAAACTTACCTAGCAATACTTCCTCTAGATCACTTTATACTATTGCTGAAAGGATTAGATACGAAGCCTTAGGTGGTCAAATGCTTAAAGGTATAGAAAAAAACTTTCACGAAAACTACAAACAAATAATTAGTCGTAAAAGAAAAGATCAATTAAAAACAAAAGAGGATGTGCCTGTTGCAGAAGCTTTTGAGTTATATATGCTTAAAAACTTTCATAAAATAGAGTTAAATGCTCTAACTTCTAGAATGTTAAATTTTTGGGAGAAAGACTTTGAAAATTCTATAGAAAAACATAAAGAATTTTTAATGAATAATCTGGAAGATCAAAACACCTACTCGTCAAAGTTTTCACAAATATTTGAAGAAATGGATATTTTTCAAAATGATGAGAATGACGAAAAAGAAGAAGAGAATCAGTATCAAGACCAAGAAAATCCTTCAAATGACGACGAAAACAGTGACAATGAAGATAATAAAGATGAAAATAATGATCAGGAAACCCAAGCATCTCTAGATGCTGATTTTAGTGTTGATGAATTTAACTTAGATGAACAATTCAATGAAGTTGAGTCTGATGAAAATAATTCAGAACAAATTATAAATAAAAACATAGATAATATTAATCTAGATTACAAAATATTTACCTCAGAGTTTGATGAAATTGTAAAAGCTGAGAATTTAGAGAATGCTGATGAAGCAATTAAACTTAGAAAAAGTTTAGATCAACAGCTAGTTGGTTTTCAAGATGTTATTACAAAATTAGCAAATAAACTTCAAAGACAATTGCTTGCTAAACAAAATAGAGCTTGGGAATTTGACTTAGAAGAAGGCTTGCTAGATAGTTCAAAACTTCCAAGAATTATAATGGACCCATATAACTCTTTGTCTTTTAAAAAAGAAAAAGATTTAGATTTTAAAGATACGGTAGTAACTCTTTTAATTGATAATTCTGGTTCTATGAGAGGAAGACCAATTACAATAGCTGCTATATGTGCAGATATTTTATCCAGAACACTTGAAAGATGCTCTGTTAAAGTAGAAATCTTAGGTTTTACTACTAAAAACTGGAAAGGTGGACAAAGTAGAGAACTTTGGACAAAAAATTCAAAACCTAAAACACCAGGAAGATTAAACGATTTAAGACATATTATATACAAAGCAGCAGATACTCATTGGAGACAAGCTAAAAATAATTTAGGACTCATGCTCAAAGAAGGTTTACTTAAAGAAAATATTGATGGGGAAGCTATATCCTGGGCTTATAATAGAATAAAAAAGAGAAAAGAGGAAAGAAAAATTTTAATGGTAATTTCTGATGGAGCCCCTGTTGATGACTCAACTCTTTCTGTAAATTCTGGGGATTTTTTAGAAAAACATTTAAAAAAAATTGTAAAATTTATTGAAAATAAATCTGATATTGAAGTTTTAGCCATTGGAATAGGTCATGATGTTTCAAGATATTATGACAAAGCGATAAAAATAACTGATGTGAATGAGCTAGGAGACGTTATGATATCACAACTAAGTTCATTATTTGAAACGAAAAAAAAATATCACTAAATATTAAATAATTCTTTATTTTTCCATCTAATATTAATTTCTGCTCCGCTACGAGTTTTTGAGTTTCTACAGTTTACTGAAGCAAAATTTTTTTCTAGTAAAGTTTTCCCAATAAACAATCCAAGACCTAAACCTTCCTTAGATTTGTCTTTGGAATAATTAGATTTTAAATAAGGTTCTCCAATTTTTGATAAGATATCTCTAGGATAACCAGATCCATCATCTTCTAAAGTAATCTCTGTAATTTCACTATCACTTTTTAGATTAATAAAAATATTTTTTTTAGCAAATTTATTGGCATTACCTATAAAATTTCTTAATCCATACACTATTTCAATTGATTTACTTATCTTTTTAGGGTTTGAGTCTTGATCAAAATTAAAGACAAAATTTTTTTTACTAATTTCTTTGAATGAAGAAATAATCTCGTTTAAATAATCTCTTATGTTAATATCTTTATCAATAAATTCATCCTCTTCTACAGGATTTAGAGTTAAGCGCTTTAAAATCTCATTACATCTATTAATTTGACTATTTAATAATTCAATATCTTTTTCTATATCTTTCTGTCCTTGAAATTGCCTCATTAGATCATGAGCAATAATTGTTATTGTTGAAAGTGGGGTACCTAAAGAATGTGCTGCAGCAGCAGCTTGACCTCCTAAAGATAGAAGTTCATGTTCTTTAGCCATTACTTCTTCCATTTTTCCTAGAGCTTCTTTTCTCAATCTAGATTGTGTTCCAAATGTCATTGCAAAGTAATTTAAAAAAACTAAAGCTATAATCAACGACATTGGAATTGAATAATAAAAATAATGATTATTGTGAAAATCACTATTTAAATTTATTGGCAAATCTTTGTAATAAAATGTTAGAATTAAAATTATAACTATTGTTAAGATTACCAACAAAGTATTGGTCTTTAAACTTAAGTTCGATGAAGAAAATACACTTGGTATTAATATAAAAATTACAAATGGATTGGTTATGCCTCCTGATAAATAAAGAAGAACACCTAATTGAACGATATCTATAATAAGAAATAGAAATGCAGACCTGTCTGATAGTTGTGTTTTTTTGTAAATATAAATTAAATATAAATTACTTAATATACCAAAAAATATAATTATATTTGAAGCAACAAAATTAAAGTCAGAGTTTATGAAAAAATATACAAAATTTACTGCTATCAATTGTCCTATAATTCCAATCCATCTTAATGTTATATAAGTTGATTTTTTAAAGGAAAAATATTTTGAAGTTTCAAAAAACTTCATTTTTATATGTCAAGATTCTGCACATTTATAGCATTAGATACAATAAAATCTTTTCGTAATGCTACATCATTGCCCATCAATGTGTGAATTAAACTTTGATCTTTTTTTAAATCTTTAGAGTATTGTACTTGCAACAAATTTCTTGTTTCTGGATCTAATGTAGTGCTCCATAATTCCTCAGGATTCATTTCTCCTAATCCTTTAAATCTCTGAATATTCATTTTTGATTTTTCTGAGTCAAGTGCTTTAAAATATTCTTTAGAACCTTTTTTTATATTTTTTAATTCTTTATTTTCACTAATTATGTATTCTTCTAACTCCTGCTCATCCTTAATGTAAATTCCTTTAGATCCTCTATTTATTTTAAATAATGGTGGTTGTGCTAAATAAACATGACCATTTTCAATTAATTTATTAAATGGTTTGTTATTGAAAAAGGTTAACAGAAGGGCTCGAATATGAGAACCATCAACATCAGCATCTGTCATAATAATTATCTTTCCATATCTTAAATCTTTTAAATCTATCTCTTGTACTTTTGGGTCTAAGCCTAGAGCATTTATTAAAGTGACTATTTCATTTGAAGAAATCATTTTAGACAATGCCTTGGTTCTTTGATCTGATCCATTTCCATTTTTCTTAATATTTAAATCTTCTACATAAGTATTGAGTATTTTTCCCCTAAGAGGCAAAACTGCTTGGTTTGATCTATTTCTTCCTTGTTTCGCTGAACCGCCAGCTGAGTCTCCCTCAACTATAAACAATTCAGTTCCCTCCTGTTTACCAATTTGGCAATCAGCTAATTTTCCAGGTAGACCACTTAATTCTAATGCACCTTTTCTTCTAACATTTTCTCTCGCTTTTCTAGCTACATCTCTAGCCATTGCTGCTTGAATTACTTTAGCTAAAACCAGTTTTGCAATAGATGGATTTTGATCAAACCAAATAGATAATTTTTCGTTTATCAATGTTTCAACTATCATCCTCACTTCAGATGAAACAAGTTTATCTTTTGTCTGAGATGAAAACTTTGGATCAGGAATTTTAGTCGAAAGAACACAAGTGAGACCTTCTTTTATATCATCCCCAGAAATAGTTATTTTATTTTTCCTAAGTAAATTATTTTCATTAGCATATTTATTTACTACTCTGGTTAAAGCACTTCTGAAACCCAAGAGATGGGTTCCACCATCTTTTTGATATATATTGTTTGTATAAGGAAAAATATCTTCTGTGTATCCAGCATTCCATTTTAAGGAACACTCTAGTTCAATATTGTTTTTTTTACCCTCGATATATATTGGTTTTCTAAATAAATCATTTCCATTTTTATTTTGTAGTTTTTCCCTTTTTTCATCTAAGAACTCTACAAATTCAAGAACACCTCCATCAAACTTAAACTCTGATATTTTTTCTTTTTTTTGACTTGCGTCTTTAAATATTATTTTAATTCCTCTATTCAAAAATGCTAATTCTCTCACTCTTTTTATAAGAATATTGGCGCTAAACTTGATTGAGGAAAAAATTTCTTTTGATGGCAAAAAAGTTATCTGAGTTCCAGTATGTTTTGATTTTCCAATAACTTTTAATGGAGCTATTGCTTCACCATTTTGAAATTCTATATAATATTTTTTTCCATCTCTATTTATTTCTAACTTCAATTTTTCAGATAGAGCATTCACAACTGAGACTCCAACACCATGCAATCCACCCGAAACTTTATAAGACTCATGGTCAAATTTTCCGCCTGCATGAAGTTGTGTCATAATTACTTCAGCTGCTGATTTTTTTTCTACTTTGTGAATATCTACTGGAATTCCTCTACCGTCATCATTTACGGTTACTGTTCCGTCTGAATTGATTTTTACAATAATATTTTTACAATAACCTGCTAATGCCTCATCAATCGAGTTATCAACTACCTCGTAAACCATATGATGTAGACCCGTACCATCATCTGTATCACCAATATACATACCAGGTCTTTTCCTTACCGCCTCAAGACCCTTTAAAACTTTAATGGAGTCCGCTTGGTATATATTTTTATCTGTCATTTTTTTATTTTAGGAAAAATAAATTATAACATTTTTTAAAAAAAATGCTGATTTATCTTTTTTAACAATTAATAAAAAGTGTTTATTAATGTTGAAATATAAGGCTTAATTACTGGCGGAGAGAATGGGATTCGAACCCATGAAAGGGTTTCCCCTTTACACGCTTTCCAAGCGTGCGCCTTAAGCCGCTCGGCCATCTCTCCCTTAAAAATTATCTAATTGTACCCAGTTAATTTCTTTGAAACGATAATTTTTTTTAAACCAATAAGATAGATATCTTTCTGACAAGTATGCAAATAATCTTCTTGTATCGTAACCTACCAAATTTTTAAATTCAAACTTTTGTTCACAAGCTTTTAACCAAGGAAATAAATTATTAAACCATTTTTTAATAATTTCTGGTTTAGAGATAAACATTATATGGGGGTTGAAAGAATTATTATTTTTCATAAAATTTAAAAAATCGTCTTTATTTTTTTCATCTAGTAAATCGATCGCTTTTTTTAAGTTACCATAACCATGATGCATATCGAAATGCAAATAAAGGTTTTGTTTTTTTTTATTAAACAATATAGATGGATCTTTTACGAGATTTTTAAAACCCCTTTTAAAAATTTTCATTTTTTTTACTCCTGATACATTTAAAGGTTTGCAAATTAAAACATCATAGTTTTCCCACTCTATCGGAGCCTGATCAAATAAGAAATTACTAAGATTTGATTGATTTACTAAATACGTTTTTTCTGTATTTATAAAATACCTTCTTTTCTGACAAAAACCTATCCAATTATTTTTATCAGCTTTATTTAATAAATTTTTCCAATACCAATAGTGAAAAGTTAATTCTGAATAATATTTTTCCTTATGATATATATTATCGCCTGTATCACACCTAAAATAATTTTCTGGTGAATCCTCTTTGCCTACCCAACATAAATTATGATTATTTTTAGTAAGAAAATTTACTTTTTTATCAGTTACACAAAAAAATTTAATTGGTCTCATCTTTTTTTAATTATCGCAATTTCATTAAAATTACCTTTTTTAATTTCAATTGATAAAAAATTTTCTAAAAAATATTTTTTTTCTTCGTCATTTATATAGATTGAATTGAAATCTAAATTATTCAAAATATTTTTTAGAATTTGTTTCAAATCTGGTTTGGTTTGATTTATTTTCATGTCATCTCTAGTTTCAGGAAAATCTAATTCTTCCACTATAAATAAACCTCCTGATTTTAGTAAAGGAAATAGCATAAATAATGACAAGATTTGATCTTTTAGCATATGGCTTGCATCTTCTATTATAATATCAAAATTATTTTTTTTGCTTAGCAAATTTTTGCTCAATGAATTTCTTGATGAAGAATCAACATAAAAGTTTTTTATTCGATTAGATTTATATTTAAATAAATCTGGAAATATATCTCCACTATATATATATGCTTCATCAAAATAGAAATAAAAAGCTGCAGCAGCATTACCATAAAACGACCCCAATTCTAGAATATTTAAGCGAGTATTTTTTAAATTAACAAATACATTTTCATAAATTTTAGCATATCCATGAGCTTTAATCTTAACCTTATTTTTTTTTGCTGGTTGTAGGTATTGGTTTATAAAATAATCTCCTTTGTCACTGTTAAAATACTCAAATAAACTATTTAAATTTTTTTTACCTAAATTTGGAAATTTAATTTTATGTTCATCAAGATTGACTTTTTTTTCAAAAAAGAAAATATTTTGTAAGTACTTAAAAGGTACCACTATAAAAGTGTAGATTTTTAAAAAAAAAGAAGCTTTGGCAATTCTATGCTTATAAAATATTTTATAAAAAGTTCTTAAGTTCACTTAATTAGCTTTGTAATTAATTATAAATATATCGTGTTCAATAAACCAACTTGAATTATTTTTTCTTGCCCAGTCTACAATTTCATTTATGTGAGGGTAATTTTTAGTTTTGCCATCAAACAACCTAATATCATCAATTAGTATATTAACATTATTAAATTTTTTTATATAATTTTCTATAATATTCAATTCTATAATAATAGGAGTTTCTAAAGTTTCATTTTTTGATATTAATTTATTTGTTATGTGATCTAAGCATGTATGGGCATCTAAAAATAAGCACAAATTTTTGTAACTCTCATTTTTCAATATATCTTCAAGTAAATTTTGGCTCTCACCATTAATAACATTAACTTTTTTCGAGTTTTCAAATTTTTTAATAGCTAAATCATATAATCTTTTATCTAATTCAATCGAAATTACTTTTTCTGCTATATCTGACAGTATCTTTGTTGTATCGCCATAGTATGTTCCAGTCTCAATCCATAATGACTTTTGAAGATTGTATTTTTTTATAACCTGGTGTTTAACAAATTCTGGAGACGGAGAAGAAAAATTTCTTTTATACCAATTATTTAATGACCGACGATTAATATGTTTCCAAAATTTTTTTTTAAAATAATCTGACATAGTTCAAAATCAATTAATAATATAAAAATATATCTTAAATTTACTCCTTATATATAATAAGTTAAGTTAACCATAATATCAAAATGCAATTTAAATTATTGAAGAAAATAGTTGGTCTTTTTGGATATAAAATAATTAGTAAAGACTTTATTAAGAATAATAGATTATTAGATAATAATGAGTTTATTTCGCTTAATGAAATATTGAATTTTTTATTTGAAAGCAAAAATATTAATAGTTTAATTCAGATTGGTGCGAACGATGGATTAAGATTTGATTATATAAATAAATATATAAAAAAATATTTACCTAAAACAGTTTTGGTTGAACCTGTAAAAGATTACTTTGAAGACTTAAAAAAAAATTATAAAGATTTTAATAATATAATCTTTGAAAATTTAGCTATTAGCGTAGGAAATCAAATTAAGTATCTATACAGGGTTGATAAATCAAAGATAGATAAGTATGATGAACATATTTCTGGTATTAATTCTTTTGATATTAAACATTTAAAAATTCATGGGGTTAAAACTTCTCACATAGTAAAAGAAAAAGTTCAAACTGAGAATATTTCCAATTTAATTAACAAACACTTTACTTCTTTGGATTTATTATTAATTGATGCTGAAGGATATGATGGATTTATTTTGAATGATTTATTTGAAAATTCAAATTTTAGACCTATCATAATTTCAGAATACGTTCATATAAATCATAATGTGTTTAAAAAATTAATAGATCTACTTGACAATAATGGTTATTTCTATTTTCAACTAAAAGAAAATATTATTTGTTTTCCAAAAAAGAAAAAGCCAATTATAAAATTATTTAATCAATAACCACTCTAAATATTTTTTTTTATTTGATATCAAATATTCAGGAAATTTATTATCTAAGTTAATAGCCTTGTATTTTTCATTTCTGCCAATTATATCATCGCCAGTCTCTATTCTTTTTTTTATCTCATTAATATCTAAATACTTATTATCTATTTTCTCTTTAAAAACGTAAGGGTCATTTGTTTCACAAAGATTTTTATATTTATAAAGAAGCTTTTCTGGTTCCTTTAAATTGCAGAAATGCCATCCACCATCTTCTATAATATTATTTAATCTTAGCTTATCAATTCTCCAAAAGGGTCTTTTTTTAAATTTCAACTCTCTTAACCATTGAGGGCTTCTCAAATATTTTTTTACACAAATTCTACTACCGTACCAAAATGGGTTTATCTGGCTAAGAAGATTAAATTTGTAATAACAATGTAATTGTTTAAATACAGCAAATCGCATTTGTTTTTTAAATGCATTAATTTTTTTTGGATTAGGTATTTCATCCAAATCTGATATTAAAATTAGATCATTTTCATTAGCTTTATTTAAGCCTCTACTAATACAATTTCTCTGGAAATTTTCCCTTAAATAAGGGTTATCACCATCAGGCATGTCTTCAACAGGAATATAAATAATTTTTTTCTCAAATTTTTTAAATTTTTTTAAATCAAATTTAAGTTTTTTTGAATTATTTTGCCAAGTTTTGTTTCCCTCGACTATAACAAAATAATCAACATAATTATCTAAAATGTTTAAACGTAAATCTAAAAGAAGATCCTCATCCCAATAAGAAAAACAATCGTATATTTTCATTTGTTATCTTTGTTAATTTTTAGTACTCCTATAAAGGCTTCTTGTGGAATTTCAACTCTCCCAAATTGTTTAGATCTTGCCTTTCCTTTTTTTTGTTTTTCTAAAAGTTTTCTTTTTCTATCTGTTGCACCGCCACCATGAATTTTGGTTAGCACATCTTTTTTAAATCCTTTTATTGTTTCTCTCGCAATAATTTTACCTCCTATTGCGGCCTGCACAGGTATCATAAAATTGTGTCTAGGTATTAAATCTTTTAATTTTTCGCAAACCTCTCTACCAGTTTTTTGAGCAAAGTCTTTATGTATCATCATTGCTAAAGCATCAACTGGTTCTCCATTAACTAGAATACCAAGTTTTACCAAATCTCCTTCCCTATGCTCAATGATTTCATAGTCAAAACTTGCATAACCACTAGTCATAGATTTCAGTCTATCATTAAAATCAAAAACAACTTCATTCAATGGTAACTCATAATTTACTACAGCTCTATTACCTGAATAACTTAAATTGGTCTGAATTCCTCTTTTATCCTGACACATTTTTATAATTGAACCTAAATATTGGTCAGGAGTAATGATTGTTGCTTTTATCCAAGGCTCTTCAATATATTTTATTAAAGTTGGATCAGGTAAACTTGATGGATTTTGAAGATCAATTATGTTTCCGTTATTCAGATGAACCTTGTAAACAACACCGGGTGTGGTTGTTAATAAATTAACATCAAATTCTCTTTCTAATCTTTCTGTTACAATTTCCAGGTGAAGTAAACCTAAAAATCCACATCTAAAACCTAATCCTAAAGCCGATGATGACTCAGGCTCAAACGAAAAACTAGCATCATTTAGTTGTAACTTTGCTAAACCATCTTTAAGTTTTTGAAACTCAGAACTATCTACTGGAAATAACCCACAGAATACCACTGGCTTACTTGGTTTAAATCCCGGCAAAGCTTCTTTTAATGGTTTTGAAACATCACAAATTGTATCTCCAACTTTTGTTTCAGATAAAACTTTAATTCCAGTTGTAATAAATCCAATTTCACCTGTTTTTAATTCATTTATATCTACTGGTTTTGGAGTAAAAACCCCAACTTTTTCAACGATATATTCTTGATTGGTTGACATCATTTTTATTTTCATGTGTTTTGAAAGTTTACCATCAATCACTCTCACTAAAATTACTACACCTAAATAAGTATCATACCAACTATCAACTAATAAACATTTTAAATCTGCTGAACTTTCTCCTTTAGGGGCAGGTAATGTTGTAATTATTTGTTCTAAAATGTCTTCAATTCCCACTCCAGTTTTACCCGAACAAGGAATTGCGTTTTCAGTATCAATCCCAATCACTTCTTCAATTTGTTTTTTTGTTCTATCTAAATCTGACGCAGGTAAGTCTACCTTATTTAAGACTGGCACAATCTCATGATTGGTGTCTAAAGCTTGATAAACATTTGCTAAAGTTTGAGCTTCTACTCCTTGTGTGCTATCTACAATTAAAATTGAACCTTCACATGCATATAAAGATCTACTTACCTCATAACTAAAATCAACATGTCCAGGGGTATCAATAATATTTAAAATATAATTTTTTCCATTTTTAGCTTTGTAATTTAATTTGACTGTTTGAGCTTTAATTGTGATTCCTCTTTCACGTTCAATATCCATAGAGTCTAAAACTTGAGCTTTCATCTCTCGTTCAGTTAATCCACCACAGCTATGAATAATCCGATCAGCAATAGTGGATTTACCATGATCAATATGCGCAATAATTGCAAAATTTCTTATATTATCAATTGAACTCATTAATTAATTTTAAGAACGAATTTTAGCACCAGTTTTATTTTCAACTGTTTCTATTATCAAATTATTAATTTTTTCTAAATCATTGTCCGTTAATGTTTTTTCCAATGATTGAATAGTAACGCTTATAGCAACTGATTTTTGATTTTCAGGAATATTGTTTCCTTCGTAAATGTCAAATACTTTAATATTTGAAATTAAATTTTTATCAATATTTGATATGACACTTACTAAATCTTGCACACTTATTTTTTTATCAACAATAAATGCAAAATCTCTCTCAGATTTTTGAAAGTCGGATACTGAATATTTTGTTTTTTGATCTTTTAAAGGTTTTTTAGGTAATTTTAAATTATCTAAAAATATTTCAAAACCTACTAAAGATTCTGTTTTAACATCTAGCGTTTTAATAATGTTTGGATGAATTTCACCAAAATAAGCAGCTACCTTATCTTTTCCCTTATTTAGAAATATTCTTCCTGATTTTCCTGGATGATAATAATTTGGGCTTTCATCATCGATATAAAATTTTTCTGAGTCATAGCCGGCTTCTACTAATGTTTGTGTCACATCTCTTTTGATATCAAAAACATCAACATTTCTCTCTTTTTCAATCCATGAAAGTCTAGATTTTTTTCCAGCTGACAAACCACAAACAACTATATTCTGTTCTCCAGGTTTTGGACCATAAAATATTGGCCCTATTTCAAACATTGATAAATCTTTAATTCCTCTATCCAAGTTTTTGCTCATGTACATTACTAAATTTGAAAATATAGAATTTCTTAATACTGCTAATTCAGAGCTAATTGGATTTACAATTTTTATTTCTTCACTGGCTTCTTTAAAATGATCGTTATATTTAGAATCTGTAAAAGACCATGTAATTGCTTCCAGATACCCTTTGGATGCTACTGCCCTTTGAAGAAAATGAAATAATTTTTGAGTTGGATTTAAAGTATTCTTTGATCTTTCTTTAATAGGATTTTCTATTTTTATTTTTTCATAGCCACTAATTCTTACAAGTTCCTCAACTATATCAATTTCTTGAGCAATATCTGGTCTCCAAGATGGAACTGTTAATTTAAAGAATTTTTTTTCTTTTTTTAATTTAAAACCAAGTTTTTCTAAAATGATTATCATTTCTTTGGTTGAAATTTTAAAACCAGTAATTTTTTCAAATGTTTTTGGTTCAAATTTTATTACTTTGTTTTTATAAGACTCAATTTTTTGAATATCTATTTTACTAATTTCACCACCACAAATTTCCTTAATTAAAATAGCTGCTTTATTTAATCCATCTACAATAGATAACTGATCAATACCTCTTTCAAATCTAAATTTAGCATCTGTATCAATATTCAATTTTTTAGCAGTTTTTCTAATTGATCTTGGATCAAAATAAGCCGACTCTAATAAAACATTTTTTGTATCTAGCTCTGTACCAGATTTTGTTCCTCCAATAATTCCTCCAAGACCTAAGACACCATTGTTATCACTTATTACACACATTCCATCATCTAGTTTATAATTTTTATTATCTAGAGCAGTAAATTCTTCTCCTAATTTTGAATTTCTAACAATTATTCCCTTATCAATTTTATCAGCATCGTATGCATGCAAAGGACGATTAATATCAATCATGACATAATTTGTAATATCCACAATTGCAGATATCGGTTTTTGGCCTATAGAAATTAATTTATTTTTCAACCATTGAGGGCTTTCTGTATTTTTGACGTTAGTTATTAAGCAGCTACCAAAAGATAAACACCCTTGATTTTTTTCTTTTGTTATTTTTACTTTTATAGTTTGTTTTTTATTAGATTTAATTTTTTTATCTTTTACTGGTTTTAAGTTTCCAAAACCTGCAGCTGATAAATCTCTCGCTATACCCCGAACACCAAGACAGTCTGGTCTATTTGGTGTAATTGATAAATCAATAAGATTAGAACTTGGTTTAGAAAAGTAACTTTTTCCAATATTTTTTGCATATTTTGATGACGAGAGCTCAGTAATCCCATCACTTTCATCTGATAAATTCAATTCAGATTCGGAACATAGCATTCCATGAGATGTAACATCTCTTATTTTAGTAACAACAAGTTTAGTTTTGTTTTTTGGAATTATTGCGCCTGGTGGGGCATATACAGTAAGAAGGCCAGCTCTTGCATTTGAAGCACCACAAACAACTTTTTTGATTTCTTTATTACCAACATCAACATCACAAACTTTAAGTCTATCTGCATTAGGATGTTTTTCTGTTTTTATAATTTTTGCTACCTTAAATAAATCTAATCCTTCAGATAAGTTTTCTATACTCTCAACCTCAAGACCTATGTCTGTTAGTTTCTCAAGAAGTTTTTCTTCTTTAGCACTTACTTTTAAGTGATCTTTTAACCAATCATATGTAATCTTCATCTACTTAAACCTCTGTAATTTGAAGGAACATCAAGTGGATCAAAACCAAAATGATTTAACCATCTGTAGTCACAATCAAAAAAAGCTCTTAAATCATTAATGCCGTATTTAAGCATCGCTAATCGGTCTATACCTATGCCAAAGGCATATCCTTGATATTTAGAAGGGTCTACTTTTACGTTTCTTAAAACATTAGGATGCACCATACCACAGCCCAAAATTTCAAGCCACTTATCTCCTTCTCCGATAATTATTTTGCCATCTTTTATTTCATACCCTATATCGACTTCTGCAGATGGTTCTGTGAATGGAAAATGACTAGGTCTAAATCTCATTTTAATTTTTTCGACTTCAAAAAATTCTTTAATAAAATAATTCAAGCATCCTTTTAAATGCCCCATATTAATGTTTGTATCAATATGTAAACCTTCTACTTGATGAAACATTGGTGCGTGTGTTTGATCACTATCAGATCTATAAGTTCTCCCAGGAGCAATGATCTTAAATGGGGGTTTGTCTTTTAGCATAGTTCTAATTTGAACTGGTGAGGTATGAGTTCGTAACAAAACCTCTTTGTTTTCATCTAAGTAAAATGTATCATGCATATCTCTTGCAGGATGATTGTCAGGTGTGTTTAGAGCAGTAAAGTTGTTATATTCATTTTCAACATCAGGTCCTTCCTCAACACTAAATCCTATTTCAGAGAAAATAGATGAAATTTCATCAATAGTTTGTGATACTGGATGAACTTTTCCTCTAACATATGGTCTTTCGGGTAAAGTTATATCAACTTTTTCCTTTTCTAATTTTTCGTTTATTTTTTTTCCTTCTATCTCACTAATTTTAGAAGTTATCAAATTCTGAAGTTCATCTTTAACTTGATTTAAATCTGATGCAAATTTTTTTCTATCTGTCTCTGGAATTGAACCTATTGTTTTAAATTTTGACGAAATTAAACCATTTTTACCGAAAAGCTCAGTTTTGATTTCATTTATTTGATCAATGCTTAAATCATATTCTAGCTTTGATATAAACTGATCTCTAATATTTTTTATCTCTGACATATTAGTAGATTATTTCCTTAAGAAATAAAAACAATAGCGAAGATTAGTTTAAAGCTGATTGAGCTTTTTGTACAATTGTTTTAAATGCTTCTGGGCTATCGTAAGCAATTTCAGCAAGAATTTTTCTATCTATTGCTATACCACATTTATTTAATCCGTTGATAAATTTTGAATAAGTTAAGCCTTCAGCTCTAACTCCAGCGTTGATTCTTTGTATCCACAATGATTTAAAATCTCTTTTTTTATTTCTTCTGTCTCTGTAAGCATATTGCATGGATTTTTCCATAGCTTGTTTGGCAACTCTAATGGTGTTTTTTCTTCTGCCCCATTGACCCTTTACAGCTTTTAAAACTTTTTTATGTTTAGCTTTACTAGTTACACCTCTTTTAACTCTTGCCATAATTAACCTCTTAAACTGTAAGGCATGTATGACTTAACAATTTTTCCATCTTGTTTAGACAAAGTTGTAGTACCTCTTAGTTTTCTAATTTGTGAGTTCGTTCTTTTAATCATGCCGTGTCTTTTACCTGCTTGAGCAGATATAACTTTACCCTTAGCAGATATTTTAAATCTTTTTTTTGCTGAGCTTTTTGTTTTAAGTTTTGGCATAATTCTGCGGACTTATACAAAGAAAGATATAATTTTACAACCTATATTAAGGCTTATAAAGGCTGTATTACCATGATCATTTGCTTGCCATCAAACTTCGGATGCAATTCTACCTTACCGATATCCTTCATATCTTCTTTAATTTTGCCCATTAGTTCATTTCCTAGATGGGAGTGCTGAAGTTCTCTACCTTTAAATCTTATAGTGAATTTGACCTTATCTCCTTTTGCTATAAATTTTTTAGCATTTTTGACTTTAAACTCATAATCATGCGTTTCCGTAACAGGTCTCATTTTAATTTCTTTTAAAGAAACAATTTTTTGTTTTTTCTTTGCAAGATTTGCTTTTTTCTGAGCATCATACTTATATTTACCCATATCCATTATTTTACATACAGGAGGATTTGCATTAGGTGCTATTTCAATTAAATCTAAACCTTGATTTTTTGCCATTGAAATAGCTTCATTGGTATTTATAACTCCAAGATTTTCTCCATCGCTTGCTATTACTTGTACATCGGGAGAAGAAATTCTATTATTAGATCTTGGACCTCTGTCCTTAGTTTTTCTTTGAAAATAATTTTGTTTGAAGTCTGCCACTTAGTTTGATGATGCTTTATTTAAAGCAGAGAATTTTTTTAAGAATTTATCTATACCCATATTTTCTTGTTTATTAGAGTCTAATCTTCTAATCGTTACTGAATTGGAGTCAACTTCTTTTTTACCACAAATTAATAAAAGCGGTATTTTTGCTAAAGAATGATCTCTAATTTTATAATTTAAATTATGATTTTTTAAATCTACTGCAGAACTTATACCTGAATTTTTAATTTTATCTGACACCTTAACAGCATAATCGTTAAATTCTTCTGAAATAGGTATTACCATAGTTTGTAAAGGGGATATCCAAAATGGAAACTTGCCTGCATAGTTTTCAATTAAAATTCCAATAAATCTCTCTAAAGAACCAAATAATGCTCTGTGTAACATAACAGGAATTTTTTTAGTTCCATCTTTGTCAACATAAGAAGCGTCTAATCTTCCAGGTAAATTTAAATCTACTTGCAAAGTTCCACATTGCCAATCTCTGCCAATAGCATCTCGTAAAACAAATTCAATTTTGGGACCATAAAATGCTCCCTCACCTTTATTAATAGTATATTCTAATTTAGAAGCTTTAACAGCTTCAAGCAAGGAGGCTTCTGCTTTATCCCATATTAAATCATCACCAACTCTTACTTCTGGCCTATCTGCATATTTTAGAATTACATTTTCAAAACCAAGGTCCTTATAAATATCTAGTATTAAATTTGTAACAATTAAACATTCACTCGTAATTTGATCTTCAGTACAAAAAATATGGGCATCATCTTGGGTAAAGGCTCGTACTCTTAGTAACCCATGCAAAGAGCCTGATGGCTCATAACGGTGAACTTTTCCAAATTCAGCAAAACGTAAAGGAAGATCTCTGTAACTTTTTAGGCCTTGATTAAATACCTGAATATGACCAGGGCAATTCATTGGTTTAATTGCAAAAACTTTCTCATCTGGAGTTTCAGAAGTATACATGTTTTCCCCATATTTTTCCCAATGACCTGATTTTTCCCATAGTTGTCTATCTAGTACCTCAGGAGTATTTACCTCTTTATAACCGGCAGCATCTTGTCTACTTCTCATATAGTTAATTAGCTTTTGAAATAAACCCCATCCTCTTTCATGCCAAAATACTGAGCCAGGGCTTTCTTCTCTAAAATGAAATAAATCCATTTCTTTTCCTAATTTTCTATGATCTCTTTTTTCCGCTTCTTCTATTCTTTTCAAATATTCATCTAGATCTTTTTGAGTTGCCCAACTCGTACCATATATTCGTTGCAACATTTCATTATTAGAGTCTCCCCTCCAATATGCTCCTGATACTTTTGTAAGTTTGAAATATTTTCCTATTTTACCTGTAGAGGATAGATGTGGACCTCTACATAAATCATGCCATTCTCCATGAAAATAAATTGATACATCTTCATTTTCGGGTATCGCTTCAATCAGCTCAGCTTTATAAATTTCTCCTTTTTTTTTAAAATGGCTGATTGCTTTGTTTCTATCCCAAACTTCTCTTTTTGTTATTTCATTCCTATCAACAATCTCTTTCATTTTATTTTCAATTTTTAATAGATCATCCTCTGTGAATGGTTCTTTTCTGGCAAAGTCGTAATAAAATCCATTTTCAATCACGGGTCCAATTGTAACTTGAGTTCCAGGAAATAATTCTTGAACAGCCATAGCTAAAATGTGAGCTGTGTCATGCCTTATAGTTTCCAAGCCCTCAGGATTTTTTGAAGTAAAAATTTTTACAGAACAATCTTTTTCAATTAGAAAATCAAGATCTTTAAGCTCACCATCAACGCTTATGACCATAGCTTGTTTGGCTAATGATTTGCTAATTTTTTCAGCTACTTCAAGCCCAGTAACTTTATTAGAAAAATCAATATTGTTTCCGTCAGGTAATGTTATTATCGGCATTTAATTTAATAACCTCTTATACTCTGAATAAGTAGAAAAACACATTTTTTCAACATTAAATTTTTGAACTATGTTTTTTCTTCCCTCATTACCAATTGATTTTAATAGAGTTTCATTCATGTTAAGAGTTTTTAAAATTTTATCGCTTAATGATTTAGCATTTCCTGCTTCGTATAAAAAACCAGTTTTTTCATCAATTACTGTTTCATTAGAGCCTCCAATGTTACTTGCTATAATTGGTTTTTCCATTGATTGTGCTTCAACAGCAACTCTGCCAAAAGCCTCTGGTTCAGTTGAGGCAGAAACAATAATATCAGAAACTTTATAAGCTAAGGCCATATCTTTACAATTATCTATGAATCTTATTTGTTTCAATAATCTGTATTGCTCTGAGAGTCTTATTAATTTTTTCTTATATAAATCTCTACCTTGATCACTACCTAAAATGACAGCATAAAAAGCTTCATAACCGAGTTCTATATTCACTAAATTAATAGCCTCTATAAAAACTTCCTGTCCCTTCCAAGGAGTTAATCTACCAGGTAAAAGTATAATTTTTTTATCTTTTTCAATGTCCCATTTTTTTAATATTTTTTTCTCATCAATTTCAATTTTGGTTGTTGGATCGAAGTAATCAACATTTATTCCTCTGAAAATAACCATTAATTTTTTTTTCTCATTTAAATATTTTGAATAATTTTTTTTAATATGAGAAAAAATAAAATTAGATCCTGCAATAATTAAATCTGCCCTGGTCATTACCGAATTATAAATTTTTTTTATATTACTCTTAAAATTGTATGTTCCATGAAATGTAGTTACAAATTTTCGTCTTGTGATTTTTGTTGCTAACAAACATGACCAAGCAGGTGCTCTACTTCTCGCGTGAACAAGAGAAATATTATAAACTAAAATTATTCCAATTAAGATAAAAGCATTAATTAAAATTAGTAGTGGATTTTTGCTTTGCACTGGAAGTCTAAATATTTTAACTTTTTTTCTATCTACAAATTTAAGTAATTCACCGCCGCTTGTTACAATAAATGATTTACAATTATTTTCTGGTAAATAATGTGCAATATCATAACAGCCTGTTTCAGCTCCCCCATAACCTAATTTTGGAATTACTTGTAAAACTTTTAAATCAGATGACATTTGATATGATTATATATTAATAGACAAAACTTATAAATGATTATGGCAAATTTCAGATTTCACCAAATATCAAATACAAAGAAAATTAGATATATTTCCAAAATTTTTAAAAATAGTTCTTTTATAGTTTTTTTGCATGGCTTTATGTCAGATCTTGAAGGAAAAAAACCAAATGCTTTTTTGAAATTTGCTAAAAAAAATAAAGTAAGTTTTTTAGCACTAGAATACTCTGGTCATGGAAAATCTTCTGGAAAATTTGTAAATGGAAATATTTCAAAATGGAGTAAAGAGACTTCAATTTTAATTAGAAAATACGTTAAAAAAAAAGAATTTGTGCTAATTGGTTCAAGTATGGGTGCATGGATTTCGCTCAATCAATTCAAAATTTTCAAAAAACAGATTAAAGGATTTTTAGGAATAGGGGCTGCTCCTGAATTTTTAGAAAATTTAATGTGGAAAAATTTTACTAAAAAAATGAAAGAGGAAACAATAAGTAAGGGTATTTATCAATTAAAACATGGTAATTATGAATATCCAATTACTCTACAATTAATAAAAGATGGAAGAAAAAACAAAGTCTTAAATAAAAAAATTAATTCAAATATTCAAGTAACAATGGTTCATGGTGAAAAAGATGAGGCAGTTCCTGTCTCATATTCAAGAAAAGTTTTAAGATTATTTCCAAAAGCTAAGAAAAAGTTAAATATTGTAAAAAAAGGTGATCACAGTTTATCAAATAAAAAATGGTTAAATATAATTTTAAAAGAGCTTAAATTATTAATTTAGCTAACTTTTTTTATATCTTTTTTTAAAGTAATTGGATTTTTTAATTTATCCAACATTTCTTTAGGACACACCTGAACAAAATTATTTACTTCATCATCAAAGTTTTCAATTATTTTTTTCGATAATTGAGACTCAGTTTCTTTAAACTGCTCGCTGACTAAGTTTTTTAAATATTCTTTCCAATAATCTGTCTCTACATTTTGCCAAACTACTGACTCTGGATTTACTTTCTTTTCAAATTGTTGAGATTTATCATATATAAAGGCCATTCCACCTGTCATACCAGCTGCAAAATTATCACCGACATCACCTAAAATTACTACAGTTCCACCAGTCATATATTCACATCCATTAGAATCGCATCCTTCAATTACTGTAACTGCACCAGAATTTCTAACTGAAAATCTTTCACCAGCTTGACCAGCAGCAAAAAGTTTTCCTGAAGTAGCTCCGTAAAGAACAGTATTTCCTAAAATTGTATTCTCATTTGATACTAAATTGCTCTCTTCAGGTAATTTTATTGAAATAGTAGCTCCTGACAAACCTTTACCAACATAATCATTTGCATCTCCCTTTAGTACAAGTTTTAAACCTTTAGAAGAAAATGCACCAAATGATTGACCTGCTGATCCTTTAAAATTTAAAATTAAAAAGTTTTCATCAAGTTTTTCATAACCGTATTTTTTATACAAATGATGAGAAATTCTAGTGCCTACTGCTCTATGAGTATTTTTTATTTGATATTCTTTCTCAATTTTTTCAGAATTATCTAAAGCTTGTTCAATTTCGGGCCAAATTTGTTGGTCAAGAGTATCTGGTACACTATTTATTTCTTGATCCTCACAATACCTTGGATCATTTCCAGTATCAGCTTGAACAAATAAAGGATTTAAATCCAAGTCGTCTAAATTTGGAGAACCCTTACTAACCTGTTTTAACAAGTCTGTCCTACCAATCACTTCATTTAATGATTTAAAACCTAAATTTGCTAATATTTCTCTTACTTCACTGGCTATAAATGTAAACAAATTAACTACTTTTTCTGGAGTCCCAGTAAATTTTTCTCTGAGCTTTTCATCTTGAGTGCAAACGCCTACAGGACATGTATTTGAATGACATTGCCTTACCATTATACAACCCATTGCAACTAAAGCTGTAGTAGCGACACCATATTCTTCAGCACCCATCATTGCAGCTATCACCACATCTCTTCCAGTTTTAATTCCACCGTCTGTTCTTAATGTAACTTTATGTCTAAGATTATTTAAAGTTAATACTTGGTTTGCTTCTGTCAAACCCATTTCCCATGGTATTCCAACATACTTAACACTAGTCTGTGGTGTTGCTCCTGTTCCGCCATTATGTCCAGAAATTAATATTATATCTGCTTTTGCTTTAGCTACACCAGCTGCAATTGTTCCTACTCCAGAGGAAGCAACAAGCTTAACTCCAATTCTTGCTTTAGGATTTATCTGTTTTAAATCATAAATTAGTTGTGCAAGATCTTCGATTGAATAAATATCATGATGTGGTGGTGGAGATATTAAAGTAACTCCAGGAGTTGAATGTCTAAGTTTAGCAATCTCCTCTGTAACTTTAAATCCTGGTAGCTGACCTCCCTCACCAGGCTTGGCGCCTTGTGCAATTTTAATTTCTATCTCATTACAATTATTAAGATAATTAACTGTAACTCCAAATCTTGCAGAAGCTATTTGTTTAACTCTTGAGTTTGCGCTGTCACCATTATCTAAAACTTTAAATCTACTTGCATCTTCACCGCCCTCTCCACTACATGAAGCACCTTTAATCCTATTCATACCGGTTGCCAAAGTTTCATGCGCCTCTTTTGATAAAGCTCCATGAGACATGCTCCCACTTCCAAATCTTTTTAAAATATTTTCTATTGGCTCAACCTCAGAAATATCTATTGGCCCACTTAATTTTTTTTCTCTGAAATCAATTAAGTCTCTAAGATTAATGGGTGGTAAGCTGTATATTCCATCCGCATATCTTTTATAGGCATCATAAGAATTAGATCCTACTGCACTTTGAAGTAAGTGAATTAATTTTCCTTGATATTGATGAGTTTCACCATTTTTACGATATCTGTATATACCGCCTATCGGCAATATGGTTTCAGAACTTTCAAATGCCTCTTTATGTATTTCTCTAATTTTTTTCTCTATACCTGTAAGTCCAATACCTGAAATTTTAGAGACAACTCCTGGAAAATAATCTGCAACAATTGTTCTACTTAAACCTACGGTTTCAAAGTTACATCCACCTCTATAAGAACTTAGAACTGAAATACCCATCTTAGACATGATCTTTAGTAAACCTGCGTTTACTGATTTTATGTATCTCTCTACACATTCATCAAAGCTAAATTGACCAAATAATTTCTTTTCATGACGCTGAAATAAACTATCAAATGCTAAGTATGGATTTACGGTAGTTGCTCCAACTCCTATTAAGGTTGCAAAAGAATGTGTATCTAAAGCCTCTCCAGATTGAACATTTATTGATACATATCCTCTTAGTTTTTTTTCAATAAGGAATGAATTAATTGATCCAACTGCTAAAAGCATTGGTATTGGAAGTTTTAAGCTAGAAAGCTCTTTGTCACTTAAAATCAATTGAGTAACTCCCTGTCTTACTGCAATCTCAGCTTCTTTTTGAATTTTTTTAATTGAATCAAATAAAGTTTCCTCCTCAGAAAAAGTACAATCAATTATAGATGAATTGTTACCAAAAAAATTTATAAATTTTTCAAACTGAGAATTTGATAATATTGGACTATTTAAAACATAAATATTTTGCTTTGTTAAATTATCAAAATTTAAAATATTTCCAAGATTTCCAAATCTTGTTTTCAAACTCATAACCTTGTTTTCTCTTAAAGAGTCTATTGGTGGGTTTGTGACTTGACTAAAATTTTGTCTAAAAAAATGGTACAACGGTCTATACCTATCTGACAAAACAGCCAATGGTGTATCGTCCCCCATAGATCCAGTTGCTTCTTTAGCATCTTCTGCCATAGGATGCAGTATGAGCTCAAGATCTTCTAGACTTATTCCAAAAGTATATTGCCTTCTTCTTAAATCATCTCCCGAAAAAGAATTTTTTTCATCTGAAATAGTTAGCTTATCATCCAGGTCGATAATTTGTGAATTAAAGTGTTTATACTCTTTGGCTAAATAATCTTTTATTTGCTTGTTTGTAAATACTTTGCCTTTTTCTATTCTTACTCCAATAATTTCCCCAGGACCCAATCTTCCCTTTGACAAAATTCTTTTTTCATTTAATTCAATCATTCCTGTTTCAGAACCTGCAAATAATAATTTATCTTTTGTAATTGCATATCTTAAAGGTCTTAATCCATTTCTATCATTTGCAGCTATAACCCACTCATTATCAGTTCCAGCAATAGCAGCTGGTCCATCCCATGGCTCCATAGTGCTGTTCAAAAAATTAAATAATTGTTGGTGATCTTTTGGTAGAGTTTTATTTTTTTTAGACCATGCGTCTGGAACTAACATAAGCTTCGCCAAAGGCGCAGGCTGACCAGATATATTTAATAATTCAAAAACATTGTCTAATGCAGCAGAGTCTGATGCTCCCTGTTGTATAACTGGTTTTAAGTTTTCAACATCTTCAAAAAGGGGACTGTTCATCTCTTGTTCGTGAACTTTCATCCAATTTTTATTTCCTCTATACGTATTAATTTCTCCATTATGCGCTATAGCTCTAAAGGGTTGAGCTAAATTCCAGCTAGGCGCTGTATTTGTTGAAAATCTTTGATGAAAAATAGCAAACCTTGAAACAAATCTCTCATCTTTTAAATCAAGGTAGAAATCTGAGATAGCTTCAGCTAAAAACATCCCCTTGTAAATGATAGATTTAGAACTCAATGAACAAATATAAAAATTGTTTAAAGATTTTTTAAAAGCTTCGTTTTCTATCTTTCTTCTAGTTTCATAAATTTTTCTTTCCAAATCTTTATTTGTTAGTTCTGGATTATAAGGTTTAAACAATACTTGGATAATTTCAGGCATTGTTTGGAATGCCTTTTCTCCTAAAACTTTTGGATTTACTGGAACTTGTCTCCAACCGTAAATACTAAAATCATTTTTTGTTAATTCGCTTTCTACAATAGTTTTGCAACTTTCTTGCGCTGCATAATCATTCCGAGGCAGAAATATCATGCCCACACATATTTCAGAATTGTCGTGTGTGTGTCCTGTCACTTCTATCTTTTCAATGAAGAAATCTTTCGGTATTTCAACATGAATTCCAGCTCCGTCACCAGTTTTCCCATCGGCATCTACAGCGCCTCTATGCCAAACTGCTTTTAACGCTTCAATACCATACTCTACAACTTTACGAGATTTTTTACCTTCAGTCGATGCAATTATACCAACACCACAAGCATCATGCTCCATGTCTTCTGAATAAACATTATTTTCTTTTAAAATGTGAAGGTTCTTATTATAATTTTTCATTAAGCCACTCTTTTTTCCACTTTAGATTTACTCTCTAGATAAGTTTTAATTGAAGCTGCTGCATCTCTTCCATCTTTTATCGCCCAAACAACTAATGAAGCTCCTCTTACTATATCACCAGCAGCAAACACCCCTTTTATATGTGTTTCCATAGTATCAAAATCTGTTTTAATAGTTCCCCACTTTGTTACTTGTAATTCACTACTATCAAATAAATTCGGTAAATCCTCAGGATCAAAACCTAGTGCTTTGATAACCATATCTGCTTTTGTTTCGTAACTTGAGCCTTCTTGTACTTGTGGCTTTCTTCTTCCTGTCTCGTCTGGATCACCTAGTTTAATTTGATCTACAATTATTTTTTCTACTTTATTTGTACCTTTAAATTCTTTAGGACTTGATAACCAAACAAATTCAACACCTTCTTCTTCTGCATTTGCAACTTCTCTTGCAGATCCTGGCATATTTTCTTTATCTCTTCTATACAAACATTTAACAGATTTTGCCTTCTGTCTTATAGAAGTTCTCACACAATCCATTGCTGTGTCACCTCCACCGATTACAACAACATCCTTACCTTCAGCGTTTAAAATTCCTTTGTCAAACAACTCAACATCATCTCCAAGACCTTTTTTATTAGATGCCGTTAAAAAATCCATTGCAGGAAAAATATTATCAAGATCATTTCCAGGTAAGTTTACTTCTCTTGCTTTATAAACTCCTGTAGCAATTAAAATTGCATCGTGTTTTTTTCTCAATTGGTCTAGGCTTGCATCTTTACCAACTTCAAAATTTTGAACAAATTCAATTCCTCCATCCTTTAAGAGTTTTGTTCTTCGCTCTACAACTTCTTTTTCTAATTTAAAATTTGGAATTCCATAAATTAATAATCCTCCTGCTCTATCATATCTATCGTAGACAGTAATTTTATATCCATTTTTTCTTAATTGTTCTGCAGCAGCTAAACCAGCAGGACCTGCTCCTATAATTCCTACACTTTGATTTTTTTCATTTGTTACCTTAATTGGTTTTACCCAACCCTTAGCCCAAGCATTATCTGTAATATATTTTTCTACTGATCCAATAGTTACTGTTCCATGACCAGACTGTTCAATTACACAATTTCCCTCGCATAATCTATCTTGGGGGCAAATTCGGCCACACACTTCAGGCATATTGTTTGTGCTTTGGGATAATTCATACGCCTCTTTTAATCTTCCCTCTGCTGTCAGTTTAAGCCAATCTGGAATGTTGTTACTTAAAGGACAATGAACTTGGCAAAAAGGTACTCCACATTGCGAACACCTACTTGACTGTTCTTTGGCTTTTTCGTTGATATAATCATCATAAATTTCCTTAAAATCTTTCTTTCTGTTATCAACTTCTCTTTTAGGGGGAGTTTGTTGACCTATTTTAACAAATTTAAGCATTTTATCTGGCATAATATTATTTAAGTTTCGGCAAAATATACCCTGATTTATGTATATAAAGCATAAAATAGGTCATAAACATTGACCTTAATTTTTAAATTATTAACGCCAATAAACAAGTTTTTAATTATTGCATAGCTATTATGCTTAAATCGAATTGTTTCAAATAAATACTTTATAAGTTACGAAGAAATAATGTTTCAAAATATTATAGAAGTTTTAATTCTCTCTGCAATTCAAGGAATATCTGAATTTCTTCCTATTAGTTCTTCTGCTCATTTAATTTTGGTTTCTACTTTATATGAATTTAAATCTAGTTCTTTGCTTATTGATATCAGCCTCCATCTAGGTTCACTAATAGCAATAATTTATTTTTTTAGAGATGAACTATTTGATGCTAGAAAAAATAAAAGAATTTTAAATTTAATTGTATTAGGATCTATTCCATTAATAATTGTTGGATACATACTTTATAGTACAAATTTGATTTATCAGTTAAGAAATATAGAAATTATTGCATGGACTACATTAATCTTTGCAATAATTTTATACCTCTCAGACAAAAATCGATTTGATAAAAAAATTTCTTCAAATTTAAATTTCCAATCGATAATATTTGTAGGTATTTTCCAAATTTTGTCTCTTATGCCTGGAGTGAGTAGGGCAGGAATTACTATAACAGCTGCGAGAATTTTAAAATTTAATAGAGTAGACTCAAGTAAGATATCTTTTTTACTTTCAATCCCAGCGCTGGCAGGAGCTAGTGTCTTAAGCTTAAAAGATATTTTTGAACAACCAATTCAGTTAAATTACTTAGTTGTTATAGCAATTATATCTTCTTTTATTTTTTCTTTTCTAACAGTTAAATTCTTTTTAATTTATATTAATAAATTTTCAATGAATGCGTTTGTAATTTATAGAATAATAATTGCTTTGATTTTATTTAGTTTAATTTATTAAGTATATTTTTTTTTTATTAAAGGGAGTAATTGAGACAAAAGAACTCCACAAAGAATAAAAAAACATCCTAGTAAATTACTAACATCTAGAATTTGATTTAAAATAAACCAAGCAGCTATAGTCGCAAATACACCTTCAAGAGAAAAAATTATAGCGGCAGGTGCTGGGGTAATATTACGCTGGGCATAAATTTGTAATACAAATGCAAATCCACCAGATAATATACCTGCATATAAAATTGAATAAATTTCCATTAAAATATTTTTTAAAATAAATTCTTCATAAATAATTCCAATTATAAATGAAAAAAAAGCCACAATTAAAGTCTGTGCAGCTCCTAGGGTAAGTGGGAGATTATATTTAGTTATAATGATCCCAGTAAAAATGATATGAGTGCTCCAAAATAAAGCTCCAAGAACTACTAAAGTATCTCCTAATCTTACTGTTGCATCATGAAAGTTTGTTAATAAATATCCTCCAATTAAACATAGAACTACAGAAGGCCATACACTCCAATGCATTGATTTTTTACCAAACAAAAAAATGATAATCGGTACCATTGGTACATAAAAAATTGTAAAAAAAGCAGCATTTGCAACATCAGTATAAAGCAAAGCAACTTGTTGTAGTGCAGAGCCTAAAAATAAAGAAATTCCAATTAACAATGAATAAATTATGAAAGTTTTTTTATCTAATTTAAATTCTGATTTGAAATTTTTTAATTCAAATAAAATCATAAGTGGAATTATGGCTGAAAACCCAACAAAAAATCTCACAGCATTAAATGTAAAGGGGCCGATATTATCCATGCCTGTGTCTTGGGCAATAAAAGTTGTTCCCCAAATGAAAGTGCACAATAAGGCGCTAATTAATGATATGGATTTACTCATTTTTAATTAGACAGCTAATTTGTAAGCAAAATTTTTGCCTAAATTTTCTTTTAGATCATTGTTAAACCTAGCTGCCTCTGCACCATCAATAATTCTGTGATCATAAGATAAAGAAATTGGGAGCATAGTTCTAGTTTGAAACTTCCCATTGATAAAAATTTGTTTTTTTTCCGATCTTCCTACTCCTAATATAGCAACTTCAGGATAATTAATTATAGGAGTAAAAAATGAACCTCCTATACCACCTAAACTCGTAATCGTCATCGAGCCACCAAACAATTCTTTTTTGTCAATTTTTAAATTTCTACAAAGTTCACTTACCTCTTTTAATTCTTTAGTTATAAGAGAAATTTTTTTATTATTTGCATTTCTTATTTTTGGAACCATTAATCCATTTGGAGTGTCAACTGCTATACCAATATGGTAATATTTTTTTAAAGTCATTTTTCCAGTGTCAATTTCATCGATAGAAGAATTAAAACTAGGAAATTTCTTAAGAGATGCAACTAAAGCCTTTATTATAAATGCTAGAGGTGTAATTTTAATTTTTTCTCCAGTATACATGTCTGTTAATGAATTTCTAAAACTTTCCATCTCCGTTATGTCGGCTTCATCGTGATTTGTAACATGAGGAATTGTTGTCCATGAATTTGTAAGATATTTAGATGATAATTTTTTTACTCTTGGTATGTCTTTAATTTCTATTTCGCCAAAATCAGAATGTTCAAATTCATTTTTAATTTTATCTGGTTTACTATCTTTTACTACAACTTTGTTTTTTGAATTAGATGAAACAAATTTTTTAATATCGTCTTCAACAACTCTGCCATCTTTCTGACTTCCCACTACTTGATTAATATCTACACTAAGTTCTCTAGCGAATTTTCTAGCTTTTGGACTTGCAGACGAAATGTCTGAAATATTATTTTTAGAAAATGTTTTTTCTTGGATCTCAGGTTTTATTATCTCAATTTTTTTTGACTCTATTTCAATTTCTGGTTTCTCTATAATCTCTTCCCTTTTAACTTCTGAGTCATCTATAATTAAAATTAAGTCGCCTTCAGAAACTTTGTCTCCTACTTTTATTTTTAAATTTTTTATTTTACCTTCTAAATTTGATGGTATTTCAACGCTAGATTTATCGCTTTCAATTGTTATTAGAGCATCATTTTTTTTAATTGATTGACCTTCGGTAACTAATACCTCAATAACCTCAACATCTTTAAAATCTCCAATATTAGGTACTTTAATCTCAGTTTCTGACATTATAATTTTGTTGGCATTGGTTTGTTGGTATCAATATTATACTTCTTGATTGCATCTCTTGCATGTTTAGAAGTAATAAGCTGTTCTTTTGCTAAAATACTTAAACCATAAGCAACCAAATGTTCTTTATCTACCTCAAAAAATTTTCTTAAATTTTTTCTTGTATCACTTCTTCCAAAACCATCTGCTCCTAATGAATAAAAACTTTTATTAGTATAAGGTCTGATTTGATCTGAATTCATTCTCATGTAATCAGATGCAGCCATAATTGGACCTTCTGCTTGACCTAGGCATTGCTCAACATAAGATTTTTTAGGTTCTTTATCTGGGTTCAAAAGATTATATCTTTCTACTTCCATTCCATCTTTTCTTAATTCATTAAAACTTGTTACACTCCATATTTCACTGTCAATTTGATAATCATTTTGTAAAATTTCTGCAGCAGATATCATTTCCCTTAAGATTGTACCTGATCCTAAAAGCTGGATTTTAGTTTTTTTGTATTTGTTAAATTCTTTTATTTTATACATGCCCTTTAGAATTCCTTCCTCACAATATTTATCTTTCGGCATTTCTGGGTGTGAATAATTTTCATTCATTGTTGTAATATAATAGAAAACATTCTCATTTTTTTCATGCATTCTTCTTAGACCTTCTCGAAAAATTACTGCTAATTCATAATGAAAAGTAGGATCGTAAGTAACACAATTCGGAATGGTCGATGCAATTAAATGACTATGTCCATCCTGGTGTTGCAAGCCCTCACCTGCTAGAGTTGTTCTTCCAGCTGTTGCACCAACTAAAAATCCTCTAGCCTGGCTGTCCCCAGCCGCCCAAGCTAAATCTCCTACTCTTTGAAATCCAAACATTGAATAAAAGATATAAATAGGAATCATTTCGATATCATGATTAGTATATGCTGTTGCAGCAGCTATCCATGAAGACATTGCACCAGCTTCATTAATACCTTCCTCTAAAACTTGTCCACTTTTATCTTCTCTATAAGAACTTAATTGAGCTGCATCCTCAGGTTCATATTTTTGTCCTTCATGTGCATAAATTCCTATTTTTTGAAAAAATCCTTCCATACCAAATGTTCTTGCTTCGTCAGGAATAATAGGAACCAGTCTAGGAGATATATTTTTATCCCTTAATAAATTTGTTAATATTCTTACAAGTGCCATAGTAGTAGACATTTCTTTTTCACCAGTTGAAACTTTCATAAAATCAAAAATATCTTTTGAGGGTGCTTTGATTGGTTTAGCGAAAGTCGAACGTTCAGGTAAATATCCACCTAATTTAATTCTTCTTTCTTTTATATATTTTATTTCTGTAGAATTTTCGTCAGGCCTAAAGTATTCAATATTTCTCACCTGTTCATCTGTTAAGGGAACATCAAATCGATCTCTATAGTACATCAAGTCGTCTACATCTAACTTTTTTGTTTGGTGAGTGGTATTTACACTTTCTCCTGATTTTCCCATTCCATAACCTTTGATAGTTTTTGCAATTATCACTGTTGGGCTCCCTTGATGTTTAGTCGCTTTATCATATGCAGCAAAAACTTTGTGAGGATCGTGACCACCTCTATTAAGTCTCCATATATCTGTATCTGACATGCTTGAAACTAATTCTAATGTTTCAGGAGATTTACCAAAAAACTTGTCTCTTACATAAGCACCGTCTCTTGCTTTCATTGCTTGGTACTCACCATCTACTGTCTCGTTCATAATTTTTATTAAGTGACCAGTTTTATCATTAGCAAGCAACGAATCCCAATATGATCCCCAAATAACTTTTAAAACGTTCCAGCCAGATCCTCTGAAACTTCCCTCAAGCTCTTGAATTATTTTTCCGTTACCTCTAACTGGACCATCCAATCTTTGAAGATTGCAATTAATTACAAATATTAAATTATCTAAATTTTCTCTTGCAGCCAATCCAATGGCTCCCATTGACTCCGGTTCATCCATCTCCCCATCACCTAAAAAAGCCCATACCTTTCTTCCCTCATCTTTAATCAAACCTCTATTGATTAAATATTTCATGTATCTAGCTTGATATATAGCAAGCATAGGACCTAAACCCATTGATACTGTAGGAAACTGCCAAAATTTTGGCATCAACCATGGGTGTGGATATGATGATAGACCTCCAGGTTTTACCTCTTGTCTAAAACTGTCTAATTGTTTTTCATTTAATCTACCCTCTAGGAATGCCCTCGCATACATTCCTGGAGCGCTATGTCCTTGAAAATAAATTAAATCTCCACCAAATTTATTATTTTTTGCTCTCCAAAAATGATTCATCCCAACATCATATAATGTTGCAGCAGATGCAAATGTACCAATGTGTCCACCAAGCTCAGGGTATTTTTTATTTGCTCGAACCACCATTGCTGCTGCGTTCCATCTAATTAATGATCTAATTCTTCTCTCAATATTTTGATCGCCTCCAGACTTTACTTCAGCCTCGGGAGGTATTGTATTAATGTATGGTGTATTTTGAGTATAAGGAATATTTGCTCCTTCACGATAAGCTTTGTTAATTAGTTCTTTAATTAAAAAATGAGCTCTTTGATTTCCATCTTTTGAAATAACTGCAGATAAAGATTCCAACCAATCTTGAGTTTCAAGTGGATCAATATCAGCCCCATTAACTACTTGAATTGTAGATTGTTTTTTTTCAATTATAGGTTCAGATATAATTTTTTTTTCAACCATTGCTTCTTCAGCTTGTTTAATTATATTTTCTGTATCTTTTGGAAGAGTGCTTTCTGATGGTGTTTTTGATAATGATGTAAGATTTAGCAACAAATCTCCTTTAGAAACTTTATCACCAACTTTAACTGCTAAACTATCTACTTTTCCAGCGACGGTAGAAGGAATTTCAACACTTGATTTATCACTTTCAATTGTGACTATTGGATCATTTTGTTTAATTTGATCACCAGGTTTTACAAGTATTTCTATAACCTCAACATTTTCAAAGTCACCAATGTCAGGAACAAGTAATTTTTCGCTCATTTTTTTAAAACGTTTTATATACCCAAAAAAACATTATTGAATTTTATTTTATCACATTAATAAGGTTTTTTCGTTAATCTCGCATTTTTATTATACAAAAAATAAAAAAAAAAATGAATATTAAGCTTTTTAGCTTCTCTCAATACACATAGCTATCCCCATACCTCCACCAATACAGAGTGCCGCACAACCTTTTTTTTTATCTTGCTTAATCATTTCATGGACGAGTGTAACCAAAATTCTTGCCCCAGAAGCTCCAATTGGATGACCTAAAGCTATTGCTCCTCCATTAACATTAATTTTTTTTTCAGAAATTTTTAATTCTTTAACTACTGCTATACTTTGTGCTGCAAATGCCTCATTAATTTCAAATAAGTCTACTTCATCTATTTTCCAATTTGCTTTAAATAAAGCTTCCTGAATTGAAGGTATAGGTCCCAATCCCATTAATGAAGGTTCAACCCCACAAGTAGCCCAAGATACAATTTTAACCAATGGATCTAATGATTTTTTTTCTGCTTGCTCCCTAGACATCAAAACTAAGGCTGCAGCACCATCATTTATTCCTGAGGAATTTCCAGGTGTTACAGTCCCATTTTCTTTAAAAACTGTTTTTAATTTTTTTAAATCATCTATACTTAAATTTTCTCTAGGATGTTCGTCTTTTTCAAAAATAAATTTTTTATCTCCGTCTTCAATTTGTAATTTAATCAGCTCATCTTGAAATTTATTTTCACTATATGCTTTTTCTGTTTTCTTCTGAGAATTTAAAGAAAAATCATCTTGTTCATCTCTTGAAATTTTATATTTCTCAGCAACGTTCTCAGCTGTAACACCCATATGATAATCATTAAATGAATCTAATAGACCATCTTTTATCATCGTATCTACTAATTTTTTTTCAGAAAATTTTTTATCTTCTCTATAGTAAATTGCATGAGTTGCGCTTGACATATTTTCTTGACCACCTGCAACAACTATTTGATTTTCTCCTAAGCTGATTGATTGATAACCAGAAACAACAGATCTTAATCCAGATCCACAAACTTGATTGATAATATGAGCAGGTTTTGAAACTGGTACTCCAGCTCCAACTGATGCTTGTCTAGCAGGATTTTGGCCAAGTCCAGATGTTAAAACATGCCCCATGATTACTTCATCTATCTCCTCTACATCTAATTTTGATTTATAAATTACCTCTTTAATTACTATTGACCCTAATTTTGATGCACTAAGATTCTTTAATGATCCTTTATATCTTCCTATTGGAGTTCGTAGCGCAGATGTAATTACAACATCGTAAGGTTTTTTGATCATAAAATAATTAACTTAATATTTTATAAGTTAAATTACATCAAAAACTTTGATATATGGAGTATATTATTTTAATGGACCGCTGGCCAAATTGGATAAGGCGCTCGGCTACGAACCGGGAGATTCCAGATTCGAGTTCTGGGCGGTCCACCAAATAGGAAGTAATAATGTTTGATTGGCTTTTAAAAGCATCCTTACAAAAATCAGTAATATATTTTTTTATTATTATTTTAATTATTTTATTAATCTTAACTTTTATATTATAAAAAATTATGAGTAATAAATTTGAGCAAATAAGTATTAAACCTGGATTTATGAAACACAATGGGGGTGTTTTGTTTAGATCTATTTCAGAAAATGAATACGAATTTAAGTCTTTAATTAATGAAAATCATTTAAATGCTGCCGGAATTACCCACGGAGGCTATTTGTCTGCATTGATAGATGCAGGCGCAGGAACAGCTGCACATAGAGCGGCTGGAAATGCTCCATGTGTTACAATTTCATTAGATATAAAATTTATTGGTGCCTCAAAAGTTAGAGATGAAATTATTGGTTATACAAAAATTTTAAAAAAAACAAATACTCTTGTCTTTTTATTTTGTGAACTAAGATGTAATGATAAAATTATAACTTCTGCATCTGGTGTGTGGAAAATTATAAAAATAAAACCTTCTAATTTGGGACCTGGAGGTTAATTTTTTATATTTATGTATTTAGTTCTTTTAAATTACTATATTGTTCGAGAGCTTCGGGATTTGCTAAAGCTTCAATGTTTTTGATTTGACTTCCTTCTATCTTACTTTTAACCGCTAGCTCAACTATTTTACCACTTTTTGTTCGAGGAATATCTTTAACAACAATAATTTTTTTTGGAACATGTCTTGGAGACGCATTTTTTTTTATTTGTGATTTTATCTTATTAATTAATTTTGTTGTTAATAGAAAATTTTTGCTCATTACAATAAATAAAACTATTCTAATATCATTATCCCAAGATTGTCCTACAACGATAGATTCTTTTATTTCTTTAAACTTCTCAACCTCTGAATATATCTCTGCTGTTCCAAGTCGAGCACCTCCTGGATTTAAGGTGGTATCTGATCTTCCATGAATTATATACCCACCATTATTCTTTATTTCTGCATAATCACCATGATGCCATATATTTTTAAATTTATTAAAATATGCATTCTTAAATTTCATATCATTTTTATCATTCCAAAACTTTAAAGGCATTGATGGAAAAGGATTTTTACAAACAAGCTCTCCTTTAATATTTTTTAAAGACTTCCCTTTATCACTTAAAACATCTACATCTAGAGCCAAACCTTTGTTTTGTATTTCTCCTATATTTACTGACTGATATAAATTTCCTAATACAAAACATGAAACAATGTCGGTACCACCAGAAATTGATGACAAGTGTACATTTTTTTTAATGTGCTTGTAAACATACTTAAAACTCTCTTCTGAAAGAGGTGAGCCTGTTGAACAAATTGTTCTTAATTTATTTAGTTTAAATTTATATTTTAGTTTTGGTTTAAACTTTCTTAAAGCATCTACATACTTCGCGCTTATTCCGAATAAAGTTATTTTTTCTCTTTGTGCTATTTTCAAAAGCAAATCAGACGATTTAAACATTGGATATCCATCAAACAGAACAATAGAAGCTCTAGAAGCCAATGAACTGACTAACCAATTCCACATCATCCATCCACATGTCGTAAAATAAAAAACGTTATCATTTTCTTTAATATTACAATGTAATTGATGTTCCTTCATGTGCTGGATTAAAACGCCACCAGATCTGTGACAAATACATTTGGGTTTTCCAGTAGTTCCACTTGAATATAATATTGCTAACTCTGTTTCAAAATCAAATCTTTTAAAATTCATTTTTTCGTAATTAGTTTGCATTAATTTATTCCATTTAAATAAATTAATTTTTTTAAATCTATTTTTATTCTTAATAAACTTTTTTCCAGGATAGCTACTAATAACAACACTTTTAATTGATGGTATTGATTTTAAAATCTCTGGAAGTCTTTTTAAAACATTTATTTTTTTTCCATTATAAAAATATTGATCAGTGATGAATAAAACTTTTGGATTAATTTGAGAAAATCTCTCTATAACACCTTTAGAACCAAAATCAGGACTACAAGATGACCAAATTCCTCCCAAAGAAGTTGTAGCAATGAATGCCTCGACAGTTTCAATAGTATTAGGCATATAGGCTGCTACTCTATCTCCTTTTTTAATATTTATTTTTTTTAAAAATTTTGAAATTTTATTAGTATTTAAGTTTAATTGTCTCCACGATTTTTCTTCTCTAAATCCATTTTCACTAATAAAGGTTACTGCTTTTTCTTTATTATTTTTTGATAATAAATTTTCACCAAAATTTAGTTTACTACCTGGTAAAAATAAATTTTTATAAAAAATTTTTGATTTTCTAAATTTTTTTTTACTTTTAGTTCCTTTAATTTTGCTAAAATCCCAAAATCTGGTCCAAAATTCGGGTGAATTTTTAATACTCCAATTTAACAAGTTTTTATAATTTCTATTAAATTTTATTTTTAGTTTTTTTGAAATGTAACTTTCAAAAGCGAATAAATTTGAATTTCTTTTTAAAACTAGAGAAGGTTGCCAAAGTTTTTTACTCATTTTATTAAATTAAAATACTGTTATAGAATTAATCTTTTTATGATAATCTCACTAGCATTTAAAAGAAAATGAGAACTTTTTACCCTTCGATTCGGTCATGTTTTAGTCTATTTTTGTTCTTTACAAGTAACAATATCTTGTAGGTAAAAAAAAAGAAGCACAAAAAGTAGAAATGACTAAAAAAAAAATTACAGCTGTTCTAGGACCTACCAATACAGGTAAAACCCATCTTGCTATTGAAACTATGCTTTCTTTTGAAAGTGGTATGATTGGATTTCCACTTAGATTACTTGCAAGGGAAGTATACGACAAAGTAATCAAGAAAATAAGTTTAGATAAAGTTGCACTTATAACTGGTGAAGAAAAAATAATTCCATCAAACGCTAAATATTATTTATGTACGGTGGAGTCAATGCCAATTGAAAAACATCTAGACTTTGTTGGAGTGGATGAGATTCAAATGTGCTCTGATCACGAAAGAGGTCATATTTTTACCGATAGACTTTTAAATATTAGAGGTGAAAAACTTACAATGCTAATGGGTTCAAGTACTATTAGAAATATTATCTCAAAATTAGATGGAGATATCGAATTCATAAATAGAGAAAGACTATCTAAACTTACTTACGCGGGTCATAAAAAAATATCAAGAATTAACAGAAAAACAGCAATAATTGCATTTTCAGCAGAGGAAGTTTATGCCATTGCTGAGTTAATAAGAAGACAAAAGGGTGGGGCTGCTATTGTAATGGGGTCACTAAGTCCAAAAACAAGAAATGCTCAAGTTGAATTATATCAATCTGGTGACGTAGATTTTTTAGTTGCAACAGATGCTATTGGAATGGGAATAAATATGGATTTAGATTTTGTTTATTTTTCAAATATTAAGAAATTTGATGGAAGAAAATTAAGAAGATTAAATATATCTGAAATAGGTCAAATAGCAGGTAGAGCTGGCAGGTACCTTAACGATGGAAGTTTTGGTATTACTGGTGATTGCAAAGAAATAACTCCAGAAGAAGTAGAGTTATTAGAAAATCATAAATTTGAAGAAATTAGAACTTTGTTTTGGAGAAATTCAAATCTTAATTTCAATAATCCATATAGTTTAATTAAAAGTTTAGAGGAAAAACCTCAGGTGGAATGGCTAAGAAAAATTCATGAATGTGAGGACGAAAAAGCACTAAAATATTTTTTAAAAGATCAAAGAATTTTAAATATAGGATTTGATGAGAAAACTTTAATGCTTTTATGGGAATGTTGCCAAATACCTGATTTTGTTAAAAAAACTTACGGAAATCATTTTGAGGTAATTGGGAATGTATTTAAATTTTTAACTAGCAAAAAAAGACTAATTTCCGAAGATTATATGAGATTACAGCTTATGAAACTAGATAAATTAGATGGAAATGTAGATTCTTTATCAAATAGAATTGCAAATGTCAGAACTTGGTCATATGTTTCAAATAAAAATAATTGGGTAGAAAATCAAAGTTATTGGATAGAAAAAACTAAACACTTAGAAGATAGACTTTCAGACAGATTGCATGAAGAACTTACTAAAACTTTTATTGACAAAAGAGCAAGTGTTCTTGCTAGAGGTTTGAAACAAGATATGGAATTTAAAACTGAAATTTTACAAAACAACGATGTTAAAATTGATGATCAATTTATTGGAAAGATAAAAGGGCTAAAACTAGAATTATATCTAAAAAAAGGTGCTTTGGAAACAGATATTAAATCTTTAAAGAAAGCTGCCAGACAAACTATTGGTCCAGAATTAGAAAAACGTGTTCAATCAATAATTGATACAGGATTAATAAATTTGAATGAAGACTTTAAAATTTACTGGAATGATTTCCCAATTGCGAAATTAACACAAGGTAATGACTATTTAAACCCTAATTTTGATTTAATCGTTGATGATGTTATTGAACAAAACACTAAACAAAAATTAAATGATTACATTTACAAGTGGATACATGCAAAAATAAATAACGTTCTTAAAAGTTTAATTGATTTAAAAAATATAAAAGAAAATAATTCATCAATTAAAGCACTGGCATACCAACTCTATGAAAATAATGGAGTATTAAAACGAGACCAAGTTTCTGAATACTTAAAAAATCTAGAACAAAATGAGAGAAAAATTCTTAGAGACTTAGGGGTAAAGTTTGGAAGATATCATGTTTTCCTTTATCAATTAATTAAGCCAGAAGCAGTTTCTTTGCGAACATTATTATGGAAAAATTTTTATCAAAAATTTCATAATTTAAAACCACCTACCTTTGGTTTGAATTTTTTAGATGATAAAGAAATAAAAAATAAAAACTTTATGCTTTTGTGCGGATTTGAAAAATTTGACAATTTTTTTGTTAGAATTGATATTTTGGAAAGATTATTTATATTAGTAATGAATTCTAGATCAAAAGAAAAATCTGAAGTAAAATTAGTTCCAGAAATGTTAAATCTTTTAGGATGTAGTAAAGATAATTTCAAAAAATTACTTCAAAAAATGAATTACAAAATATTTGAGAAAGGAAATGAATTATTTTTTAAATATAAACCTAATAAGAAATTTAAAAAAATTACCACAAAGAAAATCTCAAATGAAAACCCATTTAAAATATTAAAAAATTTAAATTTGAGTTAAAATGTTTTTTAAAAAGGAAGAAGTAAAAAATAATGAATTTCTAACAAAAGTTTGTGCTTTATTAATTCATGCTGCTAAAATAGACGAGAATTACACAGATGAAGAGGAAGAAATTATTAAAAAAACACTTATTGAGCTTGGTTTAATAGATAAAAATATTTCTAAAACAATTGAAGAAGCTAAAAAAATTGAGGAAAGCTCAAATCAAATTTTAGATTTTACTAGAGAAGTAAAAAATTTACCTGAAAAAGACAAAGTTAAAATTGTAGAGGCTTTATGGTCTATCATTTACTCAAACAAAGATGCTGATATATATGAAACTAACTTAATGAGACGACTTGCGGGATTACTTTATATTGACAATAAAACAATGGGAGATATTAAAGAAAAAATTAAACATAATTCAAAATGACATATATCGTTAACGACAATTGTATTAAGTGCAAACTAACAGACTGTGTTGACGTCTGCCCGGTTGATTGCTTTTACGAAGGTAAAAATATGCTTGTAATTAAACCTGATGAGTGTATAGATTGTGGCGTTTGTGAGCCAGAGTGTCCTGTCGATGCCATTAAAGCAGACACTGAACCTGGTAGTGAAAAATGGTTAGAGATCAACAAGAAATACTCTGAAATCTGGCCCAATATAAGTGAGAAAAAAGATCCACCAGCGGATCACGAAAAATTTAAAAATGAGCAAAATAAGTACGAAAAATATTTTAAAGAAAATCTTTAAAGGTAAAACAGATAAAACAGTGAAAAAAAAAGTTTCTAAAAAGAAAGTTGTCAAAACAAAAAAAACTGTAAAAGCTAAAAAAGCTAAAAAAATAATTTCAAAAAAAACCAAAAAAGTTCTTAAAAAGATCTCGGCTAAAGTAACAAAAACCAAAAAAAATATTAAAGTTGCAGAAACAACTGCTGATCCAAAAGATGTTAATTTAAGAATTTCAAAAACAAATGAAGTTAAGCCTGAAATTAAAAAAGTAAAAAAACAAGAAACTGAAAAAAGAGAATACAAGATTAAAGATCATGTTGTTTATCCAAAACATGGTGTAGGTCAAATTACTGAATTTAAAAAAATTAACATTGGTGGAATTGATGTTGAAACATATGTTATCAAATTTGAAAAAGACAAAGCTAATGGTATGGTCCCTGTAAACAAGCAGTCTCACTTAAGGCCATTAGCAACTATTAACCAAGTTAACAAGTGTATTTCAATATTAAAAAGTAAACCAAAAATTAAAAGATCAATGTGGAGTCGAAGAGCACAAGAATATGAAGCTAAAATATCTTCTGGAAAAATATATGAATTAGCTGAGGTTGTAAGAGATTTAAATAAAGGTGATGATCTTATGGTTGATCAGTCTTATAGTGAAAGACAACTATTTGAAAAAGCTTATGAAAGAATTCTATCTGAATTTCAGATTGTTTTAAATGTATCTTTAGAAGACACTCAAAAAAAACTAGATAAAGCACTAAAAAGAAATTTAGGAGGACAACCCCAACCAGTGACAGCTGCAAAAACTCCAGCTAGAGATCTACCTGTGGACGAGCCAATTTCTGATAGCGACGAACCGATTGATGAGTAAAAAAAACGCCTCTCACACAAACTGTAATGAGAAGCGTTTTTTGTAAAGAATACTAAGTTACTATTTTCTTCTTCTTTTTTTTGCTTTTTTCTTAGCTTTTTTCTTAGCTTTTTTCTTAGTTTTCTTTGCCGCTTTTTTTCTTTTCTTAGGCATCTTTAGCTCCCTTTTTTAGTTAAACGAATCAAATTGATTCGCTGTTAACATATTTTTATTTTTTTCTATAAGTTATGTCAATTAATTAATTAAAAGATAAAATTTTGAAAAAATTATTTTTAATTTTTTATTTTTATAAAACTTTTTTCTATTAATTTAGTTAATGTTTATGCGGTTAATAAACAACTTGATTTAAATTTTTTAATAAAGATTTTCTAGCTGATTTTTATATTTTTCAGTAACTTTTTTTCTTTTTACTTTCATTGTTGGTGTCATTAAACCATTTTCGATAGAAAAATTTTCATCTATTAATTGAATTTTTTTTATCTTTTCTAATAAAGTTAATTTTGTATTTATTTTTTCAATTACATTATTAATTTTCTCTTTTTCATTTAAAAAATCTTTATTAGGTACTATTAAAGCAACTAAATAATTTTTTTTATCTCCATAAACCATACATTGATCTATCTCTGGCTCATTTGTAATCATATTTTCAATTTTAGCTGGTGAAATATTATCTCCTCCAGCACTTACTATGATATCTTTTTTTCTATCAGTAATTTTTAAATAACCATCATGTGGATCTATCTCTCCAATATCGCCTGTATGAAGCCATCCATTTATTATTACTTTTTCAGTTTCCTCTTTTTTGTTCCAATATCCTAACATTACATTTTCACCTTTAACTAAAATTTCTCCATCTTCGGCAATTTTAACCTGATTCCCTTTAAATGGAGGGCCTACAGTTTCTACTTTTATTTTATGTATTGGATTACAACTTACTACTGGTGAAGTTTCTGTTAAACCATAACCTTGGAGGGTCGGTAATCCTATGGCATTTAAAAATTCACCTATTTCTTTATCTAGAGCACCACCGCCTGAGACGAAAGCTTGTAAATTTCCACCAAATTGTTTTTTTATTTTTTTTCTTACTAATTTTTCAACTATCAAATCAAGCAATTTTTCAGATACAGTCATTTTTTGATTTAATAGTTTTTTTCTCCCCAAACGAATAGTTGCTTCAATTAATTTAGCTTTAAAACCTGTTTGTTTTTTTAAATTCATGTTTATTTTGTTGTAAAGGTTCTGATAGAACCTTGGAACAGCTGTCATAATTCTAGGTTTTGCTTCAGATATATTTTCTAGAAGTTTTTCAATTTTTTCAGCATAGAATACTTTAGCTCCAACTGCTATCTGGACAAATTGAAGACAATGCTCATAAGAGTGAGAAAGAGGAAGCCAAGTTAAAAATACTATTTTTGAGTTAAATAATGGTTTTAGAATTTCTATCGATCCCTCAACATTATTCAAAATTCCACCATGACTTAAGATTACTCCCTTAGGATTCCCACCAGTTCCTGAAGTATAAATAATGCATGCAGGAGAATTTCTTTTTAATTTGTTATTTTCAATTTTATCTTCTGCTAATGAATTATTTTTTGTTATAGAATTATAATCTAAATATTTTTCTTTGTTGTTTATATTTAAGTTATTTATTACGTTATCTATTTGATCTAAAGTAACAACTTTATTTATAAAATCTTTTTCATTAATTAAGTTATGCAATTTTTTTAGCATTTCGTTATTAGAAACAATAACTAAGCTAGGTTCACAGTCTTCAATCAAATACTTATAATCATCTTCAATATATGTTGTATATGCTGGTACAGTAATTCCACCAGCTAACATTATAGCTAAATCAGACACAAACCACTCAGGTCTATTCTCTGAAACTAAAAGACATCTATCACCTTCTTTTATATTTTCTTTAATAACTTTTGATAATTTTAATATATTCTTTTCAGTTTGTTCCCATGTATATAATTTTTTATTACTTGGATTTAGCCATTCTAAAAAAATATCTTTTTTATTTTGTTTATTTGCTTGATTAACAAATAATTCGATTAAATTATTTAAATTATTTATATTCATAATTACATGGTGGGCGAAGAGAGAATCGAACTCTCACTTCTTACGAAACACGATTTTGAGTCGTGCGCGTCTACCAGTTCCGCCATTCGCCCTTTATATTCAATTAAATTATATTTAATAGTATAAGAACTAAATTTATATTAAAACCAAAAAATGTTTCAAAGACTTTACAAAAAATGTTTAGAATTAGCTGCACATAAAAGTTCGAATTTTTATTTGGGGCTTGTGTCTTTTATAGAAAGTTCTTTTTTTCCCATACCTCCAGATGCAATGATAATCCCGATGGTTATTGCTAAAAAAAAGGAATATTTGAAAATATTCTTAATAGCATCAATATTTTCAGTTCTTGGAGGTATCTTTGGATATTTAATAGGTTATTTATTTTTTGATTTAGCAATTTATGTAATCGAATTTTATGGTTATGAAGATAAAGTTGAAAATTTGAAATTGAGCATGTCTCAAGGTAGTGGATTCCTTACATGGCTTAGTATTCTATTTTTAGCAGGTTTTACACCATTACCTTATAAAGCCTTCACGATTTCAAGTGGTTTAATTGCTTTTAATCTTCCTATTTTTATAATTGTTAGCTTAATTTCAAGAAGTCTGAGATTTTTTATAGTTGCTTTTTTATCTTATAAATTTGGGGAGCTATTTACAGAATACATGGAAAAACATGGATCAAAATGGTTCACGATTATTGGAATTATTATAGTTATAATATTTATTATTATTTATTTATTCTTTAAATTTAATGATTGAGATTAACAAAACAATTATATTAAAATTAATTTTTTTAATTAGTATTCTTGCTCTAACTTCGGCATTTTTTATTGAATATCTTCTAGGTCATCAACCTTGTAACTTATGTATACTGGAAAGAATTCCATACCTAATAGCATTAATAATTATTGTATTAAATTATAAATTTATAAGTCTTGAAAAATATTTCATTCTTTCTCTTAGTTTAATTTTTTCAGCTGCTACAATTTTATCTTTATATCATTTGGGTATTGAGCAAGGTTTTATTGAAGAATCATTAGTTTGTGATTTAAAAAATGGCTCCAATTTACTGTCAAAAGAAGACATATTAAGACAATTACAAGAAAAAAATGTAAGTTGCAAAGATGTTACATTTAAAATTTTAGGATTATCACTTACAAGCTATAATATAATAATATCAATATTAATTGTTTATTTTACAACAAAAGCTTATTTAAATTATGGAAACAATAAGTAAAAAAAGAATAGAAGAGTTTATTAGAGTTGATCATGCGGGAGAACGTGGTGCTGTTAAAATTTATGAAGGACAGTTGCTTGCTTTAAACACATTGGTTAAAGATGAAGCTTTAAAAAAGGTAATTGAAGAAATGAAAGTTCATGAAAAAGAACATTCTGAGTTTTTTGAAAAAGAGATTAAAAAGAGAAATATAAAACCAACAAAATTTTTACCCTTATGGGATTTATTAGGAGTAGGATTAGGTTTTAGTTCAACTTTGCTTGGAAAGAAAGCGGCTATGCTTTGTACTGCTTCTGTTGAAGAAGTAATAGATGAGCATTATTTAAACCAGATAAAACAACTTGATAATAGTGAACCAAAACTTAAAAAGAAAATAATTAAATTTAGAGAAGACGAATTAAATCATAAAGATATTGCCTATGAAAAAGGTGCAACAAAAAATGGTCCATACTCAATATTAGACAAAATTATTAAAACAGGATCGAAAATTGCAATAAATATTTCTGAAAAAATCTAAGTTTCTAGTTCTACATCCCAATACAAATAATCCATCCAACTTTTATGTAAAAAATTTGGTGGAAAATTTTTACCATTTTTATGTAGATCCTCTGTTGACGGTCGATAAGGGTACTGATGTAACTTCATACCTGAATATTTTAAAAGTTTTCCACCCTTTTTTACATTGCATGCAGAACAAGCTGTTACAACATTATCCCAATTAGTTTCACCCCCTTTTGATCTAGGTAATAAGTGATCAAAAGTTAACTCCTCATTGCTTCCACAATATTGGCAGGAAAATTTATCTCTTAAAAAAACATTAAATCTAGTAAAACTTGGCTTGCTTTGAGGAACAATATAATCCTTTAATGCGATAACACTTGGTAATTTCATATTAAATGATGGACTTCTTATTGTTCTATCGTAATTACTGACAATAATAACTCGATCAAGAAAAACAGATTTAACTGTATCCTGCCATGACCACAAAGACAAAGGGTAGTAACTCAAAGGTCTATAGTCTGCATTCAGTACTAGCGCAGGGCATTTTTCTAATGAAACATCTTGTTCGATAAAGTTATTCATTAATTAATTTTAACTTAGTTAAACAATTTTATCAATAATTAGAGATGTTAAATTTTTTTTAAGATAAAATTTAAAGCTGTACTTGATGCTTCAATAGGAATATGATGATCACAGTTTTTAATTAATAATGTATCAACTTTAACATTATTTCTAATTAAAAAATCTTTTGACTCTAATAAGTGTGTAGATGGGACAATTTGATCAGCTTCGCCATGTATAAGTAAAGTTTCAGTATTGTTTTTGATTCTATTTTTCAAATCTTTTTGATTAATTATTTTTCCAGAAAAACCAACTATACATAAAAATTTTTCTTCAGATGTAAGACCAACATTTAAAGACATCATACATCCCTGGCTGAAACCTGATAAACAGATTTGACTATTTGATAAGTTGAAATCTTGTTTTACTTCATTAATAAATTTTTTTAAAATTTCTTCAGCTTTAATTGATTGCTGTAATATATAATCAGAATTCTCTTTTGTTAAATCAAACCATTGATACCCTGAAGGATTTATAGCGCATGGTTCATGACCATTTGGACAAATAAAGACAGTATTAGGCATATGTCTTTTCCAGTTTAGAGATAGCATGCTTATATCTTTTCCATCACCTCCATAACCATGAAGCAAAATAATTGCATTTTTGATTTCAATACCGTTTTCTGGTTTAATAATAACGGAATCTAGGCAAAATGTCATAGTAGATAAATTATGTTTTTTATGTCAAAACACAATCTTAAAAAAAAAATGATTTCAGGAATATTAGTAAAAGTTTTATCAATAGCTCTGTTGATAGCTGTAGGAGTAGTTTTAATCTTAGGTATCGGAACTCTTTTTAAGGGAGGAGAGACAAGTAAGAAATATTCAAATAAATTAATGCAGTTAAGAGTCATTTTACAGTTTATTGCAATTATTGCTTTAGTTGGCTTTGCTTATTTTTTCAAAAATTAGTTATACTTTTTAATCCAATCAATGAAATTTTTATCCTCAAAATCGATTGAACCCATTACTCTTGCAAATTCTTGACCTTCTTTATTAATTAAAATTGATGTAGGTACACCTCTTAGAGAAAACGTTTTTGCTAATGTTGTCGGTGGATCAAAATAAGGTTGAAAGTTTTTAATATTAAGATCTCGAAAAAATTTGTTAGCTTTATCTAAATTTTCTTTACCAATATTAATCGCGAAAATTTTTATTTTATCTAATTCCGGGTTGGCTTGAAGTTTGTCTAAAGATGGCATTTCTTCTTTACAAGGTGCACACCATGTAGCCCAAAAATTCAATAATAATAATTTACCCTTATATTCATTGATATTTATCTTTTGATCTTTTTTGTCTAAAAAAATAACATTATCATATGTTTTTGGTACTTTATGGATTACAATATTTTTAATACTAGGTAATTCTTCAGCTACAACACTTGTTATCAAAAAAATAAATATTATTAAAAATCTCATGTTAAATAGGTATAATTAAATATCATGACAAAAAATAAAAACAACCAGACAATCTGGAACACACGGATAAAAAAAAATGCATCGAAATTGTTTCAAAAAGTTGGTACTTCAATAGATATTGATAAACGACTTTATAAAGAGGATATCCAAGGATCAATTGCTCATGTTGAAATGCTTTTTAAACAAAAAATAATTTCATTTAAAATAAAAAATAAAATTGTTTATGGACTAACAAAAATTCATAAGGAAATCACAAACAATAAATTTGAATTTAATAAAAAATATGAGGATATTCATATGAATATTGAAAAGAGACTTTTCCAGATTATTGGTGAAGAAGCCGGATATGTTCACACTGCAAGATCAAGAAATGATCAAGTAATTACTGATTTTAAAATTTGGATGAAAAATTCAACTAATGAAACAATTAATAATATTAATAAAGTCATTAAGAGCACAATTAAGTTAGCTGAAAAAAATGTTGAAACTATTATGCCTGGATTTACTCATCTTAAAAATGCTCAAGCTATCTCTTTTGCACATTATTTGATGTCTTATGTAGAAATGTTTAATAGAGACAAAAAGAGATTTTCAAATAATTTAGGCAGCTTAAATGAAAATCCCTTAGGCGTTGCAGCTTTAGTGGGAACATCTTTTAATATAGATAGAAATTACACAACCAAAAAACTTGGTTTTAAAATACCTACTAATAATTCTATTGATACAATTTCGGATAGAGATTTTGTATTAGATTTTTTATACGCTACATCTGTGTGTGCTATGCATATTTCTAGAATTGCCGAAGAGCTAATTATTTGGAATTCTGACGGTTTTAACTTGATCAATTTATCTGATAGAGTTGTTACTGGATCATCAATAATGCCACAAAAGAAGAATCCTGATCTTCTCGAGTATTTGCGTGGAAAATCAGGAAGTGCTTATGGTAATTTATTTTCGATGCTTACAATTTTAAAGGGATTGCCATTGTCTTACTTCAAGGATTTACAAGACGATAAGGAGATTGTTTTCAAATCTAACGATAATCTAAATAATTGTTTAAAAATTTTTGACGAAATACTAAAAAATTGTAATCCAAATAAGAATAAAATGTTAGAACTTGCTTATTCTGGATACACTACAGCAACTGATTTAGCTGACTATCTTGTAAAAAATCACTCAATATCTTTTAGAAAAGCATATCAGAAAACTGCTGCTATAGTTAATTTTGCTGAAAAAAGAAAAAAGAAATTAAATGAATTAACTTTAGACGAATTAAGAAAAATTGAACCTAAACTTAAAGAGGATGTATTAAAAGTATTTAACTTAAAATATTCAATTAATTCCAAAAAATCTTATGGTGGAACTTCTTTTGATAATATTAAAAAAATGATAATGAAATATAAAAAAGAAAAATGATTAGAAAATTTACTATAATTATATTGTTATTTTGTACAATTATTTCTTGCGGAAAAAAAGATGATCCAAAATACGTAGATCCAGATAAAAAAGCAGAAATAAAAGAAGTTTTAATTAACTTAGCTTAATGAAATACATAAATAAAACATTAACGATAGAAAAGATTAGTCTCCAAAAAATTGCAAATAAATTTGGAACACCATTTTATTCTTATTCCTACTTAAAATTAAAAGAAAATATTAATAATTTTAAAAAAAACTTCAGATCTTTTTCACCACTAATATGCTTTGCAGTCAAATCCAACACAAATGTTAATATAATTCGAGAAATTAAAAAATTTGGATTAGGTGCTGATGTTGTTTCAGTAGGAGAACTGATGATGGCACTAAAAGCAGGAATTAATCCAAATAAAATAGTATTTTCTGGTGTCGGTAAAACAACAAGTGAAATCAGCTTTGCTATTGATAGAAAGATTTTGCTTATTAACGCAGAGTCTTTAAGTGAAATAAAAGAAATAAATCGAATAGCAAAATCAAAAAATAAAAGGATAAAAATTGGTGTAAGACTGAACCCTAACACAGATGCAAAGACATTAAGTCAAATATCTACTGGAAAAAAAGAAAATAAATTTGGCGTAAATAAAAATACATTCTTTGAAATTATAAATTATTGCAAAAATTCAAAAAATATAAATTTAAAATGTCTTAGCGTTCATATAGGTAGTCAAATTTTAGATCATAGACCTTATGAAAAAATGCTTAAAGCGGTCAGTCAAATTCTGAATAAAACAAATCATAAATTTGAATTTATAGATTTAGGTGGAGGTATGGGTATTACCTACACAGATAAAAATAAAAAGCTTAATTATAAAAAATATAACACAGCCATACTTAAATTTTTAAGAGAACATAAAGTTAAAATTATATTCGAACCAGGCAGATCAATTATTGGGGATACCGGTACATTAGTATCAAAAATAATCTATATAAAAGATAGTGGAAGTAAAAAATTTATCATTTTAGACGCTGCAATGAATGATTTAATGAGACCTGCTTTGTATGGTGCGTTTCATAAAACCTTACCTGTTACAAAATCTAACAAAACATCAAAAAAACCATATGAATTTGTAGGTCCTATTTGTGAGAGTACAGATAAATTTGTTACATTAAAAAAGTTTCAAGTGTTAAAAGAAAGAGATTTAATAGCAATGTGTGATGTGGGAGCTTATGGAATGTCACTGAGCTCAAATTATAATTTAAGACCTAAGCCAGTAGAATTATTGATAAAAGGATCAAAAATTAAAGTAATAAGAAAAAGACAAAAGCATAAAGATATAATTTAGGCTTTGAAATCAATGATTAGAAACTATTTATTTTCAATATTGTTTTTCACTGGAATTATTTTTATTTCAATAATTTTTTTACCATCATTTTTTTTGCCTAATCGGGTTGTGTTGATTGGGGGTAAATTAATGGGCCATTGGGCAAGTTTTTGTTTAAGGTTTGTTCTTTCAGTGAAAATTTCAATAAAAGGAAGGGAAAATATTATTAATGATGAAAAATTTTTTATAGCGTCATCTCATCAATCAATGTTTGAAACTTTTTATTTACAAACAATCTTTAACTCGCCTGTATTTATTCTAAAAAAAGAATTATTGTTAATTCCAATATTTGGTTGGTATTTAAAAAAAATAGGATCAATTTCAATTAAACGAAATAAAGTTACAAAAGATAACTTGGGTTTTTTTGATGATATTTCAAAAATGATGGCTACTTCTGATAGACCTTTAATTATTTTTCCTCAAGGAACTAGGGTTCTTCCAGATGAAAGACCGACTTTCAAAAAAGGTGCTTCGAGAATCTATGAACAATTGAATGTTACCTGTCAGCCAGTTGCAATAAATTCTGGATATGTGTGGCCAAAAAAAGGTGAAAAGAAATCTAATAAAACGATTACAATCTCTATTCTAAAACCAATTTCCTCAGGGTTGACAAAAGAAAATTTTATTCAAATTCTTGAAAAAAATATTTATTCAGAGTTAGACTTAATTAATTAGCCTTTCATAGGCATTACAACAAAAATGCTATCAAAATCACCTGGATCTTTTATTAGTGCTGGTGAACCAGTATCATTAAGTAAAATTTCTACTCTTTCTCCGTCTAATTGTGAAGCAACATCAATCAAATATCTAGAGTTAAAACTTATCTCTAAGTCATGATCAAACTTAACACTTAAAGTTTCTTTACCATCACCACTGTTAGTATTATTTACCGAAAGATCTAGAGTGTCTTTAGATAAATTGAATTTCACGCCATCTTTTTTATCTAATGAAACAGAAGCTACTCTATCAACAGAATTTAAAAATAATTTCAATTCTATTTCTAATTTTTTTTGATTATTTTTAGGTATGACTTGAATGTAATTAGGGAATTTTCCATCAATAAGTTTTGAAATTAAAATACTATTATTTAATTCAAACTTTATTTTTGATTTGACATTTGAAACTTTTACATCTCCATCATAGCTATCTAACAAAGAACAAAGTTGAAAAATTGTTTTTTTAGGTAAAATTATTGGATCAAAATCAATTTTTTTTTCTAATCTAATTTTTGATATAGACATTCTATGACTATCAGTTGCAACTGCAGTTAAATAATTTTTATCTTCAACTTCTGTTTGATGGAAATAAATTCCACTTAGGTAATGCCTTGTTTCATCATTAGAAACTGAAAATTTACACTTGTTTAATAATTTCAATAATTGTTTTGATTTAATTATAAATTCATTTTGATTAAAATTTTCATCTGTCAGTGGAAACTCTGTTGCACTTATACAATTCAAATTAAAAATAGATTTTTCAGATTCTACTTGTAATTTGCTTATATCTGTTAGAGAAAGATTTATTTTTTTTCCAGAGTTAAATTTTCTTATAATGTCATACATGATTGAGGAAGTTGTGGTTGTTTTGCCCTCCTCCAGAATTTCTACATTATTTAATTGATGTATAAATATTAAATCTAGATCTGTCGCGGTGATAGTAAGTTTTGAATTGCTTGCATCTAACAAAATATTTGAAAGTATTGGTAATGTGCTTCTTTTTTCGATGACTCCTTGGCAATAATTTAAAGCCTGCTGAAGTTCTTGTTGATTTACGTTAAATTTCATTTTCTTTATTATTATATAAAATCTGATTTTTTAATTTATTTATATTATCAACCATCTCAGGATCTTTTTCTTTTATCTTTTCAATAGTTTTTACTGAATGAATTATTGTTGTATGATCTCTGTTAGAAAATTCTCTTCCAATTTCAGGCAATGATTTGGAAGTCAAAATTTTAGTTAAATAAATTGCTGTTTGTCTTGGTCTTACTAAATATCTTGATCTTCTTGATGATAACATTTCGTTTTTGCTGATTTTGAAAAACTTACAAACAATTGTCTGAATTAAATCAATTGTAACCTTATTTTCTGCTAAATTTAATAAATCTTTTAAAACTACTTTTGTTTCTGCAAGATTTGGAACTTTGTTATAAATTCTTGAAAACGAAACAACTCTGTTTATTGCACCAACTAGTTCTCTTACACTTCCAGTTATTTCATTACTTATAAAATCTTGAATTTCTCTAGAAACTTGTAATTGTTCGGAGTACAAAGCATTCAATTCTTCAGTTTTTTTTTCAACTATTTTTTTTCTTAGCCCAAGTTCTGGCTTTTGAATATCAACAACTAATCCACCAGAAAATCTTGATTTAATTCTTTCTTGAATCCTTGATAATTTATTTGGTGATCGATCAGCTGATACTATTATTTGAGATCCTTTATCAAGTAATGCATTAAATGTATGAAAGAACTCCTCCTGCATAGCTTCTTTACCACTAATAAACTGGATATCGTCGATTAATAAAATATCTGTATTTCTAAAATATTCTTTAAATTTAACCATATCGTTTGATTTAATTGATTTTACAAACTGATACATAAAACGTTCAGCAGAAATAAACATTACTTTATTATTTTTTTTAAGCTCTAAACCAATTGAATTTAATAAGTGAGTTTTTCCCATTCCAACACCACCATAAATATAAAGCGGATTATAGTGAGAAATGTTTTCAGAAACTTTTAATGATGCTTCGTAAGCTAACTTATTACTTGAACCAGTTATAAAATTATCAAATCTTTTGTTTGGATCAATTCGATTATACTGTAGGTAAGAGTCTTTTATAAATGATACGTTTTCATTTTTATTATTCTCATTAACATTACTATCTTTTACGCTGATATCTTGAACTTTTTCAACTATTTTAAACTCAATTCTAATAATGTTTTTTTTATATGATTTAATAATTTTTAATATTTGGTCTAAATATCTTGATGTAATCCAGTCTCTTATAAACCTTGTTGGAACTGATAATAACAAATAGTTATTAAATTCCTCTAAGAAAGAAATCTTTTTTAACCAGCTCTCGTAAATTTCTAAGCCTAGTTTATTTTTCATTTCATTTTGCACTTGCTTCCATTCGAAACTTTCAGATGAAAAATTGTTAATATTTTTTTTATTTGTGTATTTGCTCATAACTTATGGAAGAATCCCAGTTAGAACTATTTAAAAAAATTTGCAACAAGTTAATAAGGAAAATTAAAAAAAAATAAAATCTATGATTGTGATTTATTTTTTTTGAATTGATAATAAATTATAAATAAATTTAAAATTATAAATTGAATCAAATATAAATTGAATCTACAAAGTTATTAAATTTAAATTAAATCAAATATAGATTGAATGACTATAATCCAAATATTTACTAAATCTAAATATAGTAACTTAAGTAAAAACCTGAATATATAATGTAGATATCAGGAGTTGTTAAAAAATTTAAGCTAACGTTTAGATTGCAGCAATTTTTTTTGTAATTCTAGAAACATTCCTAGAAGCATTTTGTTTTTTTATAATTCCTGTTTTTGCAATTTTCATCAACTCAGAGTTTAACTTTGGTAAAAATTTTAAAGCTTCATCTTTCTTTTTACCATCAATTAGAGTATTCATTTTCTTAAGAGCGTTTCTAAACCTGCTTTTTCTAGCTTTATTTACTTCAGTTTGTTTAGAAATTCTTCTAATTCTTTTAATTGCTGATTTTGTGTTTGCCATCTGCGCAGGGGTATAGCTTGAGAAATTATAGTGGTCAACTAAATATTTAACTATTTTTGACAAGAAACACAAAAAAAGGTTGATCTATTTGATGTTATTTTTTTTTTTATAATGCCCTTGCACTTCGTACGCTTACAATCGGTACCATCTTGCTGATAAACTTTAAACTCCTTTTGAAAGTTACCTTTATTACCCGAGATATCTTTAAAATCTCTAATACTTGAACCACCCTTGTTGATTGCCTGTTGAAGTATTTTCTTAGAATTTAAAATAACATTTAAACATTCATTTTTATTAAGTCTTTTTGCCTTTTTAAATGGATTTATTTTACTAGCGAAAAGAATTTCACTTGCATAAATATTACCTATTCCAGAAACAAATCTTTGGTCAATTAAAAAACTTTTTATATCCTTATTTTTATTCTTAAAATAATTAAATACATAATTTAAGTTAAATTTATCACTAAAGGGCTCAGGTCCCATTGATTTAAATCTTTTCTCTAAATCTTGATGATTTTTGATTATTTCGAAAAATCCAAAGCGTCTTGGATCATTATAAATTACTTTCAAGTTATCAAATATAAACTCTGCATGATTATGTTTTTCAGGTAAAAAAGGTGAATGATAAAAACTAGTGTTTGTAAATTTTAGAGGCTTTTTCTTATCAAGAATATGGATTGTTCCTGACATTCCTAAATGAATTAAACAATATTTGTGATTCTGAAAATGAATAATTAAATATTTAGAATATCTACTAACTTTTATTATTTTTTTATCTTTTAAAAAACTTTCAAAATCACCTGGTATTTTAAACCTTAAATTCCTGTTTTTAATTATTACTTTTTTTATGCTTTTTTTTTTGATCTTTTTATGAAGGGATTGTCTAACAATTTCTACTTCTGGTAATTCTGGCATTTAATACTATATTCAATATATATTTTTTTATGCAACAAAATCTTCAAAATAAAAAAGGCCTTGTAGAAAATGTATTTAATCAAGTCTTCAATAAATATGACTTAATGAATGATTTTATGTCCATGGGTGTTCACAGATATTGGAAAAAAAGTTTAATTAATATGATGAATCCAAGAGATAAGAGAAAACTAATTGATGTTGCGTGTGGGACAGGAGATGTTGGAAAGTTATTTTTAGATAGCACAAATAAAGAGAATGAAATTACTTGTGTAGATCCGAATAAAAGTATGATTGGACAGGGAAAACAAAAATTATCAAATTACAAAAATATAAAATGGGTTATTTCTTCAGCAGAAAAATTACCTATAGTGGACAACTCATTTGATTATTACACTATTAGTTTCGGACTAAGAAATACAAAGAATTTAAATAAAGCACTTTCAGAAGCCTATAGAGTTTTAAAACCTGGTGGACGTTATCTATGTTTAGAATTTTCTAAGATTCAAAATTCAAATCTTGATTTTATATATAAAAATTACTCAAAACTTATTCCTATAATTGGTCAGTTTGTAGTTGGAGAAAAAGAACCTTATGAATATTTAATCAAAAGTATTGAACAATTTATTAATCAAGATGAATTAATAGAGTTAATGGAAAAAAATAATTTTCAAAAATGTTCTTATAGAAATCTTTCTGGAGGGATTGTTTCAATTCATAGTGGTTGGAAAATTTAATGTTAAAAAAACTTATTAATTTATTTAAATTAGGAAGAAAGATTGCAAAATCTGATATTTTACAAATTGCTTCAAAATTTAAAAAACCTCCTTTAGCTGTAACAATATTATTCCAAATTTTATCTATTTCATTTGAAAAAAAGGAACAAAATAATTTAATTGAAGATGACGGAGAAAGACTATCTAGGTCATTAGAGTCCATGGGTACAACTTTCATCAAACTTGGGCAATTTCTTGCTACTAGACCTGATATAATTGGAGAAGAATTATCCTTAAAGCTAGAAAAACTTCAAGATCGATTACCCCCTTTTTCAATTCATGAAGCAAAGAAAATTATTAAAGAGGACCTTGGAGTTGATGCGTTTAATTCAATAATTGATTTAAGTGAACCAGTTGCTGCTGCATCAATTGCACAAGTTCACAAAGCAAAAATAAATGACAATGGAACTATTAAAGATGTAGCAATAAAAATTTTAAGACCAAATATAAAAAAAATATTCAATGAAGAAATAGATGCGATGATGTTGTTTGCATTTATTATCGAGTCATTCGTAAAAAAAACAAAAAGATTAAAACTTGTTGAAGTTGTTTTTTTGCTTAAAGAAATAACCAATCTTGAAATGGATTTAAGATTCGAAGCTGCTGCAGCAAATGAATATGCAGAAAATACTAAAAATGATGCTGGGTTTAAAGTTCCTGAGATTTATTGGAATTTTACTAGTGAAAATGTAATGACTTTAGATTGGATAGATGGAATTTCAATTAGAGAAGCTGAGGAGTTAAAGAAAAGAAATTTAGACACTAATAAAATAGCAGAAGATATTATTCAGCATTTTTTGAGACACGCCGTAAGAGATGGTTTTTTTCATGCCGATATGCATCAAGGAAATATTTTTGTCGATAATAGTGGACAGATTGTACCTATAGATTTTGGGATTATGGGTAGATTAGATAAACTAAGTAAAAGGTTTTTAGCAGAAATTTTATTTGGATTTATTCAAAGAGATTATAAAAAAGTAGCTGAAGTTCATTTGGTGGCTGGATTAGTTCCTAAAGAAGTACCAATTGATGACCTGGCTCAAGCTTTGAGATCAATTGGCGAGCCTATATTTGGTCAAGAAGTAAAAGATATTTCAGGAGGTAAATTACTCAAACAATTGTTTGATGTAACAGAAAAGTTTAATATGCAAACCCAACCTCAATTATTAATGTTACAAAAAACAATGGTTGTTGTTGAAGGTGTGGCAAGAAAATTAAATCCCAACACAAATATTTGGACAACTTCAAAGCCTGTACTAGAAAATTGGCTTAAAGAAACAAAAGACCCAATTAATAATTTAAATGAAACTTTAAAAAATACATCTGAAGTTATTAAACGTTTGCCAGAATTTCCTGAGATTATGGATAAAGCAAATCAAGCATTAACGTTTTTAGCTAGCGGTCAAATTCCACAAAATTCAAATTCATATACCGCTTTAAATGATAAGAAATCAGAAATGATAGCATTTAGAAATCAATCTATTATTGGTTTATTACTTCTTGTAATATTTGGCCTTATAGTATTTTAATTCTGCAAATGGAAAATTTGATAAATAAAAAAATACTATTCATTATCTGTGGAGGGATATCTGCTTATAAAAGTCTTGAAACAATTAGGCTTTTTAAAAAAAATGGTGCAGAAATAAAGACAATTCTTACAACAAGTGCAAAAGAGTTTGTAACTCCACTTTCAATTACATCACTTTCTCAAGGTAAAGTTTATAGTGATTTATTTAGTGCAGAAAATGAGGCTGAAATGGATCATATTTCACTTTCAAGATGGGCAGATATAATTGTAATTGCACCTGCAACGGCAAATACAATTTCGAAACTGGCCCAAGGAACAACTGATGATTTAGCATCCACTGTTGTTTTGGCATCAGATAAAGACATTATTTTAGCACCAGCAATGAATATAAGAATGTGGGAGCATCCAACTACTAAATTAAATATAAAAAAATTAAAAGGGTTTGGATATAAACTAATAGGTCCAGAGGTTGGTGATATGGCATGTGGTGAATATGGAGAGGGTAAAATGTCAGACCCATCAGTAATTGCTGAAGAAGTTGATAAATATTTCTTAAATCAAAAAAATAATAAAAAATTTAAAGCATTGGTTACAGCAGGTCCAACCAATGAGTACATAGATCCAGTTCGTTTTATTACAAATAAATCAAGTGGCAAACAAGGATATGAATTAGCAAAATCATTATCCAAAAAAGGTTTTGATACAACATTAATATCAGGTCCAACTAATCTTGAAATAACTAAAGATATTAATTTTATAAAAGTTGAAACAGCAGATGAAATGTTAGTTGCTACTCAAGAAAATTTACCTGTTGATGTAGCAATTTTTTCTGCTGCGGTAGCTGATTTTAAAATTAATAAAAAGTATGAAAATAAAATTAAAAAACAAGAGAACTTAAACTTAAATTTAGAAAAGAATGTAGATATACTTCATTATGTGTCTAACCATAACTCTATGAGACCTGAACTCGTCATTGGATTTGCAGCAGAAACCAATGAAATTGATAAAAATGCAAAGGAAAAATTAAATAAGAAAAGTTGTGACTGGATAATTTCTAATGATGTATCAAATAAAGATATAGGATTTAATTCTGATTATAATGAAGTAACAATTCATTATAAAAACAAAGACTTTAAAAAAGAAAAACTTTCGTACAAAAAAAAATCTGAAATTTCTGATGAAATAGTTGATAGAATAATTGATCAATTTAATTAATGGCAAAAGTTCTTATCAAAAAGTTAGACCCTGCGGTTGAATTACCCGCTTACAAAACGGAAGGTGCATCAGGTATGGATTTGATGGCATTATTAAAAGAACCTATTAATCTTAAATCAAACTCATCATGCTTAGTACCAACAGGGCTTGCTGTTGCATTTTCAAGTGATTTCGAAATCCAAATAAGACCAAGATCTGGTTTAGCTGCAAAAAACAATATTAGTGTTTTAAATACACCTGGAACTATTGATAGTGATTACAGGGGAGAAATAAAAGTAATCCTTTTTAATCATGGAAAAAGTGATTTTTTAATAAATAATAAAGATAGAATAGCACAAATGATTTTAACTCCTGTAATAAAAATGGATCTTGAGGAAACTGATGATCTACCAGAAACAATTAGAGGAGAGGGTGGTTTTGGCTCTACTGGAAAATGAGGAAAAATTTAAGCAAAAAAGAAATAGATAAATTTTCGAGGCAAATAATTTTAAAAAACATAGGTCCATTAGGACAAAAAAAAATTATAGAGGCAAAGGTTTTAATAATTGGAATGGGTGGTCTAGGATGTCCAGCGGCTGATTTTTTAACCCGATCTGGCATTGGGAAACTAGGAATTGTTGATCATGACATCGTTAGCTTATCAAATATTCATAGACAAAGTTTATATGATGAAAAAGATTTAAATCACTCAAAAGTTATAATTGCCAAAGAAAAACTAAATAGAATAAATCCAACAACAAAAATAAATCTTTATAACTTTAAAATGGATAGAGTAAAATTTGAAAAAATAATAAAGGATTATGACTTCATTATTGATGGTACTGACAATTTTGAAAGTAAATTTTTAATTAATGATTATAGTTTAAAATATAAAAAATATCTTGTGACTGGAGCAATTAGTAAATTTGATGGTCATATTTTTACTTTTGATTTTATAGATAAAAATACTCCTTCTTTACGAGACTTCTATCAAGAGGAAGTTATTACTGATGAAATATTAAACTGTGAATATGAAGGAATATTGGGACCGGTAGCTGGAACAATTGGGACAATGCTAGCTAATGAAGTTTTAAAAAAAATATTAAAAGTTGGCCAAAATTTAAATGGATTTATTCTTATTATAGATTTATTAAATTTAAGCTTTAGAAAAGTTAAATTAAATAAAACAAAAAAAAGTGAAAATAAAAAATTTAATAAATAATATTTTTATATTCTCTCTTTTAATATTCTTTATTACCTCAAGTAATGCAGGAGAAATATTCGTTTCTCTAAAAAAAAATAAGGTAAATGTACGTTATGGACCGAGTTTCGAATCTGATATTAAGTATGTTTACAAAAAAATAAATTTTCCTTTGAAACAAATTGATAAAAAAGAAAATTTTAGACGAATAATTGATTTTAAAAATAACAGTGGATGGATACATATTTCACAATTAAAAAAAAGTAATTCAGTAATAGCCACGAAAGATAAAGTTTTATTTAAAAAACCTACACCTTTTTCTAAACCAGTTGCTCAAATAAAAAAAGGAAGATTATTAATTATAGAAAAATGTGAACAAAATTGGTGCGAAATAACATCAGAAGAATTTGAAGGTTGGATTAAAACAGATAATATTTGGGGACTAAATTAACTAAAATCAGCAGATAAAGAGGCTATATTTTCTTTAGATAATTTTGTGCTATGAGAATATTCTTTGTGATCAATTCCAAGCTCAATAACTGAACTATTAGATTTAAATTTTTCTATTTGATCATCAGTAAAATTAAAATGAATAAACTGTACTGAGGAAGCTTTTCCTTCGGTAGAAGTTCTGTCTACATCTTCCTCTGGAACCGCTTTAATTTTTTCACCATCTATTTTCATAAATACTTTTTCTTCAATTCCACCAACTTTTCCAAGAAACGCCGCTCTTGAAATAGGATTATCTATTTCAAACATTAGAGTTGCTGTAAGCTCTTTTCCATTGGGTATTAGAGGATTATATGCAGAAAGCTCATCCTGAAGTTGTTGATCACCACCTTTTTCAATGTATAGCATTTCTTGAACTTGAGCTAACATTGTTTCATAACTTTCAAAATAAAAAGTAGCGTAAGGACCTAAAGCAACTCTTCTATTTTTTTTATAATCAAGAATATTTTTTCTTAGTTCACGTCTTTTACCTATATAAGTATCTAGAGGCATGATGTCTTCTTTTTGGATTTCTCTTTTTTCTCTAGGCACGATTATAAATTATAACTTTTTGCGACTAATTCGATAGGGTGTAGTGCCTCATCATTAGATATATTTGTATCAACTTCTAACTGTTTTAAATGTTTGCCAGCTAATGGACAATCCGAAGCCATATACCTATTATTTTTATTTTTAATTTGTCTAGCTGTAGGTCTTCCAACTTTATTTGCTAAATCATGCGTTTCTTTCATTACTCCAAAAGTTCCTCCATGACCCGCACATCTCTCAACAACATCAATTTTAATGTTTGGTATTAATTTTAACATATCTCTTGCTTTGATACCCATGTTCTGTGCTCTTGCATGACACGCATGATGAACCGTTACACCTCCATCAATCTCATTTAATCCTTCTGCTAATCCCTCATTGTTTGCTATATCAACCACATACTCATCAATATCCATAACATTTGCAGATAATTTTTTAATTTTTTCATCATTTGGTAACAACAAAGGCCATTCAAATTTTAACATCAATCCACAACTTGCTGTTAAAGTTACTACTTTATATCCTTTATCAATCCATTCTATTAAATCCTTGGATACTTTCTTTGCTTGCTCGACAACTTTTGGGAGATCTGCTTGCTCTAAAAATGGCATCCCACAACAGCCAGGATAAGCCTCTTGAACCTCCACACCATTTTTTTTTAAAACTTTTAAAGCGGCAATACCAGTATTTTTTTTGTTAAAATTTACAAAACAAGTTGAATAGATAACAACTTTTCTATCTTTTAAAGTTGTCTCATAATTTATTATATCTTTATTCTTTTTAAAGAAGTTTGAAAAAGTTTCTGAGTTATATTTTGGCAGCTGAACTCTTTTATCTATTCCAGTAATAAGCTCTAAGATTTTTCTAATTAATTTATTTTTAATATTTGATGCCCAGTTAACTATTTTAGATAACATGACACCAATTTTGGCATTTCGGTCTATTTGAGCTAATTGTTTTGGTACTCTTGGTAATTTACCTAATTTTTTTTGAGCTGTTCTATATCGCAGCATTAAATGTGGAAAATCTAGATCAAAATCATGGGGTGGAACATATGGGCATTTAGTCATAAAACACATATCACACAAAGTACATGCATCAACAACAGGAGCAAATTGATCACTAGATAAGCTTTCAACATCCTCATTTTTAGAATCATCAATCATGTCGAATAGCTTCGGAAATGAGTCACAAAGATTAAAACATCTTCGACATCCATGACAAATGTCAAACACTCTTCTCATTTCAGCGTCTATCTTTTTTGGATTTAAAAAATCAGGATGCTCAAAATCTATTGGATGTCTTATAGGTGCACCTAAACTTCCTTCCTGGCTCATATAATTAAGTTATTTGAAATTTGAATTGTTTTTAGTGGGCATCAAGCGCCCACTAAGAAATTTTATTAGCTAATAGATTCTAAAGTTTTTTGGAATTTACCAGCGTGTGATTTTTCAGCTTTTGCTAAAGTTTCAAACCAATCAGCAATTTCTTCAAAACCCTCCTCTCTTGCCGTTTTAGCCATACCTGGATACATATCAGTGTATTCATGTGTTTCACCTTGTACTGCTGAAGCTAAGTTAGCTTTTGTTTCACCAATTGGCATACCAGTTCCTGGGTCACCAACTTCTTCTAAATACTCTAAATGACCATGTGCATGACCAGTTTCACCTTCAGCTGTCGATCTAAAAACTGCAGCTACATCATTGTAACCTTCTATGTCAGCTTTTTGTGCAAAATAAAGATATCTTCTATTCGCTTGGCTTTCTCCAGCAAATGCTTCTTTTAAATTTTCCTCTGTTTTACTTCCTTTTAAAGACATTTTTTCTCCTTTTTAATGATAAAAGATCATATAATGCATCATGACAGTATGTCAATAGTTTAGAATTATTATAATGTAGTTTTTAAGTCTTTGATTTATATAAATTATTTTTGATTTTGATTATCACTCGCAACCTTAATCAAAACTTCCACTGAATTTATTTTTTTCCCAGCAATATTTTTTTTTATATTTATTGGATCAATATCATTTTCATCACAATCGATTAACTCATTCGTCTCTTCATCAAAAAAATGATGGTGTACTGACGTGTTTGTATCAAAATAACTTTTGTGACTATCTATAGAAATTTCTTTTAAATATCCTTTTTTTTCAAATGCATGAACTGTGTTATAAACTGTAGCTAAAGATATCTTTTGATTCATTTTCTCAGATATCATTTTTACCAAGTCGTTAATTGTGAAATGGAAAGTTTTTTCTCTATTAAACAAAACTTCACACATATTTAATCTTTGTTTAGTAGGTCTAAGTCCCAACTCTCTTAATTTTTCAATAAAATTGCACTTTTTTGGCATTGTTTTTTATAATAATTCTAAAGTACGAATAAAAATATACTGTTTTATTATATTATATTAAGATTAAATCAAGTATTAAGGGAGCTCAAAATTATGAAAAAAAACTCATACTCCTATGATGATCTAATAACTTGTGGTAATGGCGACCTTTTTGGTCCTGGTAATGCTAAATTACCGCTTCCACCAATGCTTATGTTTGACAGAATAACAGAAATCAATGAAAATAATGGAGCGTTTAACAAAGGTTTATTAAAAGCTGAACTAGATATTAAAAATGATCTTTGGTTTTTTGATTGTCATTTTAAAGAAGATCCAGTTATGCCAGGGTGCCTAGGTTTAGATGCTATGTGGCAACTAGTAGGATTTTTTCTTGGTTGGCTAGGAAATCCTGGCAAAGGAAGAGCTCTAGGAGTGGGTACTGTGAAATTTACAGGCGAAGTATTACAAAATGTAAAAAATGTAAGATATGAAATAGATATGAAAAAAATTATGTCTCCAGGAGGAACAACTGTTGGGCTTGCAAATGGAATTGTTCTTGCAGATAATAAAAAAATATATTCAGCAGAAAGTTTAAAAGTAGGGTTATTTAAATAATGAGAAGAGTAGTTATTACAGGTTTAGGAGTTGTTTCTTGTTTAGGAAATAATCAAAAAGAAGTTCATCACTCTTTGTTAAATTCAAAATCAGGAATTTCTTATGCTGAGGATTATAAAGAGCATAACCTGAAAAGCCATGTTCATGGTAAACCAAATATTAAACTTGAGGATCATATAGATAGAAAAACAATTAGATTTATGGGATCAGGCTCAGCTTACAATTATATTGCAATGAAAGAAGCTATTGAAGACTCTGGATTAGAAGAAAGTGAAGTAAGTAATTTTAAAACTGGAATTGTGATGGGCTCAGGCGGACCTTCTATAGAAAATGTAATTTTAGCTGCAGATAAAACTAGAGCGAAGACACCAAAATTAATGGGACCTTTTATTGTTCCAAGAACTATGGCCAGTACTGCTTCTGCAACACTTGCCGTACCATTTAAAATTAAAGGAACTAACTACACGATGAGTTCTGCATGTGCAACTAGTGGACATTGCATAGGAAATTCTATGGAATTAATTCAAATGGGTAAACAGGATGTTGTTTTTGCAGGTGGTAGTGAAGAAATTCATTGGGCAATGACAGCAATGTTTGATGCAATGACTGCATTGTCTTCAAAATATAATGACACTCCACAATCTGCGTCTAGAGCTTATGATAAAACTAGAGATGGATTTGTAATTGCAGGTGGTGCAGGCGTATTAGTACTTGAAGAATATGAACATGCTAAAGCAAGAGGAGCTAAAATATACGCAGAATTAACTGGTTATGGAGCAACCTCAGATGGATACGATATGGTAGCGCCATCAGGTGAAGGTGCTGTTAGATGTATGAAAATGGCAATGGCAACTGCTAAAAATAAAATTGATTACATTAATACTCACGGAACATCCACTCCCGTTGGAGACATAACTGAACTTAATGCTATAAAAGAAACTTTTGGAGAAGGCATTCCAAAAATAAGTTCAACAAAATCTTTATCAGGTCATCCTTTAGGGGCAGCTTCAGTGCATGAAGCAATTTATTGTTTAATAATGATGAAGAATAATTTCATTACAGGTTCTGCAAATATTACTGATATGGATGATGATGCTAAAAAATTTCCTATAGTTTCAAAAACTGAAACGGGAGCAACTTTAAATACAATAATGTCAAATAGCTTTGGTTTTGGTGGAACTAATGCAGCTTTAATTTTTGAAAAGGTTTAATTTATGAGTTTAATGAAAGGTAAAAAAGGATTAATCATGGGTGTCGCTAATGAAAGATCTATTGCCTGGGGTATATCTCAAAAACTTGCTGAAGCAGGAGCTGAACTAGGATTTACTTATTTGGGTGACGCTTTAAAAAAAAGAGTAGTTCCTTTAGCGGAAAAATTAAATTCAAACATTACATTTAGTTGTGATGTTGAAAAAAAAGAAGAAGTTGTAAAATTATTTAAAGATATAAAATCTAAATGGGGTGAAATTGATTTTGTAGTTCATGCAGTTGCTTTCTCTGATAAATCAGAGTTATCAGGTGAATATTTAAATACGACTAGAGAAAACTTTTTAAGAAGTATGTTGATCTCATGCTTTTCATTTACTGAAGTAGCAAAAGAGGCTTCAAATGTAATGAAACAAGGTGGAAATTTATTAACTTTAACTTACGAGTCTACTAAAGCAATTCCAAATTATAACGTAATGGGTGTTTGCAAATCAGCTCTTGAAGCAAGTGTTAAGTATTTAGCAAGAGACTTAGGAGCCAAAGGTATGAGAGTAAATGCAATAAGTGCTGGACCTATCAAGACATTGGCTGCCTCTGCAATTGGAGACGCAAAATTCTTATATAAATGGAATGAAGACCATTCTTTCCTTAAGAGAAATGTAGATATCCATGATGTTGGAAATTCAGCGTTATATCTATTAAGTGACCTTGCAAATGGTGTTACTGGTGAAATTCACTATGTAGATGCTGGATATAACAAGGTTGGGATGCCAGACCCTAAGAATATTACCTGACAGCAAGTAGAATTACATCAAACCTTTTCTATAAATAATATATCTGATATATTTTTTTTTAAGCTTATCATACTGCCTTTGTGTAAATTTATTTTTTTTATATTTCTAAAAAGATATTTTTGGTCTTTTAGACTGAGAATTTTTGACTTAAAAAATTTTTTTTTTTTTAAATTTTTAATTATTGCATCAACTAATAACTCCTTATTATTTGAGTCATTCAAGTAATTAAAATATTTTGGATGATTAAAATCTTCGATTACATAATATCCTCCTTTATCTAATAACTTAAAAAAAAATTTTAAGTTACTAATAATATCATTCAATAAATGTGATCCATCATCGATAATTATTTTAAATTTTTTTTTCTTTAATTTTTTTTTTAAATTTACTAAATCAGAAACACTAGTTGTGTTACAATAAATGAATTCTAATCTTTTAGACGAATAATTATTTTTAAAATTTCTATCAATCCCATAAATAGATGCTTTTTTAAAGTAAAAATAAAAAGAAGCTAAAGATGCACCTTTCCATGTTCCGATTTCTAGAAAATTGAAATTATCATTCTTAAATTTATAAAAATATTTTTCATAAAATTTTCCAAATCCATGTCCTATTTTTTTTTTTGAAATTTTACTATATGGATTTTTTACATTAATACCTTTGTCGGTACCAAAGTAATTGAAAACTTCATTTAAGGATTTTTTTTTATTTAATATAAGATTATCTAAATTTATCTTTCTTCTTAATTTGAAAATAAATAATTTGTAATACCAACTTAACTTTTTCATAAAATTAATTGATAAAGGGCTCAGTGAGCCCTTTTAATTATTATTCAGCTAATGCTTGTTTAATCGATAGCTTAACTTTGCCTCTATCAAAACCAATTACTTTAACTTTTACCTCATCACCCTCTTTCACAACATCTGTGACTTTGGCAACTCTCTTGACTGCAAGTTCTGAAATATGAACAAGTCCATCTTGTTTTCCCAAGAAATTAACAAATGCACCAAACTCCATGATCTTCATTACTTTTCCTGAATAAATTTTATTTAATTCAGCTTTTGCAGTGATGTCTTTAATCATTTGCATTGCGATGTTTCTAGATTCTTCATCTGGCGCAGCAACTGTTACTATACCTTCATCATTTACATCTACTTTCGCTCCTGATTTTTCTACTATCTCTCTGATTGTTGCACCACCTTTTCCAATCACAGCAGCAATGTCTTTTTTATCTACATTAACTTGTTCCATTTTTGGAGTATGTTTTCCGACATCAGATCTTGAAGCTGATAATGCTTTATTCATTTCTCCCAAGATATGAACCCTTCCTTCTTTGGCTTGGCTTAATGCCTGCTCCATAATTTCAAATGTAATACCTGTGATTTTAATATCCATTTGGAGAGAAGTAATTCCATCTTTAGTTCCAGCAACTTTAAAGTCCATGTCACCAAGATGATCTTCATCACCTAGGATGTCTGAAAGAACGCTGAAATCATCACCTTCTTTAATTAATCCCATTGCAATACCAGCAACTGGCTGCTTTATTGGTACTCCAGCATCCATTAAGGCTAAGGAAGTTCCACAAACAGTAGCCATTGAAGAAGAACCATTAGACTCTGTAATCTCTGAAACTACTCTAAAAGTATATGGAAATGCCTCTTTGGTTGGTAGTGAAGAGTTAATTGCTCTCCAAGCTAATTTACCATGACCAATTTCTCTTCTACCTGTTCCAATTCTTCCAGTTTCTCCAACCGAAAAAGGAGGAAAATTATAGTGAAGCATAAATCGCTCTCTTTGTAATCCATCTAAACTTTCAATTCTTTGCTCATCATCAGATGTTCCTAAAGTTGCTACAACAATTGCTTGAGTTTCACCTCTAGTAAATAATGCAGAACCATGTGTCCTTGGTAAAACACCAACTTCACATTCGATAGGCCTTACATCTGATAAGCCTCTACCATCAATTCTATTTTTGTTTTTTAGAATGTCTGTTCTTACAATAGATTTTTCAAGATTTTTTAACTGACTGTTAACATCAAGATCAGTGTAGTTTTCATCTTCCTCGTAAAGCTTTTTGGCTTTGTCAGTAATAACTGAAATCTGATTTGATCTATCTTGTTTATCTCTTGTTGCAAAAGCTTTCTTAAGATCTTCTGTGAAAGTTTCCTCAAGTTTTTTCTTAACTTCAGATAAATCTTTTTTCTCAACTGTCCACTCAGGTTTTCTACATTCTTTTGCAAGTTCCTCAATCATTTCAATCACTGGAACAAAGCCTTCATGACCAAATTTAACTGCGTTTAACATTTCTTCTTCTGTTAAACCATTAGCTTCAGATTCAACCATAAGCACAGCATCTTTTGTACCTGCTACAACTAAATCTAATTTTGATTTTTCTAAATCTACTTTTGATGGATTTAAAACATATTTTCCATCTACAAAGCCAACTCTTGAAGCGCCTACAGGACCCATAAATGGCATTCCTGATATAGCTAAAGCTGCTGAAGATGCAGTGATTGATAAAATATCTGGTTCATTTTCTTTATCGTATGAAATTACTGTTGGCAATAACTGTACTTCATTTTTAAATTCATCAGGAAAGAGTGGTCTGATTGGTCTGTCAATTAATCTAGAGATCAATGTTTCGCTCTCAGTTGGTCTTGCTTCTCTTTTAAAATACCCACCTGGAATCTTTCCAGCTGCATAATATTTTTCTTGGTAATTTACAGATAATGGAAAGTAATCCATATCAGGATTTACTTTTTTTGCCCCGACTACTGTTGCTAGTACGACTGTCTCTCCACATTTTGCGATTATTGCACCGTCTGCCTGTCTTGCTACTTTACCTGTTTCTAAACTTATTTTCTTTCCCGCTACTTCAATTTCCTTGTTGTATACTTTAAACATTTCATTTCCATTTCTTTTCGTTCGTTTCGTTCCATTCCGTTCTATCTATCTTGACTTCTATTTTCTTAAATTCAATTTCGACAGTACATTTTTGTAAGAATCCATTTTATTTTTCTTTAGATATTCTAACAATTTTTTTCTTCTATTTACCGCTCTCAACAATCCAACAGATGAATGTTTATCCTTTTTGAATTGCTTAATATGTATAGAGAGAGTTTCAATTTTCTCTGTTAGCAAAGCGATCTGTATTTCTGAAGAACCAGTATCTTTATCGTGCATTGCTAATTCCTGTGCTTTTTTGTTCATGCCTCTTTTTTCCTATTTATTTGTTTGTTTTATTAAGTTTTCTATTTTTTCTGCATACTCAAAAGATTCGTCTTTTCTAAAAAGTAATTTTGGTAAAAATTTCATAACCACTTTTTGTGATAAAATTTTTCTAATTAAAAATGAGTATTCCTTTAAAACACTAATTGTTTCCTCTGCATCTTTTCCGCCCAATGGAAGAACGTAAGCTTTAGCAATTTTTAAATCAGGACTCATTCTAACCTCAGTAACCGTTATAGTGTTTGTTTCTAAATTGGGCACCTTAGCCTCATTTCTTATAAAAATCATGCTTAAAGACTGCTTAATCATTTCTCCTACTCTAAGCTGTCTTTGTGATATTGGTTTTCCTATTCTATCCGCCATTAAATTGACCTCTCAGTAGATGTAACACTAAATGCTTCTATTGTGTCATTTTTTTGGAAATCCATGTAATCTTTTAGTGTTATTCCACATTCTTGACCGTCACTTACCTGTTTAACTTGGTTTTTTTCTCTAAATATTGTTGAAACTTTTCCAGTATATATAATAGCACCATCTCTAATAATTCTTACATCTGAAGTACTATTAATTTCTCCTTCAGTTACTTTGGAACCAGCAACTTTTCCAGCTCCTGAAACTTTAAATATTTCCAGAATTTGTGCTGTACCAGTAATTTTTTCTTGAACATCGGGCGCCAATAATCCTGACATTCTTTGTTTAATATAATCTAAAACCTCATAAATAATATTGTACGAAGATATTTTTATTTTCTCATTTTCTGCAAGTTTTTTTGCTTCTTTACTTGGTTTAACATTAAAAGCTATTAACACTGCATTAGAAGCTTTAGCTAAAGTTACATCTGTCTCAGTTACCATTCCAATATCTGCTAAAATTATTTTAGGTTTAACTTCATCATGTTTAAGTTGAGTAATTGCATTTTTAATAGCTTCTGATGATCCATGAACATCAGATTTAATAATTAAATTTAATTCTTGAGTAGATTTATCTGAAAAAGCAGAGTCTTGAGTTGCAAAAGTTAGTGGATTTTTTCCATTTTTGCTCTCTTGGGCTCTATTTTCACTTAACGTCTTAGCTTCTTTTTCTGTATCAAGAACAATAAAATCATCTCCAGCTTTCGCTGCTCCATTTATTCCTAAAATCTCAACTGGAGTAGAGGGTAATGCTTCACCAATATTTTGACCTTTATCATTAATAATAGCTCTAACTTTTCCCCATTTTAAGCCACTTACAAAAAAATCACCTCTCTTAAGTGTTCCAGTTGTTACAATTATATTTGCAACTGGACCTCGACCAACATCAATTTTAGACTCTAAGACTATGCCAGTAGCTTTGGACTCATAATCTGTTTTAAGATCTAAAATTTCTGCTTGAAGTATTATAGAGTCTACTAATTTATCTAAGTTTTGTTTTGTTTTAGTTGAGATTTCAACCATCAAAGTATCACCAGATAAGTCTTCAGCAATTAACTCGTGCTCTAGCAATTGGTTTTTAATTTTCTGTGGATCTGCCTCTGGTAGATCACATTTATTTATCGCAACAACTATTGGAACATTTGCAGATTTAGCATGTTTGATTGACTCTACGGTTTGAGGTTTAACACCATCATCAGCAGCAACAACTAAAACAACTACATCTGTTAATTTCGATCCCCTTGCTCTCATCTCTGTAAAAGCAGCATGACCTGGTGTATCAATAAATGTTAATTTATTTTTCTGGCTTTCAATTTGATAAGCTCCAATATGTTGGGTTATTCCACCGAATTCACCTGAGACCACATTTGCACTTCTAAGAACATCCAAAACTGATGTTTTACCATGATCAACATGTCCCATAACTGTAACTATTGGAGGTCTATTTTTTAAGTTTTCAGTTCTAGAAGCTTTAATTTTTTGTATAATCTCATCAGCCTTTTCCTCTCTAATTGGATTATGACCAAATTCTTTTACTAAATATTCTGCTGTATCAGCTGCCAAAGTCTGATTGATAGTTACAGTAACTCCCATTCCAAACAAATGTTTAATAACATTGCTTGATTGCTCAGCCATTCTATTTGCAAGTTCTCTTACTGTAATTGCTTCTGGAATATTAACATCTCTTTTTATTGGTTTTAAATTTTCTTGAGTTTCATCTTTTGCAGCATTTTTAATTTCTTTTTGTCTTGCTCTTTTCACAGATGCTAGACTTCTTTGTTTTGCATCAATCTCGTCACTCAACGCTCTTGATACAGTCAGTTTTAATTCTCTTTTCTTTGTTCCTGCCTTTAAGGTCTTTTTATCTTTATTTTCAACATCTCCTTTAAGTCTTTTGGTAGCTCTTTGTTCCGCTAATTTTCTCTTCTCAAAATCATTTGTTATGGCTGGTGATTTATTATTAAATGAAGTTTTAAATTGTGTCCCTCTATTAATTGTTGAAGAAGGTCTTGCTTTATTTGATGAAGATCTAAATGACCCCCCTCTATTTGAAAACTTTCCAGTCTGCTTTTCAATTAAAACAGAGTTTTTTCCTTGCGTCTTAGCTATCTCAATATTTTTGATAGACTTTTTGGCTGCGCCTGAAATTGTTAATTTTGTTTTTTTCTCCATACTTCATTACTCAATCTTTATAAACAATGTTTCTTGCAGACATGATTAGTTCATCTGCTTCTTCTTTAGACAAAGCAAAATCTTCAAGATAACCATGAATTTTAACCCTCTCACCTTTAACCACATCATAACCACCAGTTAATTCATCAGATGCTAAATCTGCAAAATTTTCTAAACTAAGGATTTTTTGCTCACCAAGTGTGACTAACATACCTGGCGTTAATCCCTTTAGGTTAATCAAAGCATCTTGAAGACCCAATTCTTTAATTCTTAGAGAAATATCCTCCTGATCTTTTTCGTGAAACTCCTTAGCTCTTTCTATCAATGCTTTAGCAGTGTCTTCCTCTATACCTTCGATCTTCATCAAATTTTCAGATGAACTATCTTTTATATCATCAATAGTAGAAAAACCTTCTGCAACAAGTAACTGACCCAATGTTTCATCTAATTCTAGATTTTTTACAAAGTTTTCAGTTTTTTCTTTGAATTCTAATTGTCTTCGTTCTGAATCCTCTGCATCAGTCATTATGTTGATTTCAAAATTTAATAGTTTCGTCGCAAGTCTAACGTTTTGACCTCTTCTTCCAATTGCCTTACTTAAGTTTTCTTCTGTTAAAATTACATCAAGCTTTTTTCTTTCTAGATCTACGTTTACTCTTTGAACATCTGCTGGTGATAATGCATTCGAAACTAGAATGGCAGGATCCTCGGACCAATTAACAATATCAATTTTCTCTCCTTGAAGTTCATTTACCACAGCCTGGACTCGTGAGCCTCTCATACCCACACATGCGCCAACCGGATCAAGTGATGTATCAACTGCTTTTACACATATTTTTGCTCTACTTCCGGGATCTCTCGAGGAAGATTTAATTTCTATTAATCCATCATAAATTTCTGGAACCTCTTGAACAAAAAGTTTTTCCATAAATTTAGGATGAGCTCTTGATAAGAATATTTGTTGTCCTCTTGGCTCTCGTCTTACATCAAAGCAATAGGCTTTAATTCTATCTCCAGCTTTAATATTTTCACGAGGAATTAACTCATTTTTTTGAATTATTGCCTCTGTTCTACCTAAGTCAACTATCACATTTCCAAATTCTAATCTTTTTACAATACCACTTAATATTGAATCTTTTTTATCTATAAAATCATTAAATTGTCTCTCTCTCTCTGCTTCTCTCACATTAAAACTAATTACTTGCTTTGCGGTTTGCGCAGCTATTCTTCCGAAATCAAATGAAGGAAGTGGTTGCAATACTTCATCGCCAATAGATTTATCTTTATTTGTTTCATTTAAAATTATAGCATCCTCTAATTTTATCTGAGTATTTGTATTTTCAGGATTTTCAGTGATAACTAGTTTTCTAAAGAGCTCAATATCTCCACTGTCTCTATTGATAGAAACTTTTATTTCATTTTCTTGACCAAATTTAGATTTAGCTGCTTTT
>CACCIO010000002.1 GCA_902546085.1 uncultured Pelagibacteraceae bacterium | reverse complement strand
TAAATTTAGATAGAGGATTTTAAAGCATCATAAATGAGTTCTTTGGTGGTCTCACCAATACTTCTGTAAACTTCTTTATTATCCTTAAAAATTAAAAGTGTTGTTTGATATTGAACATTAAAAAATTGAGCAATTTCTTTATTTGTTACATCAAAAGCAAAGTATTCCATATTTTCAAAATCTTTCTTTGCTTTTTTTAACACTTCCATTTGACCCGCACATGATGAGCAATATTTAATCCAAGAACTTACCACGACAACTTTTCCTTCTGATAGAGCTTTATCAAATAATTTTTTATCATAAGTCGTTTCTTTACTAGATGCTTTGAAAGTCAATGCCAATAAAAAACAAATAAACATTAAAAATTTTTTCATAAGTAATTTCAGATAACGGAAATTTTAATTTATTGTAATAGAATAAATTGTCTCTATATATTATTAACAAATGTCTAGTAATCAAATTACCATAAATAACTTATCAAAAGTCTATGACAATGGATTTAAAGCATTAAAAAACATTAATCTTTATATTAAAAAGGGTGAAATTTTTGCGATGCTTGGACCAAATGGCGCAGGAAAGACTACTCTTATAAGTATTATCTGTGGAATAGTAAGACCATCTTCAGGAAAAGTTGCCGTAGACGAATTTGATATTATTGATGATTACAGAGAAACAAGGTCAAAAATTGGTTTAGTTCCACAAGAGCTTACTCTGGAACAATTTGAAACAGTATTTAATAATGTTTCCTATTCCAGAGGTTTGTATGGGAAGAAACCTGACCCAAAACATATTGAAAAAGTTTTAAAAGATTTGAGTTTATGGGACAAAAAAGATTTAAGACTTAGACAGTTGTCTGGAGGAATGAAAAGAAGAGTTTTGATTGCAAAAGCATTATCTCATGAACCAACTATTTTATTCTTAGATGAACCGACTGCAGGAGTAGATGTTGAGCTAAGACAAGATATGTGGAAAGTTGTTGAGAGTTTAAGAAAAACTGGTGTTACAATAATTTTAACTACACACTACATAGAAGAAGCAGAGGCTATTGCGGATAGAGTGGGAGTAATCAATCAAGGTGAAATCATAGTTGTTGATGAAACAAAAGAATTATTAAAGAAAATGGGTCATAAGAAACTTACAGTAGACTTACAGGAAGAGGTAAAGGAAATACCAAGTAGTTTAGTAAAATATAATCTTGAGATTGGAAAAGATAAAATGTCAATTGATTATACTTATAACGTTCAAGCAAAACAAACAGGGATTACGAATCTACTTCAAGATTTAAAAGATGCAGGATTTAAACTGAAGGATTTAAAAACAGAACAGAGTACACTAGAAAAGATTTTTGTCAGTTTAGTGAAGGAAAACAATGAAATTTAATTATTATGCATTTAAAGCAATTTATCTTCACGAGATGGATAGATTTAGAAGAACATTGATGCAATCTTTATTATCGCCAGTTTTATCTACCTCTTTATATTTTATAGTTTTTGGCTCAGTGATTGGAGGATATGTTGAAAATATTGATGGTATTAGTTATGGGTCATACATTGTACCTGGTTTGTTGATGCTTACATTGTTAACCCAATCAATAAGTAACACATCTTTTGGTATTTTTTTTCCTAAATTTAATGGAACAATTTATGAAATTTTAGCTGCACCAATTTCAACTCTAGAAATAGTTCTTGCATTTGTTGGTGCTGGAGCAACCAAAACTTTAATTGTAGGTTGTATGATATTTATCACTTCAACTTTTTTTGTTGAAGTTGAAGTAAAATTTCCAATATTGATGGTTTTTCTTTTGATATTAGTTTCATTTACTTTTGCATTATTCGGTTTTTTAATTGGATTGATGAGTTCTAATTTCGAACAAATGTCAATCATTCCTACACTTGTTATAACACCAATGGTTTTTTTAGGGGGAAGCCTATATTCTTTAGACATGCTTCCAGAGTTTTGGCAAATAGTTACATATTTTAATCCAGTAGTATATCTGATTAATGGATTAAGGTTTTCATTTTATGGAGTATCAGATTTTAATATATGGATAAGTGTTGGTTTAATGTTAAGTTTTTTAATTATTTGTATAGTGATTGTAACAAGTCTTCTTAAAAAAGGTTATAATATAAAAGCATAAATAATGATTAAATATATTCTTCCAGCTATTATTATTTTTTTGATTGTTTTGTTCTGGGAGAAAATTACTGAATTTGTAGAAAAAAAATCTAATATTAAACTTAATTATATTGTTGTTAGCTCCATTATTGCTGCAATAGCGATTATTCTTTTGCTACTAAATTACTAAGATTTATGATCACTATGGAGGTTTCTAATTTTGAAATTGAGGAAACTGAGGGTGTTTTTACTTTTAAAAATGAAAATACAACAATAGGCTTTGTTAGATTTAATGAGATAGGTGAGGTAGAGTATATTTTTGTTAATCCAATTTTTAGAAAACAAGGGTTAGCAACGAAATTATTACGATTAGTAAAACAAAAAACCGGAAAAGAAATAATACTTCAGGAACCAATTAGCCCCTTAGGGTTGAAATTATTAAAATCATTAAATAAATGGAAATAAACTTATTATTTTTTTTTACAGTTGTTCCAGCCATAATTTTATATGGTATTGCTAAGTCAGGTCTAGGCGGATCTATGACTTTAATTTCTGTTCCGTTAATGACAATAGTGATGCCATTAAATCAAGCTTTAGGAATTATTTTGCCAATATTAATATTTTCAGATTTTATTGCTGTTTATAAATATAGAAAAGAATTTGATTTAGGAACTTTGAAATTAATGGTTCCATTTGCAGGTATCGGTATAATTATTGGATCTTTAACTTTTTCATATTTTTCAGAAGATTTATTAAAATTTATAATTGGTGTAATGGGTTTCTTGTTTGCTGGTCATTATTTCTTTTTTAAAAAAGACAAAGAAAAAAAATCAGAGAAAAATTTTTTAAAAGGTGGAATATGTTCGGTGGTTGCAGGTTTTACTAGTTTTTGTGTTCATGCTGGAGGGACACCAACTAGTTTATACTTACTTCCACTTAGAATGAAAAAAGAAATCTATGTTGGAACAAGAATATTTTTTTTCACTTTTGTGAATTTAATTAAACTTCCTTTATATGTTCATTTGTCTATGACAAATTTAGAATCTTTTAAACATTCAGCAATATTATTTCCAGTTGCATTATTTGGAATATTGATTGGATATCAATTACTTAAAATTATTGAGGAGAAATTATTTTACAATATTTTATATGCTTTAATTTTTGTTACTAGTGCGAAGCTTCTGTATGATTATCTGGTATGATTTAATAACACATTCAAACTTTAAAATAAATGGTAGATAATTATTAAAATGAAAAAAAAATTTAACCCAAGAATAAAAGCAAGATTAAGAAAAAATAGACAAGTTTTAAGTAAAAATATTGATAATTTTTTTGGTTGGGTTAAAGGTGCGAAACTTGTTGAGCTTAAAGAGTGTAATCCTGAAGAGGATCCTGTTAGGCCAGAGTTAGATAATAAGTTTAGAACAGGATATGGAAGAAAAATTTTTGGCGTTGAATATCAAGGAGAAATTCATGCTGTGATGTGTTTTGCATATACAAATGAAATTCCAAAAAGTGTCGAAGAGTTAGAAAAATTAAGTACAGATGCATTTCTACAAACAGCTATGAGAGACCAATCAGGTGGTCAAATAGCTATAGCTTACACTGTATGGTCTAAAAAAAAGGGTGGAGGAAAGTTAATTGTAAAAGAAGTGTTTAAAAATATAAAAAAATCCAATCACTTAAATAGATTAGTTACTCTTTCGCCATTAACAGAAATGGCTACTAACTTTCATGAGAGAAATGGTGCTAAATTAATCCAAATTAATGAAACTACACAAAATTTTGAATATAAAGTTATTTAACAATGAGAATAACTAAACTTTATTTGATATTATTTTGTGCTTTATTTATTTTACCGTATTCTCCAGTTATGGCTTACGAAGAAGCAAATTATGAAGTTGTATCTAAAAATGAGGTATATGAGATTAGGAAATATTCTGATCGTTTGGCGGTAGAAACAATGAAATCTGGAATAAATAGTAATTTTAAAAAATTATTTAATTACATTTCAGGTAGAAATGATTCTCAGGAGAAAATTAAAATGACAACTCCAGTTACTCAAGTTGAGAAAAATGGAAATATGAGCATGCAATTTTATTTACCCTCTAAATTTAACTCAGAAAATGTACCAAATCCAATCAGGAAAGATGTTAAAATAGTAAATATTGAAGGTGGATACTACGCAGTATTGAGGTATTCTGGTCGAGCATCAGATGGAAATTTTCTTAAACATAAAAAAATCTTAGAAAAAGAATTACAAAAAAATAGTATATCAATTATTAGCCCACCTATTAGAGCAACATATGACAGTCCATTTACCCTACCAATGAATAGAAGAAATGAGGCTATGTTTAAAGTGGAATTAAATTGAAGAAATCAAAATTTAAAGCAATGGTATTATCTTGTATAGATCCAAGATTTCAACATATAGTCCACAATCATTTACAGAAAAAAAAATTAATAGGAAAATACAGTGCTTTTACAATTGCAGGTGCAGCTGTTGGCGTTACACATAATAAATTTAAGCAATGGCATAAAACGTTTTATGATAATTTAGGAACCTCTATTCAATTACATAAAATAGGAAAATTAATTGTTATTAATCATAAAGATTGTGGTGCAGCAAAAATAGCTAATGGAAAAAAAGAATTTACACCAGCCAATGAAAAAAAAATTCATAAAGATTCGTTTTCTAAAATTAAAAAACAAATAAAAAAAAGATTTCCAAAATTAAAAGTAGAATTAAATCTAATTTCTTCAGATAGTAAAATTACTAAATTCTAATTATTGATTTCTTATTAGAGGATAAACTTTAGGATTTAAATATTTTAAGTTTGTTAACAATATTAAAATTAAAGTAACCAAACCAATTGAAAATCCTAAATAAATTAAAACTTTGAAATCAAACATCCAAACTAATTCAAAAATATTTTCAATAATAAATTTTGAACTAATTACTGCAAATAATATTGCAATTAAAATTACAGAATTAAAAATAATAATGAATTCTATTAACGATGAAAAAACGATTTGTTTTTTTGAAAAACCTAAAATTTTAAAGACTAAATTTTGATATTCTTTTATTTTTCCCTGAACCATAATTGCACTTGAAATTACTATTAAACCAATAACAATAGTAACAGCTGAAATTAAAGTAACCGCAAAAAATACTTTATTCAAAACAGCTGTAACTTTAGATAAGTAATCTGCTATTTTTATCATTGATAAACTTGGCATGATTTCAACCATTTCAGTCTCATCAAATTTATCTGAATTAAATTTTGCAGTAGCTAAATATTCATGGGGCATGTTTTTTGCATACTGAGGGTTAAACAACATCGCAAAGTTGATACTTAGATCTCGATAATCTACTTCTCTAAAATTAATTACCTCACCTTCAATTTCTCGTCCATAAACATTTAAAGTAAAAATATCTCCTAACTGAATATTAAAATCTTTAGCAACTTTTGCATCTAGAGATATTTGAAGTTGATCTGGGTTTGATAAATCCCACCATTTACCATCTAAAATTTCGTTATCTTCAGGTATATTTTCTACCCAGGAAGATCTTCGTTCACTACCAATTACCCAGTAACTATCATTATTTGGTTTAATATACGTGTTAGGATCGACACCATTAATTTTTATTATACCAGAGGATACCATTGGCACGATTTCAATAGATGCGTTTGGATCCATGTTTAAAATACTTTTTTCAAATTTCTCTCTTTCTCCTTTTTGAATACCTACAAAGAAATAATCAGGTGCAATATCAGGAATAGATTTAGCAATTTCTCTTTGAAAATTTGTACCTACTAATGCTAAGGTCAGTAACAAAGTAACCCCTAAGCCAAGTGACATAACCGTAATGGGAGTTATACTTTTTGTTTGGGTAATATTTTTAATTGAAACTTTTAAAGAAATTATTGAACTAAATTTGAATTTTTTTAGAAAATAAATGATTAATTTTGAAAGTAAGAAAAATACAATTAAACACACAAAAAAAGCAGCAAAGTAACCCAAACTATAAGAAGGCTGTTCAGATCCAACAGTGAACAATAAAATTAAAATAGATAATAAAATAAAGCTTAGAACAACTGATCTCTTAGAATAATAAAATTGAAGGTTTTGAAATACGTTTCTAAATAAATTGGAAGCTTTTACTTGGTCTATAGAACTGATTGTTGGAATAGAAAAAATTACAAGTACCAATAATCCTACTAAAAATATTTTAAAAAAATTAATAATTGAAAATAATGGATAAACATTTAATCCCAGTCCATCAGATAAATATTTATCTACTATTGGTACAATTAAGAAACTCGATCCATAAGCAACAACAGTGATAATAAACAAAAGTAAAAATAACTGAAGATAATAAAGTATTTTAATATTGCCTGAATAAAAGCCAACCGCTTTTCGTACTGCTATAGACATGTTGTTTTGATTAATAAAAGAAAGTAAAGTATTTGCTATTCCAATACCTGCTATCAACATTGCACTGATAGAAACAAGAGATAAAAATTGAGAAAAATTATTAATAATTCTCTTTATACCACTTGCAGAATTTTCAGGATATCTAAGTTTTACTTTTTGATCGTCTTTAAAGATTTCTTCAATTCGTTTTTCGATTTCCTCTGGCTTATCATTTTTATTAAACTTTACTTTATATTCATAGTTTAAAAAGCTTCCAATTCCCTTTATTTTTAAAATTTCTAAAGTTTGTTTTCCTGCTAATGCCCAATCGCCAAATGCAACAAATCCACTTACATCTGGTACTGATTTAATAATTCCAATTACTTTAAAATTTTGATCTTGAACTTTTACGATTTCATCAATTTTAATTTTTAGGGTTTTTGATAAACTTTCATTTATCAGGATAGTGTTAGGTTCTTTTTGCATTCTTTCATAAGCATCTATTGGTTCATAAACAACATTTCCGTACAAAGGATATTTTTCATCCACAGTTTTAATTCTAGTAAATAATGATTTATTTTTTTCTCTGCTAGTAGTTGAAAGCATAGTACTAAACTCAATCATTTGAGAAACAGTTGCAAACTCTTTCACTTGATTAACTAGATCTAAATTTCCTTGATTACGATTGTAATCAATTTCTAAATCACCACCTAAAAGTGCTTTGGCATTATCATTAAGTTCTTTTTTAAGACTATCTTCAATTGTGAAAATAGCACTTAAGATAAAAAGACTTATAAATAGTGTAACAATGATACTAGAAATTTTATGATAATTTCTGCTTAAATCTTTTAAAGCATATTTAAAAATCAAACTAAATTCTGAAGGATTATTTAATTTTTCCATCTTTAATTTTTATTTTTCTTTTAGCTTTGTCAGCAAGTTTAGGATCATGAGTTACTATGATTAAAGACGAACTTTCTTCTTTTACATATTTGAATAAAATATTTGCAATCATGATAGAATTTTCTGTATCTAGGTTTCCTGTTGGTTCATCTGCTAATATTAGTTCTGGTTTCATCGCAATTGCTCTAGCGATAGCAACCCGTTGCTGTTCACCACCTGATAATTGACTTGGTAAATTATTAAAACGATGTTTCAAACCAAATCGATCTAACAAAATTTTTGCTTCTTTTTCTGGATTCTTAAAATTATTAAGTTCAAGCGTTAAAGCAACATTTTCAACTGCTGTATAATTAGGAATTAAATAAAACGACTGAAATATTATTCCAATATTTTTCTTTCTAATCTCAGACACCTCATCTTCACTAAGAGCTGTTATTTCTTGATCATTAAAAATTATTTTACCAGACGTTGGTTTTTCTAAGCCTCCAATTAACATTATTAAACTTGTTTTTCCTGAGCCACTTTCTCCAACTACTGAAATAATTTCTTTTTTTTTAATATTTAAATCAATATTCTTTAAAACACTGATACTATCTTTACCAGTTTGGTATTTGAGATTAATTTTTTTTAATTTAAGAAGAGTATTCATGAATAAAACTATATTTATAAAAATTTTGATAATCTTTCTAGTGCACATAAATGCAAGTGCAATAGAAAAGGTAGTTTTATTTGGTGATAGTTTGATGGCCGGTTACGGATTACCTAAAGAACATCATTTATCAATAGTTTTAGAAAAGGAACTCAAGCAAAGTGGTTTAAATATCAAAGTCATTAATGGAAGTGTCTCTGGAAGCACTTCCTCAGGTGGCTTAAATAGAGCTGATTGGAGTTTATCTGAACCAGATATTGATTTAATTATTTTAGGATTAGGAGCCAATGATATGCTCAGAGGAATTCAACCAGAAGAAACAGAAAAAAACTTAGAACAAATAATAAATATTGCTAAGAATAAAAAAATTAGAATTATTTTGGCTGGAATGATGGCACCAAACACACATGGTGAAACATATAAAAATGAGTTTGATGCTATTTATCCAAAATTATCAAAAAAGTATAATTTACCATTAATTCCATTTCTTCTTGAAGGTGTGGCACTAAATCCAAGTTTAAATCAACAAGACGGTATACACCCCAACAAAAATGGAACACTTAAAATAAGTGATACAATAAAAAAAAGTATTATTAATATAATTAAATGAAAATCTTTCTGTCAATTTTTAGCTTAATATATTGCTTTAGTTTTGCTCAAGCTCAAAATATAAATATTTCAATTAACTCCAATTTGACTTTAAATTGTAAATTTCAAAAAGTAATACTTAAAAATTCAGATTATAATTTTGAAACTTTTACAAAAGATCAAATATCAAGAAAAGATATTAGCAAGTTAAAAATTGTGTCAAAAAAACCTGATATTTTAATTGTTAAAAATTTGTCAGAATTTTTTAATAACAATGATTTAGAGGTTAAGATTTTAAATAAAGACATTATATTAATTCAAGCATTTGATAAAAATAGGAATTATTCAGAGTCAGCAGTTTTTACTAGATCAACAGGCGAACTTATTCATGAAATCACTTCCGAGATTAAACAAAAGGAAAAAGAAAAAGATATTTCTTTTTATAGTTGTAAAAAAAACGATAAAGACACATAAGACCCAAGACTCTTCATCTAATATTTGATAATATATAATAATGAGAAGATTATTTTTTATAATTTTGTTTTATTTATTTTCACAAGTTAATTCTTTAACAAATGAGAGAGATATAAGGTTAAACCAATTGTTTAATGAGTTAAAAGTAACTAAAACAAAAGTCGCTTCTATTGTTGAACAAGAGATTTGGACTTTGTGGAGCACCCATCCAACAGATGAAAAACTCACAGCAAAATTAGAAGAAGGTTCCCAATTTTTGAGAGATCAAAATTATCTTAGAGCAAAAGATATTTTTACCGAAGTAATTAATCTTGATCAAAACTGGGCAGAGGCATGGAATAAAAGAGCAACAGTTTTATATCTATTAGGTAATTTCGAAGAATCTCAAAAAGATATTGATAAGGTTTTGAAACTTGAAAGTCGACATTTCGGGGCTCTTGCAGGTGAGGGGTTAGTGAATATTCAGTTGAAAAATTATGAAAAGGCAATCTCAAGTTACGAGAAAGCTCTAAAAATTTATCCTTCTATGAAATCACCTGGATTAATGATCCAAGAAATCAAAAAAATGATCCAAAAGGACAGTATTTAATATAAAAAAAATTAATAATACAACTTGAAGTTGATGTTGTTTTTTTGCAACACTATTCGATTTTATATGATTTAGCTTAGATTTTCGTGTTTTTGACTTGATTTAAAATTTCAAAAAAATATACATAAGCACAATACGTATTATAAACACAATAAAGGTAATTACTTATGAAAAAAATAATAACAGCAATAATTGCGTCTTTTTTTATTGGAAATTTTGCTCTTGCCGAGACAAGTATTGGAGTAAAAATTTCAGCTGCTTCTATGGATGCTAGTGGTTCTCATACTACTAACTCATCTAGTGGTGGATCTGGTGGAGATGCAGTAAATGCATCAGGTGAAGCGGACTTCAACATGGGTTCTTTCTTCATTGAAAAAAATACCGGATTAGATTTTAATGGTGTTGGTATCACAATAGGGTTAGATGTCATTCCATTTACAGCCGAAGTTGATAAACTAGGCGGTGGTGATGGATTTGATGCTACTGTTGATATTGAGGATGTAATGACGGCATATATTCAACCAACATTTAGTACTGGTGATGGTGTATCTGTATTTGCTCGACTTGGTTATACTCAAGGAGATGTTAAAATTACAAATATAACTAGACAAGCGACAGCGTCTGAGACAAGTGACTCAGCATCTACGGATGGTGATCAGTCTAAGAGTTTAGAAGGTATCATGTATGGTGTTGGTATTACAAAAGAAATCGATGGTTTAGTTGACTTCCTAAGACTAGAAGGAACTATAACTGAGTTTGATGAAATAAGCCACACTAACTCTAATGGTAAGGTTGTTAAAGCAGATTCAGAACTAATGTTAATATCTTTATCAATCGGAAAAACATTCTAAATTTTTTTAGAATTTAAAATTTAAAAAGGACCTTTTTATAAGGTCCTTTTTTTTTGTTTGTATTATATTATTATAAGAATATGTGTGGTAGATACGTAGTAAAAAATCCTGTTTCAAAAACAACTAAATTAGTAAAATCTGCGATACAAATTGAAGATACGGAAAACTATAATGCTCATCCATATCAGAAACTTCCTGTAATAAAAAAATATAACAACGGAAATACTTTGGAAAATCTTCAATGGGGATTGGTTCCAAAATGGGCTAAAGATAAAAATTTTAAACCTTTAATTAATGCAAGATTAGAAACTATCAATGAAAAAGTTTCATTTAAAAAATTAATTAAGAATAATCGATGTGTTGCGGTTGCAGATGGTTTTTATGAATGGAAAAGAAAACCTGATGAAAAAACTCCCTATTATTTTACTCGTAAAGATACAAATACTATTTATTTTGCAGGAATTTTTGAAGGAGATCAATTTTGTTTAATTACAGAAGAGGCTAAAGAAAATGTAAAAACAATTCATCATAGACAACCTGTAATTCTTAATCAAAATGATGTGAAACAATACTTAAATATAGAACTTCAAGGATCATATTTTTTAATTGAACGAAAGGTACCAGATCTGAACTATTACGAAATTTCAAAAGATGTTAATAAACCAGCAAATAATAGCGCTTCTTTAGTTCAACCTGTTTAAAAATAGTGTCAAATCAGTAGTTTATTACATCTTGTGAATAAAAAAAAAAATATTAAAGATAAAGAATGTTAAGTTATATCATACCTTTTTTAATTTTAATTCTTGTTGTAGTTTTTATACACGAATATGGACATTACTATTTTGCTAGAAAATATGGTGTGGGTGTTACTGATTTTTCAATTGGTTTTGGTAAAGAATTGTTTGGATGGAATGATAAATACGGTACAAGATGGAAAATATGCGCAATTCCCTTAGGTGGATATGTTAAATTTTTTGGAGATAGAAATGTTTATTCTCAAGCTGATCATCAAGAAATTTTAGAAAAGTACAATGAGGAAGAAAGAGAAAAATTATTTATTTTAAAACCTTTATACCAAAGAGTGTTAATAGTTTTTGGAGGTCCTTTAGCTAATTTTCTATTAGCCTTAGTAATATTTTTTTCAATCTACACTTTTATAGGCAAAGATTTTACTCCTGCAGTAATTAATGAAGTTCAGCAGGACAGTCCAGCAATGTTAGGAGGACTAAAAGCGGATGATATAATCTTAGAAATAGATGGAAATGAAGTTAAAAGTATTATGGAAGTTTCTAAATTTATCACCATGTCTACTGGTGATTTTATAGATTTTAAAGTTAAGCGATCTTACGATGAATTAATTTTAAAAATTAAGCCAAATATGGTTGAGGGGGATGATGGTTTAGGAAATAAAGTTAATAAAAGAATGGTTGGTATTAAGCTTGGTGCTTATAATAATAAAGTTAATCATATTAAATTAGGCCCTGCTCAAGCTTTATATCATGCAGGTTATGAAGTGTATTTCGTAAGTATTTCCTCACTTAAATATATAGGTGGAATGATACTGGGCAAAGCAGATACCTCTCAATTAGGAGGCCCAATTAGAATTGCTAAAATTTCAGGACAAGTTGCAACCTTTGGAGTTTTGGCATTCATTAGTATGATGGCTTATATATCAATCAGTCTTGGGCTTATAAATCTATTCCCAATACCAATGTTAGATGGAGGACACTTAATGTTTTACGCTTTTGAGAAAGTTTTAGGCCGACCATTGTCTCAAAAAACTCAGGAAGGTTTTTTTCGAATCGGTTTGTTTTTGTTGCTATCATTGATGTTTTTCACCACGTTTAATGACCTTAAAGACTTAGGTTTATTTAGATAATTAATAACCTTTAAAGTTTAAAAAAGTAAATAAAATCAACGTTTATTTAAGTTTTTACAAGATATTGTGTGTATTAAAAAAATTTACACTAAAAAAAAGCTTGATTTATCAACGTTTATGACAAGTATAAATATTAACCAACAAAACCGGAGCTAAAATGAACAAAAAACAACTAATTGCTAAGCTTTCTGGCTCATTAAATTTGAGCAAAGCGGATGCTGAGCGAACTTTTGATACAATTACCAACACTATTTTAGATGCTCTAAAAGGTGATGATTCAGTTAAAATTGCTGGGTTCGGTACTTATAAAGTCGCAAAGCGAAAAGCGAGAGTTGGAAGAAACCCTAGAACAGGAGAGCAAATTCAAATCGCTGCTTCTCAAAAGGTAAAATTCTTACCAGCTAAAGCTTTAAAAGAAGTATTCAACAGATAATATTTTTTTTTAACAGCCCTAACAATAAAAAAATGTTTAGGGCTGTTACTATATGCAAAAAATGCATAGCCACTTTTCCTAATCAGCGTTACTTTTAAATTTTATTGAAACTATAAGACTTTACTTAAACAAGTGGAGGTCTTATGACTAAATTTATAAAAATAATGTCTGCACCGGTTCTCAGTTTAATATTTTTATTAAACATGAGCAGTGCGGGTATGGCAGAGACGACAGTTTCTGCTGAGGTTCAAGCTATATTCAATTCACTACTATTTTTAATGTGTGGTTTCATGGTCATGTTCATGGCAGCGGGTTTTGCAATGCTAGAATCTGGTATGGTAACTTCTAAAAGTGTTTCTGTAATTTGTGCAAAGAACATTGGTCTTTACTCAATTGCTGGAATTATGTTTTGGTTATTTGGATACAACTTAGCTTATGGTATACCTGAAGGTGGATATATTGGAACATTTACACCTTGGTCAGATGCAAGTTCAGTAGATACTGGATATGCAGATGGATCTGACTGGTATTTTCAAATGGTATTTTGTGCAACAACAGTTTCAATTTGTTCAGGAGCAATGGCTGAAAGAGTAAAACTTTGGCCTTTCTTTCTTTTTGCAGCTATCTTATCTGGAATTATTTATCCAATCGTCATGGGTTGGCAATGGGGTGGGGGCTGGTTAGCAGAACTAGGCTTCTCTGATTTTGCTGGTTCAACATTAGTCCACTCAACAGGTGGTGCTGCTGCGTTAGCAGGCATTATGCTATTAGGAGCTAGATATGGACGATTTGGTAGTAAAGGTGAAGCAAAAGCTATTAGACCTTTTGCTGCTTCCTCAATTCCTTTAGTAACAGTTGGTGTATTCATCTTATGGTTAGGTTGGTTTGGGTTCAATGGCGGATCTCAATTAGCTATAGGAACGTTTGATGATGCAGTTGCTGTATCAAGCATTTTTATAAACACTAATCTTGCTGCTGCTGGTGGTGTAATGGCTGCTGCAATAATTACTAGATTAATGTTTGGTAAAACTGATGTTATTCAAATGTTAAATGGAGCAATAGGTGGTCTTGTGGCTGTAACAGCAGAACCGCTAGCACCATCGCCTTTAGCGGCAATTTTCATAGGAGCTGTTGGTGGCTTGATCGTAGTTTTTGGAACAAAATTATTATTTAGTTTCAAACTTGACGATGTGGTTGGTGCAATTCCAGCTCATATGTTTGCTGGTATATGGGGAACATTAGCTGTACCATTAACAAACTCTGATGCATCCTTTAGTGCACAATTAATTGGTGTGCTATCAATTAACATCTTTGTATTTGTAGTGTCATACATCGTGTTCTCAGCTATGAAGGCTACTTTTGGTATTAGACTAAGTAAAGAGGCTGAAGCCAAAGGTACTGACGTAACAGAAACAGGAGTAATAGCATACGCAATACGAGACTAATTGCATGTAATATAGAGGCTCTTCGATCTCCATGTCGTTATCTCATTGAAGAGCCTCTAATAAAAAGAATTAACTATAATCTCTCTCTCTAGTTAGTTAACTAAAGGCCCCTTAGAAATAAGGGGTCTTTTTTTTTATTTTTTTATAATATTTTGGAGAGTTTTTAATACTTCCTTAGCATGGTCTTTTACTTTAACGTTATCCCAAACTTTGAGTATTTTGCCTTTTTTATCGATTAAATAAGTCGATCTGATTATTCCCATAAATTCACGGCCCATAAATTTTTTCTTGCCCCAAACTTTATACTTTTTAAGAACTTTTAATTCTTCGTCAGCAAGTAAATCAAATTTAATTTTGTATTTATCTCTAAATTTATTATGACTTTTTAAATTATCTTTAGAAATACCCAGAATTTCACAGTTCAACTTTTTAAATTTTGGAAGTAATTTATTAAAATCATTTGTTTCAATCGTACACCCTGGAGTATCATCTTTAGGGTAAAAATAAATAATCACATAATTTCCTATTGAATCTTTAAGGGAGTATTCTTTTTTATTTGTAGATGGTAATTTAAAAATTGGTGCTTTTGTATTTTCTTTAATCATTTATTTCGTTCTCTTCCCAAAGTTTTTTGTAATCAATTAACGGTGACAAGCCATAACTTGAGTTAATATTTGTTAGATGTAGTGATAAACTTTTTAAGGGAGAAATACAAATTTCTTTTGAATAAATTTCATTTAAATATTTTTCAAATGGATCATGTCTGTCTAGACAATTCTTGTAAAAGTTATCCCAATATTTATTTAATAAGTTTTTATTTGTCAGGAAGGTACATAGTGTTTTATCTACAGTTCTCCAATGACGTTTATTTCCAATCAAAACATTTGTTTTTTCATTATTCATATAAAGATAAGGATAATCAGATGGACACATAAAAATATCCTTATTTAATTGTGATGCGATTCTTTCATAAGAAGCCACCATTTCTTCCAACATTGGTTCAAAATGTAAATAATCATCCTCAACAAAGTAAATTAAATCTTCACCAGTATCTTTTCCAATCTCAAAACTTTTAAGTAAACTTGCAAGATTTGCAAAAGTTTCTTTATTTTTTTGTTCTGATATTTTGTTTTCATATTTTGAGTAATCTAAATTGATTATCTCTATATTATGTCCATCAATTACTTTTTTAACTATATTAAGGTTTTCAGTACTTGAATTATCATCAACAATTATTGTTTTAACATTTATGGTGGGGTGTTTTTTTTTTAAAAAATTAATTGATCTAATAAGCGAATTTAATGATCTTTTAGTATATTCAATTTTTGGATACTCAAATAACCTTCTTCTATTTTGATCCCAAATTTCAATATTTGTATTCATCCTTAGAACAATTAGTATTGAATTTACTTTTTTTGTAATTTTGACTTCACCCAAAGGTAAAACTATAGATTTTTCATTCAAAATCGACAGTTCTTCATTTAATTCTTTTCCTAATGTTGGTGATGAAAAATGATTTTGATCTATAATTTCATAACCTAAAAATTTACAGATTTTGATAAAAAATTTTTTCATAATGTGTTATACGTTTTATAATATTATGGTCATTAAATCATTACAAACTCTAGTTAGTGAAACTTTAAAAGAGATCAAGACAATTAATACTGATGAAGCTTATCAAATGGTCCAAGATAAAAATTGTAATCTAATCGACATTAGAGAAAGTAATGAAATAGAAAATACAGGAAGCGTTGAAGGAGCAAGTCATATCCCAAGAGGAATGCTTGAGGTATATTTAGACCCTAATAGTCCAGTATTTCAAAATGGACAAATAGACCAAAATAAAGAATTTGTTTTATTTTGTGCTGGAGGTGTAAGATCAGCTTTAGCTGTAAAATCGTTAAAAGATATGGGATATCAAAAAGTATCACATATTGACGGTGGGTTTGGCTCTATAGCTAGCAGCAAATTTAAAATAATTTAATTAGCATTAAATTCATCTAAAGCATATTCAAGTCTATCTTGTCCCCAAAAAATTTTATCATTGACTATAAAGGTTGGAGTTCCAAAAACTTCTTTTTGAAAAGCATCAGTAGTTAACTTAATTAATTTATCTTTAACTGATTGTTCTTTTATAGATTGAAAAAATTTTTCACTATCAATATTTAAATCTCTTATTAATTTAGACATATTCTTAACATTTGATAAGTCATGATTATCTTTCCAATAAGCATCAAAAAAACAATTTAAGTAATCGTTTTGCTTATCTTTACTAACACTAATATATCCTCTCATTATATTTAAAGAATTTATTGGAAAATTAGAATTCCATTTGAATTCAATCTTATTTTTTTCAGACACCAAGTTGCAATCATTTATATTATTTCTTAATTTATATTTGTTAAATGCTGGAGAATCAATTCCAGCAAGCTTATGAAGACCTCCTAAATAAATTGGTTTGTAATTGAATGTTATATTTTTATGTTTAAGAATTTTTTTGTGCGCAATGTATGCATATGGGCTAATTATATCGAAATAAAAATCTATATGATTACTCATATAAACTAATTCTTTTTGCATAAAAGATTCTAATTATCCAGTATAAAAATAAACCTATAGGACCAATTAAATAAGTCACAATTAATGGCACAGCCATCAAAACTTTGTTTATAGAAAACTTTTGAGAATCTTTAACAATCCAACCACCAATAAATAAATTTATTGCTATGAAATGAGTCCAAAAAACCATTATGTACAAATGGTCTTCAAACAACCTAGATAGCTCACTTAGACCGAGGTAAAGAGAAAAATTTCCATCAAAATCGTAACCAATTAAATAAGATTTATATAAAATGAAGATATAAACACCACTTAATATGAAAAAAGGAAAAATTGATGTTACAAAAATTCTACTTAAATGTGATTGAGGAAACACTATCAAGATAAACCAAAACGGAAGAACACCAAGATTAATCCACATATAAAGTGTCTCAATTGTGAAATAAGTATAAATTTGTTCAATCATTTAGATATATTATATTAAATCTAACAATGATTCCTATAAGAAATAGAAAAAAAACGCTTCAAGTAACTGTCGATGAGATGCGTAATTTTGCCTTTGCTTATGTTGAAAAGTATGCTCCTTCAAAACAACAACTCAAAACTTATTTACTGAAAAAATACATGAAACTATCAGCATCTGATTTAAGAAAAAAAAATGTAAATAAATTGATTGATATTGTTTTGTCCGACCTAGAAAAAAACAGATTTATAAATGATCAATTTTATTCTGAAAGTAAAGCTAAAAGTATGATTCAAAGAGGAAACTCAATTAATAAGATAAGAAATTATTTAATTGGAAAAGGGATTAACGAAACATTTATCAAAGATACAGTTGATAAAATAAAGGAAGATAATTCTGATCAAGATTTTTTTTCAGCAATAAAATTGTGTAAAAAAAAAAGAATTGGTCCAGCAAGAGCAGAGGATAATAGAACTTTATTTTATAAAAAAGATATATCTCTACTTGCAAGAAATGGATTTGATTTTGAAATATCAAAAAAGGTAATGGATATAAAAAAAGATGAATATCTAAAAATAGTAAATCTACTTTGAATTTTTATCTTTTTCTTCTTTAACAAGCTGATTTATTTTATTTCTTATGTAATTTTTAACAAAAACAAATACCAACAACCCAAAAATTGAAACAGAAATAATTATTATTAGTATTATTCTTAGTTGTTCATCCATTATAAAATATTTTTATTTTTCAAAATTATACTTGGATTTTTTAAATCTTTTTTACCATACAAAATTTCATTTCCCTCAAAATCAGTTACAGTTCCACCCGAATGTTCTAAAATTGCATGACCAGCAGCTATATCCCATTCATATGCCCTAGGTTCAGCAACATAACCATCATATTCACCAGCAGCGACGACACAGAATTTCAAAGAACTTTTCATTCTAATATTTTCTTTTACTCCTAAATCATCATAAATTTTTTGAATTTCAGGCTTTATTTTAGTTGAGTATGAAATAAATTTTAAATTTTCTGTTTTCTTAGCAGCCAAATTACTTAAGTTTGTTTTTTTACCTTTGCTAAGCTCAAATGCATTACCTTTTTCATATGAATAAAACATTCTTTTTTTTGCAGGAGCATTTATTAATCCTGCAACAGGTTTGTTATTAATTATCAAACCAGCATTAATGGTAAATTCTTCTAAATTATTAATATAATCATAAGTTCCATCAATAGGATCAATAAGCCAGAAATCTTTTAAATTTAAGTTATATTTATTTTCAGAGGCCTCCTCTGAAATGATAGGTAAATTAGGAGTAATCTCAGAAATTTTTTTTGATATAAATTTGTTTACTTCCAAATCACCATTACTTACTGGTGTATTGTCTGATTTTATTTTTTTTTCCAAACCCTTTTCTCTTAATTGAATAGCCAAATCTCCAGCCTCTAGAAAATTATCGATTAAATTTTCAACAATCTCTTTTAAGTTTAACTTCATTTTCTTAGTTTTTTTAATTCAATGTTTTTTGCGTTAATTACTTTTTTTCCAGCATTTTCAAAATTAACTGTCACTTTATCGTTGATTATAGATTGTACTTGCCCAATTCCCCATTCTTTTTTTTGAGGATTAGTGACTTTGTCGCCTGGTTCATAATCTAAAATCATTTAATTTAACTTATATTGTAAATAAGTATAAATACCAGCTTATGAATAAAGATTTAAATTCTATTGGTTTAGATAAAAAGCCTTCAGATAGTACTGTAGTTGTTGCAATGTCAGGTGGAGTAGATTCTTCCACTGTTGCAGGAATTATGAAAAAGGAAGGTTATAATGTAATTGGAATAACTCTAAAACTTTATGACGATGGTAAAGAGGTAGCTGCTTCAAAACAATGTTGTTCAGGTCAAGATATAATGGACGCTAAGCGTGTTGCACATAAATTAGGTATAGAACATAAAATTTTATATTATCAAGATAAGTTTAAGCAAGGTGTTATAGATAATTTTGTTGAGAGTTATTTAAAAGGAGAAACTCCAATTCCATGTGTTCAGTGTAATCAAACTGTTAAATTCAAAGATTTATTTAAAGTCTCAAAAGAGCTCAAAGCTGACGCACTAGTTACTGGTCATTATGTAAAAAGTATTACAGAAAATAAAACTACAAATATGTATAGAGCTATAGATGAAAATAGAGACCAAAGTTATTTTTTATTTAATACAACTAGAGAACAATTAGATTATTTAAGATTCCCATTAGGAGGGATGTTAAAAGATCAAACTAGAGAAATTGCAAAAAATTTAGATTTAAATGTTGCTGATAAACCTGATAGTCAAGATATATGTTTTGTTCCAAATGGAGATTACGCTTCAGTAATAGAAAAGTTTAGACCAGACTCCTTTCAGAAAGGAAATATAAAAAATTTGGATGGTGATGTAATTGGTGTTCATGATGGAATTATTAATTTTACAATTGGACAAAGAAAAGGAATTAAAGTTTCTGACAAAGAGGCTCTATATGTATTAAAGATTAATTCTGATAAGAACGAAATTATAGTTGGACCTAAAGAAAAACTTGGAAAAAATATAATTTATTTAAAGGAATTAAATTTATTAACTAACAAAGAGGATTTAGACCAAAAATTATTTGTTAAGGTTAGATCTACTGGAAGTCTTTTAGAGGCAAAAGTTGATTTAATAGATAACAATAATGCTAAGGTTAATTTAGTAGTTCCAGAAGATGGTATTTCACCCGGTCAGGCATGTGTTTTTTATCGTAAAGACCAGTTTGGTCACAAAGTGCTTGGTGGTGGATGGATTAAAGAATAGTTTAAGAATTATTTTTTCTTATTTTTTCTTTTAGCTCTTCTTTTTTTAGACCCTTGTTTTCTTCGGCCTCTATGTTTTTTTGGGTAACTCATTTAGTCCTATGTTAATTTTATTGACATTTTAGTGGGATATAGCATTGTCTTAATAACATATCAAATTTATTATGGGCAATTCTTTAAAGACTTTCCTTAAACACACTGCTAAAGATTTTCATAATCAGTCAGTAAATCCTCCTGTAGTTAGAGCTTCAACTATTATCTTTAAATCAATACAAGATATTAAAAAAACTCAGAATAAATACTTAAAAGACCCAGTTAGCGGAAATTTTGATTATGGGAGACAGGGAACATCCACCACTTATGCATTGCAACAAATTTTAAAAAAAATTGAGGAATGTTATAAAGTTTATCTTACACCTACTGGTTTCGGTGCAATATTCCTTGGAGTATTAAGCGTTGTAAAACCAGATGATGAGATACTTGTTACAGACTCTGTATATTCTCCTTCAAGACTATTAACAGAAAAATATCTAAAAAAATTTAATATTAGGGCTATATTTTATAATCCAAATGATCTTAACGACCTTAAAAGTAAGATTACAAAAAAAACAAAGCTTATTTTTGTTGAAAATCCTGGGAGTAATACTTTTGAATTTCAAGATTTATCTAAAATAGTTACACTGGCAAAAAAAAATAAAATTTATACAGCAATAGATAATACTTGGGGAACACCTTATTTTTTAAAACCAATAAAGTTAGGTTTTGATATGTCTATTGTTTCTGCGACAAAATATTATTCAGGTCATTCAGATGTAATGGGTGGTAGTTTAGCTATAAGTAAAAGAGTTTTTAAATTGGTTGAACAAACAAGCAAAGTTTCAGGATTAAGATTAGGTCCTGATGATGCATATTTAATTCTTAGAGGAATAAGAACATTAGATGTAAGATTAGACAAACATCAAGAAAATGCTTTAAAAGTTTCAAAATTTTTATCAAAACAGAAAAAAATAATTAAAGTTTTTTATCCATATAAAAAAGGTGGTCAAAATTATAAATTATGGAAAAAATATTATTCTGGAGCATCGGGTTTATTAGGATTTAAAATAAAATCAAAAAATAAAAACTCAGTGTTAAAATTTGTTAATTCTTTAAAACTTTTTGGGTATGGATTTAGTTGGGGAGGTTTTGAAAGCTTAGCACTTTATCAAACACACCAAGCACTGGGTAAGAGACAATTTACACATATAAATAAAGATGAACATATAATAAGGATGCATATTGGACTTGAAGATCCAAAAGAAATAATAAATGATATTAAACAAGCATTAAAATTTATTAAATGAGTACTGAAAGTTTTACTATAAGCAAAAAAGCACTGATCACTTTAATTGCTGCTTCTATAGTTGTAATTATTTCTTTAGGAATAAGACAGACCTTTGGATTATTTTATTTTGATTTTAATACTGACTTAGATATTTCCATTTCTCATTTTGGTTTTGTTATGGGATTGCAGTTATTACTTTGGGGAGTATTCAGTCCGTTGTTTGGTGTAATTACTGATAAATATGGAGGAGCGGTTGCAATATTTATTGGCTTTGCTTTTTATTTAATTGGGGTTTTGCTTTTTTATTCTGGCTATAATACGGGAGGTTATTTTACTTTAACTATAGGAGTGATGATTGGAATTGGCTTAGGCTCCACTGCAATAGGTATCCCAGTATCAGTAGTAGCTAAACATTTTCCGGCATCAAATAGAACTATTGCAACAGGAATTGTTACATGTGCAGGTTCGTTTGGATATTTTGTATCACCTTTACTTGTAAGATATTCCTTAGTTGAAACAGGCTGGGAGAATACTCTATTATATTTTTCTCTTCTTTTAGGATTAGGATTAGTAGTAGCTTTATTTGTGAGTACTCCAAAAATACCTGTAGGAGTTAACCAAGATAATAATCAAACAGCAAGTGAGGCTCTAAGAGAGGCATTTGCAAATAAAAGTTTTATTTATCTCACCTTAGGTTTTTTTGTTTGTGGTTGGCATATTGCTTTAGTAGCAACACACATTCCTACTTATATGGCAGATAAAGGTTTGCCTGACTGGACACCTGCAATGGTTCTAGCTTTGATTGGTGTATTTAATATGGCTGGTACAATTACCAGCGGTTATTTAGCAACAAGGTATAGTAAGAAAAAAATTTTAAGTGTTATTTATTTATTAAGAGGAGTTTCTATAATTTATTTTATTTTCTTACCACCTAGTATATTTAACTCAGTAGTTTTTGGAGTTACTTTTGGTTTTTTGTGGCTATCCACAGTTCCTCCAACAAATGGAATTGTTGCACACATATTTGGTACAAAATATGTTGGACTTTTATATGGAATAGTTTTTGTAAGCCATCAAATTGGTTCTTTCCTAGGAGCATATCTAGGTGGTGTATTTTATGAATTAAATGGAAATTTTGATTATGCATGGTACGGATCTATCGCATTATCATTATTTGCAGGTCTAATACATTTACCTATAATAGAGAAAGCAATTGAAAGAACTCAGCCAGCATAAGTTTAAATTTAACCCATATTTAGAGAATCTGTATCAATCAGATAAAGCTTTAATAATTTATAAAGTGAATGATGGTTATAACATTTATACAGATTTTTCAAAAAAAATTATTCTAACAAAAAAAAATATTCATAAATTTCTTAATTCGTTAGAGAAAAAAAAATATAAAAAAGAAACAGATTTATATCTTGGTTTTTTTGGTTATGAAATTTTATGTAATTTAATTGGTATTAATTTAAAAAATAAAAAAAGGATAAATTTTTATAAAGGTATATTTTATAAACCTGAGACCATAATTAAAATTAGAAAAGATATTAAAGTTATATCTAATATCAAAAAACATACATTTAATTATCAATTTAACAAAACTCAAATATTAAGTCCTTTTAAGATTAATATTTCTTATGTAAAATATAAAAAAATATTTGAATTATTCTCAAAAAAAATAAGAGAAGGTGAGACCTATCAAATTAAAATTTGTACAAAATATAAGAACAAATCATTAATTAATCCTATTAATTTTTTTTGGAAATTAATGCGTGTTAATGCGTCCCCAGAATCATTTATGATAAAAGATAAGGATTACTCTATAGTTAGTTGCTCTCCTGAAACATTAATTGATAAGAAAAAAAACAAAATAATTACAAAACCAATAGCTGGAACTTTTAAGAAAAAATTATTATCCAATAAAAATATAGCTCTTAAATATTTTAAAAATAACGAAAAAGAAACCAAAGAACACAACATGATAGTTGATATGGAAAGAAGTGATATATCTAAAATTTGTAAACCAGGAAGTGTTAAAATACTCAAAAAAAAATATGTCGAGGAATATAAACATCTTTTTCATTATGTGACTTCAATTGGTGGAATATTAAATAAAAATACAAAATTGATTGATATTATTAAAGCAATGATGCCTGGAGGATCTGTAATTGGTTGTCCTAAAATTAAAACTTTAGAACTTTTAAATAAACAAGAAAAAGAAAGTAGAAATATTTTTACAGGAAGTTTTGGGTTTATTAAATTTAATCAAGATATGAAGTTTAATATTATAATTAGATCTATATTAAATTATAAAAATCAATCTGAGATCTCTGCCGCATCTGGTGTAGTATTAGATAGTTCACCAAAGAAAGAATTTAATGAAAATTATATTAAAGCAAAATCTTTACTGGAGTTATTTAAATGATTTATATTATAGATCATCAAGATTCCTTTACCTGGAATGTTGTTCATCAATTCTCAAAATTTGATAAAGTAATTTGCTCAAATTATTATGAGTTAAATTATAAATTGCTTGATAAAAGTGATGTAATCGTTTTGTCTCCAGGACCTGGATCACCAAAGGATTATCCTACTACATCAAAAATTTATAAAAAATATAAAGGAAAGAAAAAAATAATTGGCATTTGTCTTGGCTATCAAATGATTCTACATAATGAAGGTGGCAAAATCATACAACAAAAAAAAATTTATCATGGCTTTCAATCTAAAATAAAAACAAATAATCAAAGTAAAATCTTTAAAAATAATGAACAGTTTAAGGTTGGAAGATATCATTCATTAAAATTAATGGAGCCATTTAAATCGAATTTAATTAAAATTACTATGAGATGTTGTAAAACAAAAATACCAATGGGTCTTGAGGATAATCAAAATAAAATATATGGATTTCAATTTCATCCAGAATCTTTTTTAACTGAAAATGGCAACACTATTATTAAAAAAATCTTATCAGCTTAGTAATCTTAAAGAAGTTACTTTCAAAGACCTCTGGGGATCTAGAGGTGTATTCACCACAATGCGTATGGTTGGAAAACCTCCTAAGTTAATACTTTTAAAACCACACATAGAAAACTTATTAAAATCAACAAAAAAATATGGAATAATAAAAAAAAATTTAAAAAATATTATTAGAGATTTAATTGACAAAAACACTTTATATAAAGGTCCTGATAATTTATTTCGTATAGCTTTAAATAAAAAATTAATATCGGTCTCGATCAGAAAAAGACCAAAACCAAAGACTAATTTTAATCTGTTATTATTAAGATATAAACGAGTAGAGCCAAATTATAAAAATTTATATTATAAAAAAATATTAGCAAAATTAAGTAAAGTTGACCCAGCTAAATTTGATGTTGCTTTAGTCGCAAATGACAAGATTTTAGAAACTGGTACCTCAAATTTAGTTTTTGTGAAAAATGGAAAAATTTTTTCACCTAAAAACAATTGTTATTTTGGAAATACGCTTAAATTTATTAGTAAAAAAATTAAAATAAATTTTAAAGATATTTTAATTAAATCAATTCATGATTACGAAGAAATAATTCTTATTGGATCTGGTAAAGGAGTAACGTCAGTTTCAAATATAAACGATCTTAGATGGAAGAGAAGAAGCACTAATTGTTTTACAAAGTTAGATAAAATATATAACTTTCTTGTTTAAATATGAAAGATCCAAACAACCCTTGTATATTTTGTAAAATCAGAAAAGAAGAGCTTCAGTTTGAAAACCAATTAGCCTATTCATCTAAAGATAGTTACCCTGTCTCAGAATTTCATAGTCTTATCGTTCCTAAAAGACATGTAAATACATACTTTGATCTTACTGAAGCAGAAATTCAGGCTTGTAATTATTTAATTTTAAAAACTAAAGAAAAAATTTTAAAACTAGATTCCAGTGTTAAAGGTTTCAATATAGGTTCAAATGCAGGAAAAGTTGCAGGCCAATCAATTATGCATTGTCACATTCATTTAATACCTAGAAGAGAGGGTGATGTAGAAAACCCTCAAGGAGGTGTTAGGTCAGTAATACCTAGTAAACAACACTACAAACGCAAACTCTGAGTTGTTATTAAAGACAAATTGACCAATACTTTTGGTTGAAGTATTTAAATAACTAGATTAGAAAACTTTAAACTAATTCAAAATTATTTTAAGGGTATAAAAATGTTAACTACCAATCCTTTTTCAGTTTTAGCAGAAACAGTTCCACCTATAGTTATGCAAGGATTTGTGGTTTTAATGGTTTTATTGATTGTAGCAGGAACTCTATTAGACATAATTCATAAAAAAAATGTTAAGTATTTTTTTGAAAATGCGAAAAAAGCAAAAAAAAATGCAACTAAAGAATTATCAACAACTGAAAGGATCGCAGTCGTTTCAAAAACAATTGCATACGACATAGGAACCACATCAGAACTAGGTGCAGGTAAAAGAAGAATAGCACATGTTCTTGGTATGTATGGGACTATTCTATTTTGGGCTGGAACTGTAGTTATGATTTTTGCTTATTCATCAACAAATATAAAAACACCAGCTATATGGCCTATGATCTGGCATATTGGGGCGTTAATGACTGTCTTAGGTGGATCATGGTTTTGGTTTTTTCTAAGAGTTGATGTTTATTCAGAGGCTCAACCCTGGTATAGAATTATAAAAGCTGATTTATTTGTATTGGCATTGATTGCAACCTCTTTAACAGGGTTTATCTGGTCATATCTTCAAAGTTTAAATCTAGAGGGTAGATGGGATGCTAATTTGTTTTTAATATTATTTGTTATTTCAAACTTTGTTTTATTTGGAGGAGTATATTGGTCAAAGTTTGCTCACATGTTTTATAAGCCTGGAGCAGCAATACAAAAGAATTTAGCAGAAGCAGATGGCTCAAGAGACAATTTGCCTCCTCCTGCAAATGCGCCTGAACAGTTTGGTTTAGGAATTAAAAGAGAGAAACCTAAACACTATTAATTAGAATAAATTATGATAAAAACTATAGAGGAGAAAAAATAATTATGTCAACTTTTGTTTATATGACTAGATGTGATGGATGTGGTCATTGTGTAGATATTTGTCCGTCAGATATAATGCATATTGATGAGAACATAAGACGAGCGAAAAACATTGAACCAAATTTTTGTTGGGAATGTTATTCATGCGTTAAAGCATGTCCTAACCATGCAATTGATGTTAGAGGATACGCTGATTTTGCTCCAATGGGCCACAGTGTAAGAGTAAGAAGAGAAGAAGAAAAAGGAACTATTTCTTGGAAAATTAAGTTTAGAAACGGAACTGAAAAAAATTTTGTATCTCCTATTACTACTAAACCTTGGGGAAAATTTATTCCAAAACTAGCAGATGGTGAAAAAATTAAACAAGGGGAGTTAAATTCTCAAAGACTATATACTGAACCAGAAGGTTTGAATATTAACGGAGAACTTCCATCTGTACCTAAAGATTCTTTTAAAAAAGGAGTTTATTATTAGTGCCTAAACATAAAACACACTACGAAGATTGTGATATACTAGTTGTTGGCGGAGGTATGGCTGGAACTGGTGCTACCTTTGAGGCAAGGCACTGGGGTAGAGACATGAAAATTGTTTGTGTGGAAAAAGCTAATATTGATAGAAGCGGAGCCGTTGCTCAAGGACTTTATGCTATTAACTGCTATATGGGAATGCAATGGGGTGAAAACCAACCAGAAGATCACGTGAGATATGCAAGAAACGATTTAATGGGTATGGTTAGAGAAGATTTAGGTTATGACATGGCACGTCACGTAGACTCAACTGTTCATATGTTTGATGAATGGGGTCTTCCAATGATGAAGAACGAGGAAACTGGAAGATACTTAAGAGAAGGTAAGTGGCAGATAATGATCCATGGTGAAAGTTACAAACCAATTGTTGCTGAGGCAGCAAAAAAATCTGCTGACAAAATTTATAACAGAATAATGATAACTCACCTTTTGATGGATGAGTCTAAAGAAAATAGAATTGGTGGTGCAGTTGGTTTCAATATGAGAACAGGAGATTTCCATGTGTTTAGGGCAAAAGCTGTAATTGTTGCTGCTGGTGGAGCTTCTCACATCTTTAAACCAAGAGCTGTCGGTGAAGGAATGGGAAGAACTTGGTATGCTCCATGGAGTAATGGATCAGCATATGCTCTACCAATTGCTGCAGGCGCAAAAATGACTCAAATGGAAAATAGAATTGTATTATGCAGATTTAAAGATGGTTATGGACCTGTTGGAGCATATTTTCTTCACCTAAAAACATACACACAAAATGCCAATGGCGAAAATTATGAGAAAAAATGGTATGATCAAACTAAGGAGTTAGTAGGAGAATATATTGATCATCACCCAACACCAACATGCCTTAGAAATCATGCATTTATCCAAGAAGTAGCTGCAGGTGGTGGACCAATTCATATGGTTACAACTGAAGCTTTCCAAGACCCACATTTGGAAACAGTAGGTTGGGAAAATTTCTTAGGAATGACAGTTGGCCAAGCTGTTGTATGGGCATCTCAAAATATAGATCCTAAATATACAAATCCTGAATTAACTACGTCTGAACCTTATGTAATGGGTTCACACGCTACTTGTTCTGGTGCATGGGTTAGTGGTCCAGAAGATTTATCTCCACCGGAATATTTCTGGGGTTATAACAGAATGTTAACTATTGATGGTTTATTTGGTGCAGGAGATACAGTTGGTGGAAGTGCCCATAAATTTTCATCTGGATCTTTTACAGAAGGAAGATTAGCTGCAAAAGCTGCTGTAAAATACATAGAAGACAAAAAAGCAGAGGGAGTAAAAGTTTCAGATAAACAGTGTGAAGAATTTAAAACTGCGGTTTATAAACCCCTAGAAAACTATACAGTTGCTAGAAACGAGATTACTGGTGGAACAGTTTCTCCTAGCTACATATCCCCAATTCAAGGTCTTCAAAGATTACAGAAAATAATGGATGAGTATGTAGGTGGAATAACATCCAATTACATGACCAATGGTAACATGCTTAAACGAGGACTAGAGCTATTAGAATGGCTTCAAGAGGACTTAGAGCACGTTGGTGCAGAAGATTACCATCAACTTATGAGAGCTTGGGAATTAAAACACAGAGCTTTAACTTCTCAGTGTGTAACAGAACATACTTTATTTAGAGAAGAGACTAGATGGCCGGGATATTATTACAGAGGTGATCATATGAAGCTAGATGATGAAAATTGGCATTGTCTTACAGTTTCTAGAAGAGATCCTAAGACTGGTAAGTTTAGTATGGAGAAGGTTCCTGTCTACCATATAGTGGATGAGAACGAGAAGAAAAAAGCTTCTTAATAGATTATTAAACTATATCAAATGGATATTTTATCTAAAACAGATGATGAAATTTATGAATTAGCCAAACCTATTTGGGATAATTTAGTTAAATCATCTAATCTCAAAGATTATGGAGGATTTACCAGAGATTTCTCTACTCAAATGCTTTTTGGCGCAAACGAGGTAGAGCTTGGTAAGCAGTGGGCAAATAATAAGATAATTACCAATCTAAAAGAGACTTTTGAGCCTTTTGGAACCCTTAGAAGAGGAGATCATATAACTGTTCTGATTAAACAAAGGAATAAAGAGATCCCAGGCGAGTTCTTGGGGAGGCTAGTATTAGGAGTCGAGGACGGCACGATTAAAGTTTTTGGGGCAACGATCTACTAAGTAAAAAAATTCCCTAATTTAAAATTATTGTTTGACAAATTTCGTTGTAGGTGTATTGACGGATTTAATGTTTCTTTCTAACTTAAAAATTGTAAATAAATTCTTAAATCTTAAAACTACATTTATCAAAGCAGGAATTATTGCAAGTTTAACAGCTTACTGGGGAGTGATTTTGGTTGGAACGTTTATTACTTTTAATTAAGTTGTTTTTTAACAGCTTGTAAATTTTTATGGAAGTATTTTTACCCATAGCTCAAGTTTTTGTTAACCCTATCGAGATACTTTTATTAAGCGCAATTGTTGGAGTACTTTCAGGTTTATTTGGTGTAGGTGGAGGATTTTTAATGACACCTTTTCTTATTTTTTTAGGAATACCTCCTGCATATGCAGTTGCAAATGAAGCCAACAACATTTTAGCTACCTCGGTTTCTGGGTCAACTACTCATTATTTAAAAAACACTTTAGATTATAAAATGGGTTCTATTATTGTTATTGGTGGCGTTATTGGTACTACATTAGGTATTTATACATTTACATATTTTAAAGGGATTGGAAAAATTGATACAGTAATATCATTAGCATATATGTATATTTTAGCAATCATTGGCACTTTAATGCTAGTCGAAAGTTTAGGCGAAATAGATAAAGCTAAAAGAAATATAATAGTTAAAAAAAAATTGCATGTACATTATTGGATACATGGGCTTCCTTTAAGAATGAGATTTCCAAAATCAAAATTATATGAAAGTATATTTACTCCAATTATAATTGGTTTATTAGTTGGATTTATTGCAGCGATTATGGGAATTGGAGGTGCGTTTATTTTGGTTCCAGCTATGATTTATATAATTAAGATGCCTACAAAATTAGTTCCAGGCACATCTTTGTTTGTTACTATATTTGTAAGTGTGATTGTTACTTTTCTTCATTCTTTTAATTATGGATCTATAGATTTATTTTTAGTACTGATGCTGGTTGTAGGATCAATTATTGGAGTTCAAGTTGGTCAAAAATTAGGTGAAAGTATAGATAGTTCTGGCCTTAGAGCTTTGTTAGCAATTTTATTGTTAATAGTAGGAATAGCAATTGCATATGATACTTTCTTTGCTGATGAAATTATAAATGGAGTTAGCTTAACAATAAGTTCTGATTTAAATTTCTTCTCAGAATTCATAATTGATTTTTCAAAAGAGATGCCTTTTTTTTACGGTCTATTTACAATTATGTTTGCTATTATTTTAGGAGTTGGGGCTGCTTTTATAAGACGATTTATTTCAAATTTCAGAAAAAAATTAGCAATTAAATCTTAATTAAAATAAATCAAATATATTTCTATAGTTGTAATACAAACTATACCTACGGTTAACATACCTATAAAACCAACAACAAAAGGTTTGTAACCCATATTTTTTATTTCTTTTAAGTTAGTGGAAAGACCTATTGCTGCCATCGCCATTGTTAAAAATATTTTTGAGGACAATTGAATACTCTCAACTGCAATTAACCAATTGTAATTATTTGAGTACATTAGATCTCCTAAATTTCTAATTATTATCATGCCTACAAATCCTAATACAAAGTAAGGAAAAATATCTACTATTGAGTATTTTTTTTCTGTGGTTTTTCCTCGATTATAAAGAAATGCAAACAAAGGGATCATAATAATTAAAAAGGTATTTCTTATTAATTTTGTGACTGTTGCAATATTTAAAGTTTCAGGACTATTAAATTGCTGGTCATAGATTAATCCTGCAGCTGCAACTTGAGAGGTTTCATGAATAGAAGTACCCAAAAATAATCCAATTAATAAAGGCTCACTTTCAAAATAAAAGTCCGCAAAATAAGGATAAATTAGCATCGAAAGTATTCCAAACAATGTAATATTAGCAATTGCATAAGATACTTCATTTTTTTTTGCACCAATGACTGGAGCAGTAGCTAGTATTGCAGTACTACCACACACAGTACTGCCTATTGATATTAAGTAAGCCATTCTTGTTGGTATTTTTAATTTTTTAATAAGAAGTTTTATTACTATTAAAACACTAATTATACAGATTATAATTAATGGAAACGCAATTGCACCAAATTCTAAAAACTCAAATGGTTTTAATTGAATTCCTAAACATATAATACCAATTTTAAGAATATGTCTCTGGGTAAAATCCAACCCTTTTAAAAAACTTTCTCTAATTTGAAAGATATTTCCAAATAAAATCCCTAATAAAATAGCAATCATTGCAGTAGATATTGGGCTTTTTTCATAGCCTAATAATTCAATACCAATAATATTATTAAAACCTTGTGATAAAGTGTAAAGAACAAATGCTAATGTGATACCTGGTAGTACTACCAGGTATTGTTTAAATTTCATTCGAGATTAAATTTAATTAAGCACTTCTATAAAGTTTGGTCATAACAAATTCTTTATGACCTAAAGCTTCAGCGCAAGTTAATCTACCGTTAGCAACTCTAAGTGTAGTTTTAATTAATTCATCACCTGCTTCAGATAAATTCATTTCTCTTGAAAGAATTTTTGAAACATCACAATCAATATGCTCTCCCATCCCTTTTACAGTTAATGGATTAGCTGTTAATTTAACTACAGGTTCAATTGGATTTCCAACAATATTTCCCTGTCCAGTTGGAAATAAATGAATATTAAATCCAGCAGCAGCTTGAAGGGTTACACATTCTGCAGCAGCAGATGATGTGTCCATAAAATATAAACCTTTCCCTTTAGTTGGTTCTTCAGCAGGTTCAAGGACATCAATAAATTTACAATTACCAATTTTTTGAAAATTCCCAAAAGCTTTTTCCTCAATTGTAGTTAAACCCCCAGCTATATTCCCAGCTGTTGGTTGACTTTCAGAAAGATCATCTGTTGCCTCTTTTAAAATAAAATCATTATAAGACCTCCAGGTTTTCATAAATTTTTCAGAGGCTTCTTTTGTAGCTCCTCTAGTTGCACAAACTTTTTCTGCACCAGTTAATTCAGATGTTTCACCAAAACATAAGTGAACTCCTAATGGTTCAAGTTTATCCATTAAGTTACCAACAGTTGGGTTTGCAGCTAATCCCGAAGTAGTATCAGATTCACCACACTTAACTGAAATCCATAAATCACTTAAAGGACATTCTTCTCTTTGTTTCTCGGAAGCCCACATCACAAATTCTTGTGCTTTTTTTGATGCTTTCATTGTCGTACCAATATCTCCTGTACGCTCAATATGAAATCCTTCAACCGGTTTCCCAGTTTTAGCAATTCCATCTACAATTTTTTTTGTCCATTTCGGCTCAATACCAATAACAATTACTGCTGCAACATTTGGATTACATCCAGTTCCTATCATTGTTCTAAAATGAAGCTCTAAATCTGCACCAAACTGAAGTCTTCCATAAGAATGAGGAAGAGCGATTGTGCCTTTAATATTATTAGCAACTGCTTCTGCACATGCGTTTGAAATGTCATCAACTGGTAAAATAATCACATGATTTCTTGTTCCGGCTCTGCCGTTTTCTCTTTTATAACCTAAAAAGCTCTTTGGTATTTCCATACTATTACCACTTCTTTGTTTTTACATTGTGAACATGTACATGCTCACCTTTTTTGATTGATTTAACAACTTTACCAATATCGTGACCATACTTTAAAATAGTATCACCCTCTTTAAGGTCAGCCATTGCAATTTTATGACCTAAAGGTATTTCATCCACGGATTGAATATTTGTTGAACTGTCATCTTCCATTATCCAGCAAGCACAGTCTTGTTTAGGAGTGATTTTCTCTATTACAACTACTCCCACGTTGTCTTTTTTATCGTGTATGATAATATCTGTTGCCATATCGTGTCGAATTGTTTGTTTGAATTTTGTAAAATCTTATATATTAATCGCAAAAATTAACAAACGAATTTTATAAATACTTAAATTAAAACTTTAGAGAGGTTCTAGTTTTATGACAAAAATGACAACAGAAGAAGCTTTTGTAAAAGTTTTACAAATGCACGGTATTGAACATGCGTTCGGAATTATCGGTTCAGCCTTTATGCCAATTTCAGATATTTTTCCAGATGCAGGTATTACTTTCTGGGATGTCGCCCATGAAACAAATGGTGGTTTGATTGCTGATGGTTACACAAGAGCTACTGGTAAAATGTCAATGGTTATTGCTCAGAATGGACCAGGAATTACTGGATTAGTTACACCAATTAAAACAGCTTATTGGAATCATACACCTCTTTTATTAGTTACACCACAAGCAGCGAACAAAACAATGGGGCAAGGTGGATTTCAAGAAGTAGAGCAAATGAATTTATTTAAAGACATGGTTTGTTATCAAGAAGAAGTAAGAGATCCATCAAGAATGGCTGAAGTGTTAAATAGAGTTATAGAAAAAGCTATTAGAGGATCTGCACCTGCGCAAATAAATGTTCCAAGAGATTATTGGACACAAGTAATTGATATTGATCTTCCGCCAATTGTAAGGTTGGAGAGACAAGCAGGTGGAGTAGATGCAATAAAAAAAGCTGCAGACTTATTATCAAAAGCAAAGTTTCCAGTTATATTGTCAGGTGCTGGTGTTGTTATTGGTGGCGCGATTGAAGATTGTAAAAAACTTGCAGAAAAATTAGATGCACCGGTATGTTCGGGTTATCAACATAATGATAGCTTTCCAGGAAGCCATCCTTTAGCTGCTGGTCCTTTAGGATACAATGGTTCAAAAGCTGGAATGGAATTAATAAAACAAGCAGACGTCGTTTTAGCTTTAGGTACAAGATTAAATCCATTCTCCACATTGCCAGGTTATGGAATGGACTATTGGCCAAAAAATGCAAGTATTATTCAAGTGGATATGAATTCTGATCGAATTGGTCTTACAAAGAAAGTTACAGTTGGAATTTGTGGTGATGCGAAACTAGTGGCACAACAATTGCTAGCACAACTTTCACCAACTGCAGGTGATACAGATAGACAAAAAAGAAAAGACATAATTCATCAAACAAAGTCTGCATGGTTACAAAAATTATCAAGTCTAGATCATGAAGAAGATGATGAAGGTACAGTGTGGAATAAAGAAGCTAGAAAAAGAGATGCAGATAGAATGTCTCCCAGACAAGCATGGAGAGCAATTCAAGCAGGTATGCCAGATGATGTAATAATATCAAGTGACATAGGAAACAACTGTGCAATTGGTAATGCTTATCCTACTTTTGAAAAAGGTAGAAAATATTTAGCACCTGGATTGTTTGGTCCATGTGGCTATGGTTTTCCATCTATATTAGGAGCAAAAATTGGATGTCCAGATACTCCAGTGATTGGTTTTGCAGGAGATGGCGCTTTTGGTATTAGCATGAATGAGATGAGCTCATGTGCTAGAGAAGAGTGGCCAGCGATTTCAATGGTGATTTTTAGAAATTATCAATGGGGTGCGGAAAAAAGAAATACTACACTGTGGTTTAATAATAATTTTGTTGGTACAGAGTTAGATCCAGAATTAAGTTATGCTAAAGTTGCTGAAGCTTGTGGTTTAAAAGGTGTAACAGTTAGAACAATGGAAGAAACCACAAATGCTATTAAACAATCATGTGAAGATCAAAAGAAAGGGATTACAACCTTTATAGAAGTAATTTTAAATCAAGAACTTGGCGAACCTTTTAGAAGAGATGCTATGAAAAAACCTGTGAAAGTTGCGGGTATCAATAAAAATGACATGAAACCTCAAAAATCTTTAAATGGATGATATCAAAATAAGTTCTAATCGAAGTTTTGGTATTGTTTTTTTTATAGTTTTCTTGCTTATAGCTTTGTACCCCTTAACCCACAGTGAAGAAATAAGAGTCTGGTCAATAATAATTTCTTTAATCTTCTTAGTCCTAGGTTTATTAAATTCCAAAATTTTAACTCCTTTGAATAAACTTTGGTTTAAGATTGGGATATTATTAGGAAAAATAGTATCACCTCTGATCATGGGTATAATATTTTTTTTAGTAGTAACACCTATAGGTTTAATAATAAGATTTTTTGGAAAAGACGTATTAAATTTGAAATATAATAATAATAAATCTTATTGGATTGAAAAAAATGGGCCAAAAAGTAAAATGAAGAATCAATTTTAATATGAGCTTTGTAAAAGAATTTTTCGAATTTTTAAAAGTTAGAAAAAAATATTGGCTTTTACCTATAATTATCGTTCTTGTAATATTTGGTGGATTAATAGTTTTAACCCAAGGTTCGGCAGTAGCTCCATTTATTTACACAATTTTTTAAGGTGAGTTCAATATTAGGTATTTCAGCTTTTTATCACGATAGTGCAGCTTGTATTTTGATTGATGGACAAATAATTGCAGCAGCTCAGGAAGAAAGATTTACTAGAAAAAAACATGATTCTAATTATCCTTATAATGCGATAGAATTTGTCTTAAAATATAGCAACTTAAAATTAAATGAAGTTGATCAAATAGTTTTTTTTGAGAAACCTTTTCTTAAATTTGAGAGATTATTAGAAACATATGTTGGTTTTGCACCTAGAGGTTTCGCTTCATTTGCAAAAGCAATGCCTTTATGGATTAAAGAAAAACTTTTTCAAAAAAATCTTTTATTTAATAAACTTAAAAAACATGATGAAAATTACAAATCTGATGAAAATATTTTTTTTTCAGATCACCATCTAAGTCATGCAGCGAGTGCTTTTTTTCCATCACCTTTCAATGAAGCGGTTATTTTAACTGCAGATGGTGTGGGAGAGTGGGCAACAACAACAGTTGCAGTTGGAAAAAATGAAACTTTAGAAATCAAAAAAGAAATACATTTCCCTCATTCACTTGGATTACTTTATTCAGCATTTACGTATTATATAGGTTTTAGGGTAAACAGTGGTGAATACAAATTGATGGGTTTAGCTCCATATGGAACTCCTGTTTATGAGGATAAAGTAAAACAATTATTTGATTTGAAAGAAGATGGTACTTTTAGACTTGATCAAAAATACTTTAATTATGCAACTGGACTTACGATGACGAATGAAAAATTTAATACCTTATTTGGTCAAAAACCTCGTAATCCTAAAAATGAAGAAATAACCCAATTTCATATGGATATTGCATCATCAATTCAAAAAGTTACCGAAGAAATTATGATTAAGTTGGCAAAATCTATTCGCAAAGAATATGGAATTAGAAACTTATGTTTAGCTGGAGGTGTAGCATTAAATTGTGTTGCAAATGGAAAAATTCTTAAAGAAAAAATTTTCGACAATATTTGGATTCAGCCTGCTGCAGGAGATGCAGGAGGTTCTTTAGGTGCAGCTTTAGCATTATGGTATATTGATCAAGGCAATAAAAGATCTGTAAATTTAAAGGACGATATGAAAGGTTCATATTTAGGAACTGAATATAATCAAGAGGAAATTGAAAGGGAATTGAAAGCTGGAGGTGCTAATTTTGATACTTTAAAGTACGATGAATTAATAAATAGAACTGCCGAGCTTTTATCAAATGAAAAAGCTATAGGATGGTTTCAGGGCAGAATGGAATTCGGTCCAAGAGCTTTAGGAGGCAGATCTATTTTAGGAGATCCTAGGTCCGAAAAAATGCAAAAAAACTTAAATCTTAAAATAAAATATAGAGAAAGCTTTAGACCTTTTGCACCTTCAGTTCTCAGAGAAGATTTGTCAGAATGGTTCGAAATGAATGTTGAAAGCCCTTACATGTTATTAGTAGCTAATATTAATTCTGATAAAAAAATTGAAATGACGGATGAGCAAAGAAAACTTTTTGGTATAGATAAATTAAATATTAAAAGATCTGAAATTCCAGCAGTAACTCATGTAGACTATTCAGCTAGAATTCAGACTGTTACAAAAGAGACAAATAGTCGTTATTACGATTTAATCTCAAAGTTTAAAGAAAAAACAGGTTTTCCTGTGATAGTTAATACTTCATTTAATGTAAGAGGTGAGCCAATTGTAAATACACCAACAGATGCTTTTAATTGTTTTATGGGCACTGAGTTAGATTATCTCGTAATTGGAAATTGTATTCTAGACAAAAATAATCAAAACCCTAAACTTAAGAAAAACTATACTAAAGAATTTGAACTAGATTAAATTTCTTTAATAAATCTATAAATTATTTTTGAGACTTCTTTATAACCTTCTATATTGTAATGGCCTGAAGTCTGAAAAGGAAAATATTCAAGAGGATTCTTTTTACCAGCGAGAAATTCATTATGAATATCAATAAATTCAATATTTAATTTATCTACAATAATTTTAATTTCATTATATAAAATTTCGTCTTTGTCATAACCATAAGCATATCTTTGGTAAGAGGGTAAAAAAACAAAATAAAAATTTGAGTTGTTTTTATTACTTAGTTCTTTAGATTTTAATAAGATTTGTTCGAACTCAGGTCTAATTTTTTTTTGAATATTGTATGATTTAAAATACTTGTCTAAAAATAATTCTCTTATGTTCTTTAAAGTTATAAATTTTTCAATTTTATAAATTATTGAATTTTTTTCTTTTTTATCAGTTAATTGTTTTTTTGCTTCTAAGGCTTCAACTTTACTTAAAAACTCATTTAAAGAATTATCAATTTTATTTTGTTTAAATTTTAGTTTTTGTGAAAAATTTTTATTTTTTAAATACTTTAATAAAATTTTTGATTGTAAGTCTCTGTCTAAGTTAAAAATATCATTTTCATAATACAGCCAGATTATATTTTTTACATTTTTATCTAAATATTCTCTTAAAGTTGCATACTGAAATAAAGGACCATTTGCTACGTATCCTAAATTTAAAACATTTTTATTTGATAATAGCCTTAGTTTTGAGGCAATATCATGGGGTCTGTTTACACAACTTCCCATTGTAAAGGAGTCTCCAACTAAAAGGAATTCAATTTCTTCACTATCCCACTCATTGTCTGGGTTGTTAAATCCAAACCGATCACTTTGAAAAATTGAATAATATCCATTTTCATTACAATTGATGGTTTTTTTATTAGAAAATCCAGATAATGGAAATAAATTGTCATTCAAATGCTGTTGTCCAAAATATTCTAATCCAAAAGATGGAGACATAATAACTGTAATATCATCATTTGTTTTTTTTAATTCGTTATAAACCTCAAATTTAGTTCTTCTGTCATATTTATTTCCAGTGCTATTTTCATATAAACTAATTTTCTTTGAAATTTCACCTAATGAACCAGAGTATTTAATTGTTAAAAAAATTTGAAAAAGATAAATAGACAAAATTATACTTAAAATAGTGATTTTTGAATATGTTAGAAAAGTTTTCATCAATTTGTTGTTGCTTAAACTTTAAATTAATTTATTTTCAACAAAACTATTTATCATAAGTTTATACAATTTTAATCTTATAAAATTAATGGAATTAATTAATGATAATTTTTGTAGCTGGATAAATGATCTTAATTTTAGAGAAAATACTAAATCCTTAAAAAATGATTTAAGTGTCAACTGGCTTGTAGTTGGTGCTGGTTTTACTGGATTATCCGCAGCCAGAAAGCTTGGAGAAATTTTTCCTAGAGAGAAAATTATTATCGTTGATGCACAATTAGCAGGAGAAGGAGCTAGTAGTAGGAACTCTGGTTATTTAGTCGATACAACATTAAACGATGGGTTTACATCCAACAAGGATCTAGAAAATTATAAAAAAAAAGTAGATATCTATTCTCTTGGAATCAAATCTGTAAAAAAATTCATTAAAGAACATCAAGTAGATTGTGATTGGAATGAATGTGGTAAATATTTTGCATCATCAAAAAAAGAGGACGTTAAAATATTGAATAACTTTTCTAAAATTTTGGAAAAATTGGCATGTGAGCATTATATTTTAAACAATGTAGAATTAACTAATAGATTAGGAACTAGTTTTTATAATACAGGTCTTTATACAAAAGGTGGGATTTTATTACATCCTGGTAAACTGGTAAGAGCAATGATTGATACACTACCTAATAATGTTGAATTATATGAAAATACATTGTTAACACAATGGTACAAAGAAAAAGATTTTATAAATTGTGAATTTCAAAATAGAACAATTAAAACTAAAAAAATAATTTTTGCTACAAATGGTTATTTAAAATCTTTAGGTATTAAAAAAAATTATAATTTTCCTCTTACTCTGACTGCAAGTATGACGAGACAATTAACTGATAAAGAGTTTGAAAGTCTTGGCAAACCAAAAGAGTGGGGTGTGCTTCCAGTCAGACCTATGGGTGCTACAATTAGAATGACAAAAGATAGAAGAATATTAATAAGAAATACCGCTGAACTGTATAACCCAACGAAAATGTCTCAATTAGTTTTAAAAAAAAGATCTTTAATACAAAAAATTGGAATTAAAAAAAGATTTCCTCAACTATCCGATGACATAGTTAAATCTTCTTGGTCAGGTATAGTATCTCGAACCAGAAACAGTTCTCAAATATTTGAGAAAATTGATAACAATATTTTTGTAGCAGGTTGCTATAACGGATCTGGAATTGGAGTTGGAACATTGTTTGGTGAACAAATTGTTCTTAAAGCGATAGGTGAAAATTCTAAAGAAATTGAAACTATTGAATATAGAAGTAAACCAACATGGTTACCACCTGAGCCATTTTTAAGCTTTGGTGTTAATACTAGATTGTTTTATGAGAGATTACGTGCGAGGTCTGAAATTTAATAAATGATTGCTTTAACAGATCCAAGTTTTTCTATTTTTCCTGAATACGTGCCTTTTTTTAATATAGGAACAACACCAACTGTTGACCCAGTAAAAACATAAAAATTTTTATCTAAATTTTTTTTATTTTTTTTTACTTTATTTAAAACAAATCTTAAAGAGTTAATTGGATTTATATAAACAGTATTTGTATTACCGTTCACACTTTGTGAAGCTTTCTTATTAAAAATGTTTGTCTGTAAATTTCCTATATTTATTCTTTTAAATTTTTTCTTTTTACCAATTAAAAATTTTATATTTCCACCAAAATCACTGCATAAATCACCGAATGAGGTAATACCTTTTCTTTTTTGCCTGTAACCAACTACTTCAATACAAGGAGCCATATGAGAAATATGTTTAGTTATATTTTTATTAGTTAATTTACCTTTAGATGCAAAAAAAGATTTTTTAATTAAATAACAAACTTCAAGTTCAATACCTAAAGTTGATTTATTTATTTTTACTTTTTTACCACTCTTAATTAAATTTCTACTAAAAACTGAAGCAACAAAAGGCTCTTTTTCTTTAAGTTTTTTCATAAGAGGAAATCCTGTTCCACCAGCTTTAAAACCTATAATTGGATCTTTAATTTTACTTTCACATAGTTTTCTAAATTTATCTGCTTCTGTTAATTTTTTTGTAAATTTATTTGGTATTGGTGAAATAATTTTATTTGTTAAAAAAGCATTAACTAATTTGTCTGAAATGTTATCTCTAAGTGTATTTGCCATAATATTTTTTAATTTATTTTTTTGATTTCTGATTAATAACAAATATTCCTGAAGTTGTAATTATTATTGCACCAATAATAGTAAATAAATCTGGAATATCATCGTAAAAGAAAAATCCAAAAATTATTGCCCAAAAAATTAAAGTGTAATGGAATGGTTGAATTATGCTAGCTCTTGCGTTCTTTAAGGCTAATATTTGAAAATAAATACCTAATGAAAAAAATAAACCAATTGCTACAAAAATATATAGAGATTTAACATCTACTGGTTGCCAAAAATTGAATGCTATTATTGAAGTGATTAAAATTCCAACTAAAGAGGAATAGAATAAAGATACTTCTGGGGCATCATATTCATTCATTTTCTTTGTAGCTATTTGATAAAGACCAAGAAAAAATGCAGCCAATAATGGAATGAAAGAATTTACGTTAAATACATCAGATGCAGGTCTAATTATTATCAATACTCCAATGAAACCAACAAAAATTGCTATCCATGTTTTTATTGAGACTTTCTCATTCAAAATGAATACTGACAATACAACTATAATGATAGGAGCTAACGCTCCTATGCTATGAGCATTCGCTAAAGATAAATATTTAAAAGATAAAACAAAAAAACCAGACTCTAAAATTGATAATAAACTTCTGATAATTTGAAGTTTTAAATTATTAGACTTATAAAAATTATTATTGTTAGCTCTTTTTGCTTCTATTAGGCTTAACAAAAGTACAAATGTATATTTAATAAATAATAACTGAAATATAGAGTAATGTATTATGGCTGTTTTCTGAATTGCATCTAGAATTGAAAATGAAAAGTAAGCAATTATACCAAAAATAATTCCTATTATTTCTTTTGATTTATTATTCATTTCTATTTTGTTAAATTAGTTACTTTAAGACAGACATTGGATCCAATCTTGTTTGAAACCAATTTATTCTAAAATCTAGATGAGGTCCTGTAGATCTTCCTGTTGATCCTACAGTTCCTATTATATCTCCTTGATTAATTTCGTCACCAACTGAGACCAATATATTTTCTAAGTGAGAATATATTGTTGATATTCCATGACCATGATCCATTATAACTGTCCCCCCCGTATAATATAAATCATCTTCAGCCATTGTAACCACACCTGAACCAGATGACTTAATCATGGTACCTTGTTTAGCTGCAATATCAATTCCATAATGGGGCCATCTTGGTTTACCATTTAAAATTCTTTGGCTACCATAAACACCACTGATTATACCTTCAACTGGCATAATAAATTTTTCTTTAAAAAATTGTAGATCTGAATTAATTGCTCTTGCTTCTCCAATTGCATTATTTTCTTTTTTAATTCTTTTATAAACAGACTCGGGTGGGGTGACTTTACTTTCTGCTAAACCATCTATTCTTTGAATATTATATTTCCTCTTTAAAACTTTTTTTGTAGTAATTGATTTTTTTCCATTAATAGTTTTTGTAAATGTTAGGTCATATTTTTGATCTCGATCAATACCAAAAACAAAAAAACCATCTTTTGAAACTTTAACCTCTTTTTTTCCTACCAAAATTTTAGCATTAGGATCAGTTTTACCTAATATAAAATGACCTTGTAGAAATTTACCTTGGAATTCAATAGCTTTAACTGGGGATATAAAAATTAAAAAAACAAAAAAAAATCTATAAATTATTGAGCTGTCCATCCACCATCTATAATTATTGATGTTCCTGTTATCATTGATGATGCTGAGGATGCCAAAAAACATACTGTTGTAGCAACATCACTTTCGGTAGCCGCTTTTCCCATTGGGATATTACCAAGGGCTAATTTTTTAAATTTTTTGTTTTTAAAAAAGTTTTTAACCATAGGTGTTTCAACAAAAGTAGGTGCTACTGTGTTCACCCTGATTTTTTTTTTAGCTAATTCGACGCCCATTCCTTTGGTCAACCCTTCAATTCCAAATTTAGTCATATTATATACGTTTCTACCAACCATACCAACGTGACCTAGTTGAGATGACATATTTATAATTGATCCAGGTCTTTTTTTATTTTTTAGCATTTTTTTTACAACAAGTTGTGCCACATTAAATGCTGCCTTGAGATTTAAATCTACTAGGTAATTCATACTTTTTTGTTTAATTTTTTCAAAGGGCTCTGGAATATTAGTTCCAGCATTATTTACTAACACATCAATAATTTTTATTTTATCTAATTTTTGTTTTAAATCTTCATAATTCATTACATCGCATGGAACCTTAATAATTTTACCTTTAACTTTTTTTATATCCTTTTCTAATTTATTAAGATCCGAAGATGTTCTGCTTAAAGCAATTACTGTTGCACCTGCTTCAGCTAATGCAATTGAACATGCTCTTCCTAGTCCTTTGCCTGCGCCTGTAACTAATGCATATCTGTTTTTTAGATTTATTTTTTGAAGATACATTAAATGAATAATATTTTAATATCTGTGTAAATCAACTCAACAGCTACAATTAAAATAGCTAATAATCCAAGCCAAGCTATCCACCTATATTTTTTAATCCATCCTGAAATTAAAGTTGCTGCAGTTGCCATTAAAACAATTGATAAAACTAACCCAAAAACAAGAAGTCCATAGTGATCACCAGCTGCACCGGCAACACCTAAAACATTATCTAAACTCATTGTAAAATCTGCCAGTAAAACAGTCCAAATTGCTTTAAGAAAACTTGAATTATCTACTTTTACATCCTCCTCTTTTTCTGAACCTTTAATTACGTCTACATAAAGCTTGTAAACAATATAAAGTAACAACAATCCACCAATTAATCTTAATCCGGTGATTTGCAGTAGATAAGCTGTAAGTAGGGTCAGTATTATTCTTAAAATTACAGCACCACCGATTCCCCAAAAAATTACTTTTTTTCTTTGTTCGACTGGAAATTTAGATGCAACCATTCCAATTATTATTGCGTTGTCACCCGCTAAAACTAAATCAATAAGAATTATTTGAGTTACTATTGCTATTTGTTCAGGTGTAAAAAATTCTGCAAACATTACTGTTGTAGTATCATGTCAGCACCTTTTTCTGCAATCATTATTGTTGGAGCATTAGTATTTCCTGAGGTGATATAAGGCATCACTGACGCATCAATCACTCTTAAGTTTTTGACTCCGTGAACCTTTAACTGATCAGACACTACTGCATTTTCATCTTTACCCATCCTGCAAGTACTAACAGGATGGAAAATTGTATTAGCATATTTTCCCGCTTCAACAGCTAACTGCTCATTGTCAGTAATATTTATGCCTGGTCTTAATTCTTCTGGTCCATAATCTTTATAGGCTTTGGACTCCATAACTATTTTTCTTACTATTTTAAGAGACTTACCTGCTATTTCTCTATCTTCATCCGTAGATAGATAATTCATTTTAATCTTTGGAGGAATTCTTGTATCGAAGGATTTAAGTTCAATAGATCCTCTGCTAGTAGGTCTTACATTAGTAATGGTTGGTGTGAAAGCAGGAAATTTGTGTAAAGATGATTTTCCTAAGAGATCTGTACTAGCAGGAGAAACATGAAATTGTAAGTTAGGAGTTTCTAAATGTGGATCACTCTTTACGAAACCACACAAATAACTAGCGCCAACTGTAAGAGGACCAGTTCGTGTTAAGAAAAATTTTAATCCAGTAAATATTTTTTTAGTAAAGCTATAATAAATATCATTTAATGTTTCTAAATTTTTTATCTTATATACAGGTCTTAACATTAGGTGGTCAGTTAAGTTTTGGCCTATATTTTTATTATCCATTAGTACTTCAATACCGTTATCTTTTAATAATTTAGCTGGCCCTAAACCTGAGGCTTGGAGAATATGTGGAGATCCAATAGTACCAGCACTTAAAATGATTTCACTATTTGCTTCAACGGTATTTAACTTATCGCCAGTCCAAAAATTTACTTTTTTGGCAATTTTATTTTCAAATTCAATATTTTTGATATGAGCCTTGGTTATTATTTTTAAATTACTTCTACTTTTTACAGGATTTAAATATCCAACTGCTGTACTACATCTAAAACCATTTTTTACTGTTAAAGGAAAATATCCCATTCCCTCATTATCACCATTATTAAAATCATCAGTTTTTTTATATCCAAATTCCTCTGCAGCTTCTAAAAACAAGTCTAAAACTTTGAATGTAGATCTAATTTTTTCTACCTTTAAAGGTCCACCAGAACCATGAAATTCATTTTTTCCAAATTGAAAATCCTCAGACTTTTTAAAATAAGGAAGTACATCATCCCACGACCAGCCTACATTTCCTAATTGTCTCCAATAATTATAATCATTTGATTGCCCTCGAATATAAAGCATTCCATTAATAGAAGAACTACCTCCAAGTGTTTTTCCTCTTGGGTAAGTCATCTTTCTATTATCACAGAAAGGCTCCTCCTCTGTGTTAAAACACCAATCTGTCTCAGGATTATGCATTGTTTTAAAATACCCCCCAGGAATATGTATCCAGGGATTAGTATCTTTACCACCTGCCTCTAAAAGTAAGACTTTATTCTTAGGGTTGGATGAAATTCTGTTAGCAAGAACACATCCAGCTGATCCAGCGCCAATAATAATATAATCAAAATTATTCATTACTTAGAACTCTTATAAATTAAAATTTTTTTATTTGTAACATTTCTGTACAGAAAAAAATTAAAATAATCCAATATTTACACTTGTTTTAGATTTCATTCTTTGACAAGCTTTAATTTATAAAAATATAGAGAGGGAAAAACGATATGAAAAAAATCATTTCAATGTTATTTGCCGTTGCGATGGTATTTGGATTTATTTCAAATGCTAATGCTGCAAAAACACTAAAATGTCAGACAGTTCTTAACACTAAAGCTGATGAAGTTAAGATGTTAAAGGACTTTACTGATACAGTAACTGAATTAACTGGTGGATCTTTAAAATTTGAAATCTTACCTGCAGGAGCGGTTGTTGGAGTTAAAGAGACTCTAGATGCTGTTGACAAAGGTTTGATTGACTGTGGATTTGCATGGACTCACTATTGGTCAGGCGAACACCCTGCTGCAATGCTATTTGGTTCTCCAGTAGCTGGTGGTGGAATAGGTATAGATAATTTAGCGTTTTTATCTTGGTTTCAATATGGTGGTGGAAAAGCGCTTTATGATCAATTATGGAAAGAGATGAATAGAGACATTAAAGGATTTATGCTTCAACCTGTTGGACCGGAAGCTTTAGGTTGGTTTCCAAAACCAATTAAAGATATGGCTGACTTTAGAAAGTATAAATTCAGAACACCTCCAGGTATTCCAGGACAAACTTATAAAGATATTGGTATAGCATCTGTTGCAATGGGAGGTGGAGATATTCTGCCAGCTTTAGAAGCAGGAACTATTGATGCTGCTGAATGGTGTTGTCCAAAACCAGACTTAACATTTGGTTTCCAAAAAGTTTTAAAGCACTATTACTTACAAGGTTTACACCAAGTGGTGGTAAATGCTGACTTTTATATTACTGGTAAAACATATGATGCTATGACTGCACATGAGAAGAAGTCTCTTGAAGTTGCTGCTGATGCGTCTTTGATAAAATCTTTAAGTTATAGAATTTTATCAAATGGTGAAGCTTTACAAGAACTTACAACAAAACATGGAGTGATTTTAGAAGATACTCCATCTGACTACTTCACTGAGTATATGGCAGCTGCTAAAGCAACTTTGAACAAAAATGCTGAAAAAAATGCATTTTTTAAAGAAGTTTATGACTCTATGAAAGTATTTGCTGATAAAGCAGTCCCTTTCTGGAGTGGTGCTCAAATGTCAAATGCGAAGCTAGGAATGGCTCACGCAGCGACATTAAAGTAATCATTAAATAATTAGAATATTAGAGCGGACTAATAAGTCCGCTCTAATTTTTTTAGTAAAAATTTCTATGGCAGACGAACCAAGTAAATTAGATATTTCAGACGAAATGATTGCCGAAAGGCGAGGTGGTTCAGGAAAAATGCCAGAGGATATGCCAACTTGGATGGCAAAGTCCATAATTAACATTGATAAATTTAGTAAGTGGATTGGTAGTGTGGTTTGTTGGATATTAATGCCACTTATTTTTGCTATGACCTATGAGGTACTAGCAAGAAAATTATTTTTAGCACCAACAATATGGGCTTATGATATAAGCAGATTTTTATATGGAGCTCTTTTTATGCTGGGTGCAGGTTATGCATTATCAAGAGGAGTTCATATTAGAGCAGATTTCTTATACAGAAATTTTAAAATCAAAAATCAAGGATTAATTGATTTTTGGCTGTATCTATTATTTTATTTCCCAGGTCTTATTGTCTTTTTATATATGACTTTTGGATTTGTTTTAGAGTCTATCCAAAGAGGTGAAAGAGGAATGGATACTACCTGGATGCCATATATGTGGCCAATCAAAACATGTTTATTAATTGGAATTATATTTTTACTTATCCAAGGATTTTCAGAATTACTTAAAAGCTACTGGGCAGCTAAAAAGGGTGAGTGGCCAGGAGAAGTTAAATGATAGCAGAATTAATTGATCCAGCTATTTTAGGTTTTATTTTAGTTGGAGTAATGCTTTTTGCAATTTTTGTTGGATTTCCAATTTCATTCACTTTAATTTTTTTAGGTTTTGTATTTGGTTATTTAGGATTTGGAAAATTAGTCTTTTATTTAATGACGCTCCAATTTTCGATGGTGATGACAGAACAAACCCTTGCCGCCGTCCCACTCTTTGTGTTTATGGGAATTATGATGGAGCAAGCAGGTTTAATGGAAAGGTTATTTTCAGCCTTTCAGATGATGTTAGCAAGAGTAAAGGGCTCATTATATTACGCCGTATTGTTTGTTTCTGTTATTTTTGCAGCTGCAACTGGAATAGTTGGTGCCTCAGTTACTATATTGGGAATTATGGCTGCAAAATCAATGAACAGATCAAATTACGATGTAAAACTTGCTGCAGGTACAATTACAGCTGGTGGAACTTTGGGAATTTTAATTCCACCCAGTATAATGCTTGTGGTAATGGGACCGATAATGGAAATTCCTGTTATTGATTTGTTTGCTGCAGCAATTATTCCAGGAATACTTCTTGCAAGTTTATACGCAGGCTACACAACAATTAGATGCATGATTAACCCAAAACTTGGACCTGTGCTACCTGAGGAAATGCGTGCAGCTAGTATGAAAGAAGTCTGGATTGAGTTTTTTTTAGGTCTAGTTCCACCCGCAGCATTAGTTTTTGCGGCATTAGGAAGTATTTTATTTGGTTTTGCTACACCGACAGAGGCTGCTGGGTGTGGAGCAATGGGTGCATTGCTGCTTTCATTAGCATATAAAAAATTAACTTTATCAAAACTTCAAGAAGCTTTAGTTAAAACTTTAGAAATCACAGCTTTGATTATGGTTTTAGTTGCTGCCTCAAATTTTTTTGGAGCAGTATTTGCTAGATTGGGAACACCAACTTTATTAACAGAATTTTTATTAGGTTTAGAAATGAATAAATATCTGATCTTAGGAATGATTATGGTCATGATATTTTTGCTGGGTTGGCCATTAGAATGGGTACCGATAGTTATGATTATTGTTCCAATAATTTTGCCACTAGTAGAAGCGTTAGGATTTAATTTAACTTGGTTTGCAATTCTGGTTGCTGTCAATCTCCAGACCGCCTGGCTATCCCCACCTGTAGCACTGTCAGCATATTTTTTAAAAGGTGTAGTTCCAGAATGGGATTTGAAAGATATTTACTATGGGATGATGCAATTTATGGTTCTACAGATTATAGGTTTAGTTTTAATAATCATATTCCCTAAAATTGCTTTATGGTTGCCAAGTCTCTTGTATGGACAGTAGAATTTATTAGTTTAAAATAAATTTAGTGAATCAGCCAAAAGTAAAATACTCTCTTTCTAATTGGGACTTAGTCACAGTTAACCCAAATTATAAAACTTGGAATTGGAAAGATCTATTTTGTTTTTGGGGAGCAAATGTACAGAGTTTAATTGGTTTCTCTTTAATATCTTCGCTGTACCTAATATATAGCCTAAATGTATTTGTAGTTTTTTTCGGAATTATATTGGGATCTTTTTTTGTTTATTTATTTTCAAATATCATAGGAAAGCCTTCTCAAAAATTTGGTTTACCTTTTGCAGTATTATTGAGATCTTCGTTAGGATTTAATGGTGCTAAATTATTTGGATTTATTAGAAGTTTAGTAGGGATTTTTTTATTTGGTATACAAACTTATTTTTTGTCTAAAATAATAGTTTACTTAATAAGGATAGCAATTTTTTCAATTGATAACTCATTCTTGGATCAAGAAATTTTCATAATCTTTTATTTTGGTTTAAATATTATTGACTGGTTTGCGATAGTAATAACAATTGTTCTACAGACTTTGTTTTTTACTGTTGGGATGCAGTATAACAAAAAAATAATTAATTTTTCAGCAATGACAGTCTATTCTGGTATGCTTATTTTTTTCTTTGTTGTATTATTAAGTGATGTAAAAATAACTATCGAAGCTTTTTCAAATATCTTTAATCTCAATAATTTTTTAAATATAAATAATTTAGCTCCTTTAATTACAGTTGCTGGAACAATATTTGCGTATTTTTCAATTTTAATCATTAGTTTTGGTGACTTTTCTAGATATGTTAAAAATGAGCAAGAATTAAAAAAAGGAAACTTAAGTTTAATTTTGAATTTAATTATTTTTTCTTTTTTATCTGTTTTTATTGTTACAGGTTCTGATGTTTTTCTTAATCAGAAATTTTCAGATATAGATAGAATTTTTACTAATCCTACAGATATAGTTGGGAAGTTTGACAATATACAAATAACAATAGTAGTTTTATTTTTTATCATTATCGCCTCAGCTTCAACAAATTTAGTTGCTAATTTTATACCATCTCAATACTCTTTAATAAATTTTGCTCCTTCAAAATTAGGCCTAAAAAGCGTGAGTTATATAATTTCATTTTTTGGATTATTGATTGCAATATTCTGGTTAACGATATTAAGCCAAATAGGTATCTTATCCTTTGTTGATACTTTTGGGGCTTTTTTTGGTCCTCTTTTTGGAGTAATGGCAGCTGATTATTATTTAATCAAAAATCAAGAATTAAGTAATAAAGATCTATACTCTATAGATAAAGAGAGCGCTTATTATTATTCAGGTGGTTGGCATATAAAAGGTGTTTATTCTTTAATATTAGGATTTATTTTTTCAGCATCTACAATTTGGAATACTAATTTAATGTTTTTACAATCTTATTCTTGGATAATAGGTGCATTTGTTGCCTGGATAACATACTACTTGTTAGCAAAAAAATAATTTTAATGCACAAATTTGATTTTAAAAATAGAACAGCTGTAGTTACTGGTGGAGCTCAGGGTTTTGGTTTAGATGTTGCAAAAAGATTTTTAGAGTCTGGTGCTAAAGTATTTATATGGGATATCGATGAAAAGCTTCTTAAATCAGCAGTTGATGAAATTAAAAACCCCAATTTATTTTATAGTGTTGTTGATATTTCAAAATATCAAGATGTAGAGAAAAACGTTGCAGACATAACCTCAAAAACAAATATTGATATTTTAATCAATAATGCTGGGATTACAGGTCCTACAGGTCCTCTATGGGAGTATAATGTAGATATGTGGAATAAAATAGTTAAGATAAATTTAATAGGCACTTTTAACTGCTGTAGAGCGATTGTGCCGAATATGATTAAAAATAATTATGGAAGAATTGTTAATGTCGCCTCTGTAGCAGGTAAAGATGGAAATGCAAATGCAAGCGCGTATAGCTCTGGAAAAGCTGGCGCAATTGGGTTAACGAAGGCTTTAGGCAAAGAATTAGCTGACAAAGATATAGCAGTAAATGCTGTAACTCCAGCAGGCGCTAAAACTAGAATTTTAGATCAAATGAGTAAAGAGCATGTACAAAGAATGCTGTCAAAGGTGCCAAGAGGAAGATTTCTTGAAATACATGAGTTTACCTCACTAGTTTGCTGGCTTTCTTCACAAGAAAACACTTTTTCTACAGCTGCGGTATTTGATATCAGTGGTGGTAGATCCACATATTAGTCTCAAAAATTTGAAACTATTTTTCGATCTTTATTCTGATTTTTAATAGAATTTTTACCCATAACTGGTGCTGTGATCATTATTGACCAATATATAAGAAGTATAAAGACAGAAATTATTTTCATATTATTCATTTAGCAATTAATCTTGAACTTAGAATGTTTAAATTGTGACTGAATATTGAAATTATAAATATTTTATCTATAAGAAAACCATGTTTAAATTTTTTTATGTTTTTATTACATCATTAATTTTTCTTAACTCTGCAGTCGCTGAAAATATAAATATTTTTGAATTTACAGAGCAAGAGCTTTCAGAACTCGATGTTCGTAAGGTGAGAGGAGCAGATAATAAAACAGTTTATACTGTTGGATCAAATGAGAATGGCAATTATTTAAAAGCAGTAGCTGATAACGCAGCTTCTGGCCTTGGAAAAGAGGTTAAAATCGATCTAAATAAAACACCTTTTATTAATATTACATGGAAAATTGAGAAAGATTTGCAAGGTATTAATGAGAATTCAAAAAAAGGTCATGATTTTGCAGCTAGAGTCTTTGCTGTAAAAAAAACAGGGGCAACACCACTTTCAAATAGAGCAATTAATTACGTTTTTTCAAGCAATAGTGCAGTTGGCCAGAGTTGGCCAAGCCCTTATACAAAAAAATCAATAGATAATGTATTAGCAACTACAAAAGATAATCTGAATGTTTGGGTAACAGTGAAAGCCAATGTTAAGGAAGATTTTAAAAAATTTCATGATTTAGATGTGAATGAATTAGATGGCCTAGCTATAATGGCTGATACTGATAATTCTAAAATGAAATCAGTTTCTTATTTTCAAAATATTTATTTTTCATCAGATTAATTAATATTTTAGATATTTTTTTAATCCAATACTTAAAAACGACAATAAAATAGCTGCGATAACATCAGCAATCGGAATTGCATTTGGAAATCCAAAGTTCCATAAAATTACTCCGATTAACCAAATTATATAAACTTTCATCTAAGATATTATATCTTAGTTTCTATTAAATTTTTATTTATTTGATATTATTAATTTATGCATAAAAACTTTACTCATAATGTTAAAGTGTATTATGAGGACACAGACGCTGGTGGAGTAGTGTACTATGCTAACTATTTAAAATATTTAGAAAGAGCCAGAACTGAAGCGTTATCATCTATTGGATTAAGCAATACAAAAATAAAAAATGAATATGGTGCTCTTATAATCGTTAAATCATGCAATATTGAATATAAAAAATCTGCATATTTAGAAGATGATTTACAAATTAAATCTTTTGTAGGCTCTACTTCAAAAACTTCTTTTTTAATGAATCAATCAATATTTAAAGATGGGGAATTGATCGTAGAAGCTAAAATTCATCTGGTATTTATAAATGAAAAATATAAGCCAGTTAAAATTCCAGAAAAAATCTTATCAGAATTTAAACCCTATACTTCCAGTTTATAGATATTTTTTTAGCTTTTTTAAATAAGTCTACAATCATTCTTTCAGATATTAGCCTAGTATTTACATTTCTGGGGCTAGGGTGATAACAGGCAATTAATTTTATATTTCCTGGTAGTAAATAGGATTTTCCATGAATAAATTTTATCTTTTCTTTTAAATTGTATTTTTTTTTATAAAATTTAGCACAATTATCAAATGCCACCTTTCCTAATGCGATAATAGTTTTTAATTTTTTTAAATTATAAATCTCACTATCAAAGTATTTTGAGCAATTATTAAGCTCCTCTATTTTAGGTTTGTCTCCTGGAGGAACACATTTTAAAATATTTGTTATATAAGTTGATTTTAATTTAAGACCATCATTTAGATTTTCTGAATTTGGTTGGTTTGAAATTTTAGCTTTAAATAAACATTTAAATAAAAAATCTCCAGATTTATCACCTGTGAACGCTCTTCCTGTTCGTGTACCACCATGAGCTGCTGGAGCCAATCCAATTATCAAAATTTTTGCATCAATTTCGCCAAAACCTGTAACCGGTTTTCCCCAGTAGGTTTCATTTATATTTTGTTTTCTTTTTTCTGTTGAAATTTTTTTAATAAAATTAACAAGTCTTGGACATTTTTTACATTTAAGAATTGTTTTGTTTAAACTATCTATTTTAATATTCATAAATGAAAATTTTAAATTATTTAATTATAATATTTATATGCATTAATCCTACAGTTAAAGCAGATTCAAAAAAAACTTTAATTGATGAATTGCAAAAAGGTGGAAAATTAATTTTTATAAGACATGCTTATGCCCCCGGTGGTGGTGATCCAGATAATTTTGATATTAATGATTGTAACACTCAAAGAAATTTAAGTGATAGTGGAAGAATTCAATCAAAAAAAATTGGTAATTTTTTTGAGGAAAATAAAATTTCAATTGGAAATGTCTATTCTAGTGAATGGTGTCGATGTAAAGAAACTGCATCTATTGCTTTCAAAAAATATGAAACTAAAAATTTTCTAAACTCATTTTTTAGCGCAAAATTTACTAACAATAGAAAAAAACAAATAAATGATTTTGATAAATTTCTTAATACTTGGGATAAAGATCAAAATTTAATTTTTGTTACACATTATGTTGTAATCTCTGAAATTTTAAATTACGCACCTTCATCTGGCGAGATTGTCATATCAGATAATAGTTTAAAAGTTATTGATACTTTAGAAATTGAATATTAAATTAAATAATTATGTCATCAAAAAGAGCTATGAAACAAGCACAAAAGCAATCATACGCAAAGCATCGTTCAAACATTACAAATAGTAGATTTGAACTCAAAAAAAAGTTTCTAATAAAAAATAAAGATGCGAAAAAAAATAAAGATTAACTTTGTTGATCAAATTTTTCAATTTTTTTACAAGTTGACATTTTTGATAAACTTTCAACATCATTTAAAACGGCTTTGATATAAATATCTGGTTTATCTTTTTCGAATAATATTTGTGTATAAAATTGTGGATACCCATGTTTTAGTGTAAGTATTTTTCCATCTTCTTGATAAATATTTCTAACGTAAGTGTTTGATTTTTTTACACTTAAATCTGTTATTCTGTATTTTTGATATGTTTTTTCGTTATAAACATAATTTCTAGTCATAATTAATTCATTAAGATTTAAAACATATTCATTTTTTAAAAAACCGTCCTCCTTATGATCGCATTTGCTTAATACAATAATCTCTGACTGCGAGTTTAAGGAAATAAAAAAAAATGATAAAAAAAATATTAAAAACTTATTTTCTCTCATTTTTATCTACAAAAAATAAAGCAATGATAAAGATTACTGTCCATGCAAATACAGACAATGTTTTTAAAGGTGTGGTATCTGCCCCCCAAACCTCAAAGAATAAAGCACCAATTATTATTCCTATAGCATAGATAATACTTACAATTTTAACTTTACTCATATTTATATTACTCTTTTGTTAGGTTTTTCTTGAAAAGTGACATGCCATTCTTGATTTTATAAGAATAAGATTCTTTAAAACTTTCAAGCTGCCAACCAGTAAGTCTTTTTTCAATTTCAATTATATTTTCTTTTTTCCAATCATCAGTTGTTTCCTCTAGCTTCCAAAGTTTTTTTTCTTCATTACTTCTTCCACAACCATAACAATAGCCTGTTGATGGGTCGGTTTTACATATGCTTATGCAAGGTGAAATTATCATTTTTTATAAATTAATATAAACTATATTTAACAAATAGATAATTTTTTAACAATTGTCATTGGACAAATAGTTTCAATAATATATAAAACTCCGTAATTTGTGGGGCGATGGCGGAATTGGTAGACGCGTTGGTCTTAGGAACCAATATGGCAACATGTGAAGGTTCGAGTCCTTTTCGCCCTACCATTAAAATACTATGAAAGTTACAGTAGAAAATAAAAAAGGACTAAATAAAGATATTAAAGTTTTTATCGATAAAGAGACAATGAACTCTTATATGGATGAAAAATATGAAGAGATCAAAGGAAGCGTAAATCTTAAAGGATTTAGACCAGGCAAAGTCCCAAAAGAAATATTAAAAAGACAATTTGGTAAAGCAGTTTTTGGAGAAGTTTTAGATAAAGTTTTAAAAGAAACTTCAACTAAAGCATTAGAAGAAAAAAAAATCAAACCAGCAGGTCAACCAAAGCTAGACTTAAAGACATACGGTGAAGACAAAGATCTAGAGTATGTTTTGTCAGTAACAGAGTTACCAAAAGTAGAAATTAAATCTTTAGAAAATATTAAATTTGATGAATACACTGTAAAAATCGATGAGAGTGAAACAGAGAAAAGAATTAAAGAAATAGCTAAAAACCAACCAAATTTTAAAGAAGTAAGCGCTGATACAAAAGCTAAAAAAGGTGATTTAGTCTCTTTAGACTATAAAGCAACAGTTGATGGTAAAGATTTTAAAGGAAGTGAAGGAAAAAATACTCAGTTAACTTTAGGTAAAGATTTATTCTTAAAAGGCTTTGACGAACAATTGATTGGTGTAAAAAAAGATGATGAAAAAATAGTAGAAGCAACTTTACCAGAAAATTTTCCAGAAAAAGAATTAGTAAATAAAAAAGCTAAATTTAATTGTAAAATTTTAAGTGTTAAACAATCAGAAGAAGTTAAAATTGATGATGATTTCGCAAAAAATTTAGGCGCAAAAGATTTAAAAGATTTAAAAACATTAATTTCAAAACAAATCAATGATGAATATAAAAATTCTTTAGATCAATTATCAAAAAACCAAATTTTAAAAGAAATAGAAAAAATTAAAGTAGAAGAATTGCCAGAAAATTTGATTGAAGAAGAAGTAAAAATTTTATCTCAAGGCATGTCAGAGGAAGAAACAAAAAAAAATAAAAAAAATTTTGAAGAAAAAGCAAAAACTAGAATTAAAGCTGGATTAATTTTAAATGAGTTTGGTGAAAAAAATCAAATTAAAGTAACAGAGCAAGAGGTTCAGGCTGAAGTTCAAAAACAATTAAGAATGATGCCTGGACAAGAAAAAATGGTTATGGATTTTTATCAAAAAAACCCATCTGCATTAGCGAGTCTAAGAGGAACTGTATATGAAGAGAAAATTTTAAATTTAATAAAGGAAAAAGGTAAAGCAAATAAGAAAGAAATTGCAAAAGAAGAAGCTGAAAAGATTTTAAAAGAAGCACATGATCATGATCATAGCCATGGAGAAGAAAAAAAAGAAACTAAGAAAAAATCACTCACAACATCTGCCAAAGAAAAAAAACCAACAACTAAAAAGGCAAAATCAAAGCCAGCAGCAAAAAAGACAAAAAAAGTTAGCAAAAAGTAATCTCAAGTTGTATAAGTAGAACGAATCAACTTATGACAACAAAATTATCAGAATATATGAGCAATCTTGTACCAATGGTTGTTGAACAATCTAGCAAAGGTGAAAGAGCCTATGATATTTATTCAAGACTGTTAAAAGAAAGAATTATTTTTTTAACAGGTCAGATTAATGATAATGTTGCTTCTTTAGTTACCGCTCAACTATTATTTTTAGAGGCAGAAGATCCAAAAAAAGAAATTTATTTATATATAAATAGCCCAGGTGGTTTGGTTACTGCCGGTCTTGGTATTTATGATACCATGCAGTATGTGAAACCAGATATTTCTACTTTATGTATCGGTCAAGCAGCCTCTATGGGTTCTTTTCTACTTGCAGCCGGCACAAAAGGAAAAAGATTTTCATTACCAAATTCAAGAATAATGGTTCACCAACCATCAGCAGGTTTTCAAGGTCAGGCAACTGATATTGAAATTCACGCTAATGAGGTTTTATCTTTAAAGAAAAGGCTTAATGAAATTTATTCAAAACACACTGGAAAAAGCGTTGATGAAATAAAATCTGCTCTGGAAAGAGATAACTTTATGACAGCTGATGCCGCACAATCTTTTGGTCTTATTGATAAAGTAGTAGAAAAAAGATCTTAATATACAATATATTGAGCAATTCTTATTCGAAACTTGATTAGTGTGAGTCTTCTATAATAAAGTACTTAATTGATTCGTTATAAAAATTAAAATGACAACTAATAATAAAAATATTCTTTACTGTTCTTTCTGTGGCAAGAGTCAACACGAAGTAAGAAAGTTGATTGCTGGTCCTACAGTTTTCATATGTGATGAATGTGTTGAGTTATGTATGGACATTATTAAAGAGGAGAGCAAAGATACTTTTGTAAAACATCAAGATGGTCTTCCTTCTCCAAAAGAAATCTGTTCAGTATTAGACGACTATGTAATTGGTCAAGCTCATGCAAAGAAAGTGTTATCTGTTGCAGTGCATAATCATTACAAAAGATTAAATTATGAGAGCAAAACAAGTAAAAATGTGGAGCTATCAAAATCTAATATACTTTTAGTGGGTCCTACTGGTTGTGGAAAAACATTGCTCGCACAAACTCTTGCTAGAATTCTAGATGTTCCATTTACAATGGCTGATGCAACTACTTTAACTGAAGCAGGTTATGTTGGAGAGGATGTTGAAAATATTATTCTAAAATTGTTACAAGCATCTGACTATAATGTTGAAAAAGCTCAAAGAGGTATAGTTTATATCGATGAGGTTGATAAAATAAGTAGAAAATCTGAAAACCCATCAATTACAAGAGATGTATCTGGAGAAGGAGTTCAGCAAGCTCTTCTTAAAATAATGGAGGGAACAGTCGCTAGTGTTCCGCCGCAAGGTGGTAGAAAACACCCACAACAAGAATTTTTACAAGTAGATACTACAAATATTTTATTTATTTGTGGTGGTGCCTTTGCAGGTCTTGATAAAATAATATCTCAAAGGGATAAAGGAACTTCAATTGGTTTTGGTGCAAATGTAAAAAATACTCAAGAGAAAAAAACTGGTGAATGGATGAAGGGATTAGAACCTGAGGATTTATTAAAATTTGGATTGATTCCAGAATTTATTGGAAGACTTCCAATGATAGCAACACTTGAAGATTTGGATGAAAAATCATTAATAAAAATATTACAAGAACCAAAAAATTCTTTAACAAAACAATATCAAGAATTATTTAAATTGGATGGTGCAAAACTTACTTTTAAGGAAAATGCCTTAAAAGAAATAGCACAAAAAGCAATTAGTAAAAAAACTGGAGCAAGAGGTTTGAGGTCTATTCTAGAAAATATTTTGTTAAAAACAATGTATGATCTTCCGAGTCAAGATAATATCGAAGAAGTTATTGTTGATGCAGGTGTAGCAAAAGGACAGTCTCAACCAATCTTAGTTCATTCTAAAGGTGACAATAAATCTAAGTCAAATAAGACCACAGCGGCTTAATATCCTTAATAAGTAATAAATATCTATTGCAATATAAAATATAATATCCATATTATTGCTATGGACGTAAAAATATCATTACCATTATTACCATTAAGAGATATTGTGGTCTTCCCAAGTATGGTTATTCCTTTATTTGTTGGAAGAGACAAGTCTATCACAGCACTTAATGAGGTAATGAAAAAAGATAAAAAAATTATTTTAGTTACTCAAAAAAATTCAGAAATTGATGACCCAAAGAAAACAGATGTGTTTATGTATGGATGTGAAGGAAGTATTTTGCAATTATTAAAATTACCAGATGGTACAGTAAAAGTTTTAGTAGAAGGTATAAAAAGAGTAAAAATCTTAGACTTTAAGGATAATGAAAAATTTATTACTTGTGACTATTCTTACTACAATGATGTTTTAACAAAAGATGAAGATTTATTTCCACTAGCTGCTACGGCTCTAAGAAGATTAGAAAAACTAACCTCAATAAATAAAAAAATCTCAAGCGAAACTATTAATACAATAAAGCAATTAAAAGACCCTTCTCAAATAGCTGATAATATTGCATCTCATATAACAGCTACTATTTCTGAAAAACAACAAATATTTGAAACTGTTGACGTTAAGAAAAGACTAAACGCAATTATTAAAATAATGGAGAATGAGACAAGTATTATTGGTGTAGAAAAAAGGATAAGAGGGAGAGTAAAAACTCAAATGGAAAAAACTCAAAGGGAGTATTATCTTAATGAGCAGTTAAAAGCTATTCAAAAAGAACTTGGTGAAATTGAAGACGGTAAAGATGAAACAACGAGTCTCAACAAAGCGATAACAAAAGCAAAGATGCCAAAAGATGTAGAAAAAAAATGTCTTCAGGAATTAAAAAAATTAAAAAATATGAGCCCTATGTCAGCTGAGGCTACTGTAGTAAGAAATTATTTAGATTGGATGATAGAACTTCCGTGGCACAAAAAAAGTGAAGTTGATATTGATTTGGCAAAGGCACAAAATACTTTAGACAAAGACCACTTTGGTTTAGAAAAAATTAAAGAACGAATAGTAGAATTTCTTGCAGTTCAAAAAAGAATGGAAAAGATTAAAGGGCCAATTTTATGTTTAGTTGGACCTCCAGGTGTAGGTAAAACTTCATTAGGAAAGTCGATAGCTAAAGCTACAAATAGAGAATTTGTAAGAATGTCGGTTGGAGGCATGAGGGATGAGGCTGAAATTAGAGGACACAGAAGAACCTATATTGGTTCGCTTCCTGGTAAAATTATTCAAATGATGAAAAAAGCTGGAACAAAGAACCCTTTAATTTTATTGGATGAGATTGATAAAATAGGAAATGATTATAGAGGAGATCCTTCCTCTGCTTTATTGGAGGCATTAGACCCTGAACAAAACACGACTTTTAATGATCATTATTTAGAAGTAGATTATGATCTCTCAGATGTAATGTTTGTTACAACTGCAAATACATTAAATATACTACCACCCTTATTAGACAGAATGGAAGTTATTAGACTTGCGGGTTATACGGAGGATGAAAAAATTAATATTGCTAATAAATATTTACTGCCTAAACAGATTAAAGACAATGGTGTTAAAGAGAAAGAAATGAATTTAAGTGATGACATAATTAAAGAAGTAATAAGAGGCTACACTAAAGAGTCTGGTGTAAGAAATTTAGAAAGAGAAATTTCTAAAATAGCTCGAAAAGTTGTTAAGAAAATTGTTGCTGGAGAAGAAAAGGAAGTCAGTGTTAATAAGAAAAATTTGTCTGATTTTCTTGGTGTTGCAAAATTTAATTTTGGAGAACTTGAAGCTGATAATAAAGTAGGTATTGTTGTTGGTCTAGCTTGGACAGAGTATGGCGGAGAGATTCTTAAAATTGAAACAGTCACAATGCCCGGTAAAGGTAGAATGCAAATTACAGGTAAGCTTGGAGATGTGATGCAAGAGTCTGTAAAAGCTGCAAAATCATTTGTGAGATCTAAATGTTTAGAATATGGAATTATTCCCCCTGTATTTGAAAAGAAAGATTTTCATATACACGTTCCTGAAGGTGCTACACCTAAAGATGGTCCATCTGCTGGAGTGGGAATGGTTACGTCTATTGTGTCTTCTATTACAAACATTCCAGTTAGAAAAGACTTAGCTATGACAGGAGAAGTCACTTTGACGGGTCAGGTCTTACAAATTGGTGGATTAAAAGAAAAATTGTTAGCAGCACATAGAGCAGGGATTAAAGAAGTCTTAATTCCAAAAGAAAATGAAAAAGATCTTGTGGATATGCCAAAAAAAATACTGGATGATATTAAAATTACTCCTGTTGAACACGCTGACCAGGTAATTAAGATAGCTTTAACAAAGGAATTAAAACCAACTGAATATGTTGAGGTTGATATATCGAAAAAAGATGACAAATCTCAAGCTAGTATTCAGTAATAAACAAAATATATAAAATGGAACTATTTGCAATTTTTTTAGTAATTATATTTTTAGTAATTTATTTATTTAGACCTATTTCAAAACAGGAGAAAGATAGTTTTGAAAATAAGACAAATTGGAGGGGTGGATTTTAATTTTTACCCTATTTTATTGTAATTAATAAATCTTGACGTTATTGATCTAAAAGATATAAATCACGTTACTTTTTGGTTATGGGCGGTTAGCTCAGTTGGTAGAGCATCTCGTTTACACCGAGGGGGTCATAGGTTCGAGTCCTATACTGCCCACCAAGAATCAAAAGTGGGGGTGTAGCTCAGTTGGTTAGAGCGATCGCCTGTCACGCGATAGGTCGAGGGTTCGAGTCCCTTCACTCCCGCCACTTTTTACAAAATCACAACTAATTGTCTAATACATTGAAATTGTTAGCTTTTTTAGGTTATCCAATATAAGTTATTGAAATTGTTGGTTTTTTTTTTCAATAAAATGTGACGTATGAGCGCTTCAAGAACAAAAAAAAAGTGCTATATAGACCTCAATGTTATCTGATTTTTTACAAAACTACTTACCTATTATAATTTTTTTGATTCTAGCATTAGGACTAAGTTGTGCTTTTGTGTTAGTTAATTTTATTGTTTCACCAAAAAGACCAGATCCTGAAAAGCTTTCTGCCTACGAATGTGGATTTGAACCATTTGAAGATTCAAGGATGGAGTTTGATGTAAGATTTTATTTGGTAGCAATATTATTTATTATTTTTGATTTAGAAATTGCTTTTCTTTTTCCATGGGCAATTTCTCTTGGAAATATCGGTTTATTGGGTTTTTCATCAATGATGATTTTCCTCTTCATATTAACAATTGGTTTTATTTATGAGTGGAAAAAAGGTGCTTTAGACTGGGAATAAAATTTAATTACAATGCAAAATAAAATAGATCAGGTTCCTGAAGAATTTAAACAACTTGCAGACGATTTTAGTAAAAATGGGTTTATTACAACTTCTCTAGATAATTTAATAAATTGGTCAAGAGCAGGATCACTTCATTGGATGACATTTGGATTAGCATGTTGTGCTGTTGAAATGATGCAAACATCGATGCCAAGATATGATCTTGAAAGATTTGGTGCTGCACCAAGAGCTTCCCCACGACAATCAGATGTAATGATTGTAGCAGGTACTTTGACTAACAAAATGGCACCTGCTTTAAGAAAAGTTTACGACCAAATGCCAGAACCAAGATATGTAATCTCAATGGGAAGTTGTGCAAATGGTGGAGGGTATTATCATTATTCTTATTCTGTAGTTAGAGGGTGCGATAGAATAGTTCCAGTTGACGTTTTTGTGCCTGGATGTCCTCCATCTGCAGAAGCATTGCTTTATGGAATTTTACAACTTCAAAAAAAAATTAGAAACAAGGGTTCTATAACCAGATAGTTATGAAAAATTTAATTGATCTAGAAAAAAAAATTAACTCGGAATTGACAACTAAAATTAATAGAACTGAGATTAAACATAATCAGATTTATCTTGAAACAGACAAAGATGATCTTATTGATGTGGTTTTGTTTTTAAAAACAAACAATGACACTAAATTTAGACAACTTATTGATATCACAGTTACTGATTATCCAGAAAATCATCAAAGATTTGAAGTAGTATATTTATTTTTAAGCCATGAATTTAATCAAAGATTAATTTTAAAATATACAATTGCAGAAAATGAAATCATACCATCCATAACTAGTATTTTTCCAGGAGCTAACTGGATGGAAAGAGAAGTCTTTGATATGTACGGTGTTTCTTTTAAAGATCACCCAGATTTAAGAAGAATACTAACTGATTATGGTTTTGAGGGTCATCCTCTAAGAAAAGATTTTCCTTTAACAGGACATACAGAGGTTAGATACAGTGAAGATCAAAAAAAAGTAGTAAGCGAGCCAGTCAAACTTGAACAAAACTTCAGAAACTTCGATTACGAAAGCCCATGGGAAGGCACTAAATATATTAAAGAAGAATTGGATAATAATGACAAAAAAAATTAAAAACCTTAATTTAAACTTTGGCCCTCAGCACCCTGCTGCTCACGGTGTGTTAAGATTAATTTTAGAATTAGATGGAGAAATTGTTGAAAAAGCAGATCCACACATTGGATTATTACACAGAGGCACAGAAAAACTAATTGAAAACAAAACTTATATGCAAGCTGTTCCTTACTTTGATCGTCTTGATTATGTTGCTCCAATGAACCAAGAACATGCCTTTGCTTTAGCAACTGAAAAAATACTTAAAATAGATGTCCCAATCAGAGCTCAATATATAAGAGTAATATTTTGTGAGATAGGAAGAATTTTAAGCCATATATTAAACGTGACTACACAAGCTATGGATGTTGGTGCTCTAACTCCAACTCTATGGGGTTTTGAGGAAAGAGAAAAATTAATGGGTTTTTATGAGAGAGTTTCTGGTTCAAGACTTCATGCAAATTATTTTAGAGCAGGTGGTGTACATCAAGATTTACCCCAAGGTTTGGAAGAAGATATAGGTGAATTTTGTGAGACATTTCCAAAAATAATTAATGATTTAGAAAGTTTATTAACAGATAACAGAATTTTTAAACAAAGAAATGTAGATATAGGAGTTGTTACCAAACAGGATGCTCTAGATTACTCTTTTTCAGGCGTAATGATCAGAGGTTCTGGAGTTCCATGGGATTTGAGAAAATCTCAACCATATGATTGCTATAAACAATTAGATTTTAAAATACCAGTTGGAAAAAATGGAGACTGTTATGACCGTTATTTATGCAGAATAGAAGAAATGAAAGAGAGTGTATCGATAATTAAGCAGTGCCTTTCTAAAATGGAAAAAGGTCCAATAAAATCTTTAGATGGCAAGATAAGCCCACCATCCAAAAAAGAGATTAAACAATCAATGGAAGCACTTATTCATCATTTTAAACTTTTTACAGAGGGTTATAGAGTTCCTAAAGATGAAATCTATACAGCAGTAGAGGCTCCAAAAGGAGAATTTGGTGTTTATTTGATTTCAGACGGATCAAATAAACCTTACAAATGTAAAATTAGAGCTCCTGGATTTTCACATCTTCAATCAATGGACTATTTAATTAAAGGACATATGTTAGCTGATGTACCAGCAGTATTGGGCTCATTAGATATAGTTTTCGGTGAGGTAGACAGATGAGTTTAAGAAGACCTGCAAAAGATCAACCTGAAACTTTTGAGTTTAGTTCTTCCTCTATGGAAGAAGCTAATAAAATAGTTTTAAAATATCCTGAAGGCAAACAGCAAAGCGCAGTGATGGCTTTACTATATATTGCTCAAAAACAGAATGATAACTGGATACCATTGGCTGCTATGAAATATATCGCAAAGTTTTTAGACATGCCTTACATAAAAGTTTATGAGGTAGCAACTTTTTACACCATGTACAATTTATCACCAGTAGGAAAGTATTTTGTTCAGGTTTGCACTACTACTCCTTGCATGATTAGAGGAGCAAATAAAATAGTCGAAGCTTGTAAGGAAAAAATCTCAAATAAAGAAAATGAATTATTAAATGATAAAAATTGTTCTTGGATGGAAGTAGAATGTTTAGGAGCATGTGTTAATGCACCCATGATGCAAATTAATGATGATTATTATGAAGATTTAGATAAAGAAAAGACAATAGAAATACTTGATAAAATTTTGAAAGGTGAGGACCCAAAACCAGGATCATATAGAGGACGATTAAATACTGAACCTGAAAATAATAGAAAAACACTTATGGATGTAAAAAATGCTTAAAGACCAGGATAGAATTTTTAAAAATTTGTATAATGATATGGGTTCGGATGTTAAATCTGCTCAGAAAAGAGGTGACTGGGTAAATACATCAGAATTGTTAGCAAAAGGAAGAGATTGGATAATAAATGAGGTAAAAGATTCACAACTAAGAGGAAGAGGAGGTGCCGGATTTCCTACAGGTTTAAAATGGTCTTTTGCTCCCAAAGAAGTCGGATCTAGGCCTCATTACTTAGTTATTAATGCGGACGAGTCTGAACCAGGCACTTGTAAAGATAGAGATATTTTAAGATTTGAACCCCATAAATTGATTGAAGGTTGTTTAATAGCATCTTACGCAGTTCAAGCTCATGTCTGTTATATCTATATCAGAGGTGAATATTTTATAGAGGGTCAAAAATTTCAATCAGCTATTGATGAAGCTTATGAAAAAAATTTAATTGGTAAAAATGCTGCTGGAACTGGATGGGATTTAGATATTTACATTCACTACGGCGCAGGTGCATATATTTGTGGAGAAGAAACTGCATTATTAGAGAGCATAGAAGGTAAAAAAGGGCAACCTAGATTGAAACCACCATTCCCGGCTTTAATTGGCCTTTATGGATGTCCAACAATTATAAACAATGTAGAGACTATATCTGTAGTTCCCACAATTCTTAGAAAAGGTGGCAAATGGTTTGCATCTCTTGGAAGAGAAAAAAATACAGGCACAAAAATATTTTGTATATCAGGAAATGTTAATACACCATGTAACGTGGAGGAAGAAATGAATATTCCTTTAAAAGAATTAATAGAAGTTCATGCTGGAGGTGTTACTGGTGGATGGGATAATTTACAAGCTGTTATACCAGGAGGCTCATCCATGCCTCTTATTCCCAAAGAAAAATGTGAAACATTAACAATGGATTTTGACTCACTTATGGCTGAAAAAAGTGGTTTAGGCACGGCTGGTATTGTTGTCATCAACAAAGATCAAGACATAATTAAATGTATGGCAAGAATTGCTAGATTTTATAAACATGAAAGTTGTGGTCAATGTACACCTTGTAGAGAGGGTTCTGGTTGGATGTGGAGAATGCTTGAAAGAATGGCAAAAGGTGATGCAACAAAAGATGAAGTTGATATGTTAGGTGATGTTACTAATCAAATTGCAGGACATACTATTTGTGCTTTTGGTGAGGGATCCTCATGGCCAGTTCAAGGACTTTTAAGACATTTTAAAAAAGAAATAGTGAAGAGAAATAATTTGGATCCTATTGTTCAGAAAAAAAACAACATTCCTTATTTAGTTGATCAACACTTATTGGAAAAAAAAAATGCTTAAATTAAAAGTAAATGATATTGATGTTGAAGTAGAAGAGGGTTTAACGGTGCTTCAAGCATGTGAAAAGGCGGGAGTAGAAATTCCTAGATTTTGTTATCATGAAAAATTATCCATAGCTGGTAATTGTAGAATGTGTTTAGTCGAAATGGAAAAATCACCCAAACCTATAGCTTCCTGTGCAATGCCAGCAGCAGAAGGAATGAATATAAAAACAAACACTGAATTCGTTGAAAAAGCACGAAAAGGAGTGATGGAATTTTTGTTAGCTAATCATCCTTTAGACTGTCCAGTATGTGATCAAGGGGGTGAGTGTGACTTACAGGATCAATCAATGTATTACGGTGTAGACAAGTCAAGATTCAAAGAAAACAAAAGATTGGTTCCTGAAAAGAATATGGGACCATTAATTAAAACCCAGATGACAAGATGTATACATTGCACAAGATGTGTAAGATTTGCAACTGAAGTTGCAGGTGTACCAGAGCTAGGAGCTATTGGTAGAGGTGAGGATATGCAAATTACAACATATCTAGAGCAATCTATGCAATCAGAACTATCAGCTAATGTAGTTGATCTATGTCCAGTAGGAGCTTTAACCTCTAAACCTTATGTATTTGAGGCAAGACCCTGGGAATTAAAAAAAACTGAGACAATTGATGTCATGGATGCAGTTGGGTCTAATATAAGGGTTGATACTTATGATTGGGAAGTAAAGAGAGTTTTACCAATCATTAATGAAGATATAAATGAAGAGTGGATTTCTGATAAAACTAGGTATGCATGTGATGGACTCCTTCATCAAAGATTAGATAGTCCATTTATTAAATATAACAAAAAATTTGAGAAAGCCTCCTGGGAAGAGGTATATAAAATAATAAAATCTAAATTTGAAAACACAACAAAAGAAAAAATTTGTGGATTTGTTGGAGACTTAACCAACATGGAAACAAGCTATATGTTAAAAGAGTTTTTTGATAGAACTCTTGATAGTAATAATTATGAGTCAAGAGCTGATAATAGATATATAAATACCTCTAAAAGAGAAAATTATATTTTTAATGCATCTATAAATGGAATTGAAGAAGCTGATTTAATATTTTTAATTGGTACTAATCCAAGATATGAGGCAACGATTCTAAATGCAAGAATTAGAAAATCTTATCTAAATAATAACACTAAAATAGTATCTTTAAATGAAAATGGTGATCTTACATATCCTTACGATAGTTTAGACGGACAAACTCAAACATTGAAAAATATTTTTGATGAAACTCACAATTTATCTAAAAAAATTATAGACTCAAAAAAACCAATGTTAATCCTTGGAGAATCATTTCTAAGATTAAATACAGCAGAATTTTTGTTTAATAAAATAATTGATTTTTTAAAACATAATAAAAAATTTACTGAAGATTGGAATCCTTTAAATATTCTTTCTTGTGATGCAGCCTCTGTTGGAAATTTTGATCTTGGTTTAATTAATAATGAAAATAATTTATTAAATGATTTAAAATCACATAAATTTGATATTGTTTATTTAGTAGGGCAAGATAATTTAGATTTCATTAAACAAGATGAGTTTATAATTTATCAAGGTAGTCATGGTGATAAAGGAGCGGAAATTGCAGATATTATTTTACCAGGATCAGCCTATACGGAACAAGATGGACATTATACTAATTTAGAGGGAAAAGTTCAGAAAGCTTATAAAGCATCTTACCCACCAGGAGAAGCTAAAGAGGATTGGCAAATAATTAATGAAATTTCTGAATACATGAACAATAGGAAGTTGTTTAATGACAAAGAGGAGCTAGAAAGTAGCATGTTTAATTATTTAAATCTTCAAAAAGAAAAACAAAGTAAAGAAAATGAAAAAAAGTTTGTAAAAGATTTTCAAACTGAGAAATTAACTATGAATTTAAAGCCATATTATTTTTCAAATATCATTGCTAGATGTTCGAAGACAATGCTTGAATGTGATAATTCAAAATTGAAATTTAAATCTACAGGCACAGAAGGATAAAATGGAATACTTGAGTATAGTTTTTCAAGAAGTATATAAAATATTATTTTTATTAGTTCCAGTTCTTGTCTCTGTAGCGATGATTGTTTGGCTTGATAGAAGAGTTTGGGCTTTTGTTCAAAAGCGACAAGGTCCAAATGTCGTTGGCCCTTTTGGATTATTACAGTCACTAGCAGACGCTTTAAAATACATTTTTAAAGAGGTGATTATCCCATCAAGTTCAAATAAAGTGATATTTATATTAGCTCCTATTGTAACAATGACTTTAGCCTTGATAGCTTGGGCAGTAATTCCATTTAGTGCAACACAAGTATTAGCAGATATAAATGTTGGTATTCTTTATTTATTTGCGGTTTCTTCTTTGGGCGTATACGGGATTATTATGGGCGGTTGGGCCTCAAATTCCAAATATCCTTTTCTAGGAGCAATTCGTTCTGCTGCGCAAATGGTATCTTATGAAGTTTCAATTGGGGTAATAATAATAAATGTCTTACTTTGTGTTGGTTCATTGAATTTAAACGACATTGTTATTGCTCAACAAAATATGTGGTTTGTAATTCCATTATTTCCAATGTTTGTTATTTTCTTTATTTCTGCTTTAGCTGAAACTAACAGACCACCTTTTGATTTACCAGAGGCAGAAGCAGAGCTGGTTGCTGGATATCAAACAGAATATTCAGGAATGATGTATGCAATGTTCTGGTTAGGAGAGTATGCAAATATTTTATTAATGTGTGCAATGGGAGCAATATTATTTTTAGGTGGATGGATGTCACCAATTGATGTTTATCCATTTACATTAGTGCCGGGTGCAATTTGGTTAATTTTAAAAATTCTTCTTTTATTCATCCTTTTTGCTTTAGTTAAGGCGATAGTACCAAGATACAGATATGATCAATTAATGAGACTAGGTTGGAAAGTATTTCTTCCCCTTTCTTTAATTTGGGTAGTACTTACTGCAAGTTATTTATTTTATTTTAATCTTTTACCAGTGAACTAATTATGAATATTTCAAGATTTTTTAAAACAATATTGATGACTGACTTCATCGGAGGTTTATTTATTGCTATTAAAGAATTATTTAAACCAAAAAAAACAATTAATTACCCTTTTGAGAAAGGTAAAATAAGCCCTCGTTTTAGAGGAGAACATGCTTTGAGAAGATATCCAAATGGAGAAGAAAGATGTATTGCTTGTAAATTATGTGAAGCAGTATGCCCTGCACAAGCAATAACAATAGAGTCTGCTGAGAGAGAAGACGGAAGTAGAAAAACAACACGTTACGATATTGATATGATGAAATGTATTTATTGTGGATTATGTGAAGAATCTTGTCCAGTAGATGCAATAGTACAAGGTCCAAATTTCGAATTTTCAACAGAAACAAGAGAGGAACTATATTACACAAAAGAAAAATTATTAGATAATGGAGATAGATGGGAGAATATTTTGGACGCAAATATTAAAGCTGACAATATTCACAGATAAAAATGATTGCTCATGCTATTTTCTTTTATACATTTTCTTTAATTGCTGTTGTTTCAGCTATAATGGTTACTGCTTCTAAAAATACTGTCCACTCAGTATTTTTCTTAATTCTTGATTTCATAAGTATTTCTTGTCTTTTTATTATGATTGGTGCTGAATTTTTGGGAATGATAATGCTAATTGTTTATGTTGGAGCTGTAGCGGTTTTGTTTTTATTTGTTGTTATGATGTTGAACGTAGCCCAACAAAAAAATCAATGGTTTGCAGGCAAACAAAGCTCTAAACATATCCCAGTAGGATTAATTATCAGTACGCTTATATTCGTTGAAGTAATAATTGTAATTGGTGGTTGGAAATATAAACCAGAAATTTTTGATATTAATAATTCACTTGCTAGTAAAAGTGTAAGTAATACCCATTCATTAGGTCAAGTTTTATATACTGATTATATCCACGTGTTTCAAATAAGTGGAATGATCCTTTTAGTTGCCATGGTAGGGGCCATAGTATTAACTTTTAGACAAAGATCAGGTGTTAAAAAACAAAGTTATATCAAGCAAATATCCAGAGAAAGAGCAGAAGGTGTTGAGGTTCTAGAGGTTCAAAGTAATAAAGGAGTTAAAATAGATGACTGAGATAGGTTTAGGACATTATTTAACTCTAGGTGCTGTGATTTTCTCAATTGGAATCATTGGTATTTTTCTAAACAGAAAGAACATCATTGTTATATTAATGAGTATTGAATTGATATTACTTGCTGTAAATATCAATTTAGTTGCTTTTTCTATTTATTTAGGAGATTTGGCAGGACAAGTCTTTACTTTATTCATTCTTACTGTTGCAGCAGCTGAAGCAGCTATTGGATTAGCAATCATTGTCGTGTATTTCAGAAACTCTGGAACAATACGAGTTGAAGAAATAGATAAGTTAAAAGGATAACCATGGAATTATCGATTATATTTCTTCCACTTATTGCTTCAATTGTATCCGGTTTTTTTGGCAAATATATAGGTGATAGAAATTCTGAAATAGCAACAAGCGCTCTGGTTTCAATTTCAGCACTTTTATCAATTTATGTCCTTTATCAAGTAATCGTAAATCAATATGAAGAAAATATTGTCATAGCTACATGGATAAGCTCGGGTTCACTTGATGTAAATTGGTCAATGTTAATTGATCCATTATCAGCAGTAATGTTAGTAGTTGTAACTTCCGTATCTGCTTTAGTGCATATTTATTCAATTGGTTACATGTCTCATGATCCTCATAAGCCAAGATTCATGGCTTACTTATCATTATTTACTTTTGCTATGTTGATGCTTGTAACATCAGATAATTTTATTCAATTATTTTTTGGCTGGGAAGGTGTTGGTCTTTGTTCTTATTTCTTAATAGGTTTTTGGTTTAAAAAGGAAAGTGCAAATGCTGCAGCAATAAAAGCATTTGTTGTAAATAGAGTAGGTGATTTTGGTTTTGCTTTAGGAATTTTCTTAATATTTTATTTATTTGGTACTGTTAATTACTCAGAAGTATTTCAACAAATTCCAACAGTTATAGATAAAAATTTATCATTTTTAGGTTTTGAAGTTAAAGCAATAGATTTAATTTCTTTACTTTTATTTATTGGAGCAATGGGTAAATCTGCACAGATATTACTGCATACTTGGCTACCTGATGCGATGGAGGGTCCAACTCCAGTTTCTGCACTAATTCATGCAGCAACGATGGTAACAGCTGGTGTTTTCTTAGTTGTAAGATGTTCTCCAATCTATGAATATTCACCATTGATACTAAATTTTATAACTATCGTTGGAATGACAACTGCATTCTTTGCAGCAACTGTCGCTCTAGTTCAAACAGATATAAAAAAAATCATTGCTTATTCTACATGTAGTCAACTTGGTTATATGTTTTTTGCAGCTGGGGTAGGTGCTTACAATGTTGCTATGTTTCATCTATTTACTCATGCATTTTTCAAAGCTCTATTATTTTTAGGATCTGGTTCAGTAATCCACGCATTTAAAGATGAGCAAAATATAAACAATATGGGTGGTGTATGGAAAAAGTTACCATACACATATGCTCTAATGATTATTGGAACACTTGCTTTAACAGGTTTTCCATTTTTATCAGGATTTTATTCTAAAGATGCAATTATAGAATTTGCGTATTTAAAAGGTAATACTACTGGTTATTATGCAGCCGGAATTGGAATAATTACAGCATTTTTAACATCTATTTATTCATGGAGATTGATATTTAAAACTTTCCATGGAGAGTATAATAACAAAGAGATCAAAATAGAGGAAACACATGAGTCCCCATTGGTTATGCTCGTTCCATTATTTATTCTCTCAATAGGAGCTGTTTTTGCTGGCTTTTTATTTAAAGGACTATTTATTGGTCATGGTGAGAATTTATTCTGGGCAGAGTCTATTAAGTTCTTAGAGCCTTTGAGTGCTGAGCACCCACCTTTATGGTTTTTACTTTTAACACCTTGTTTAGTTTTGGTATCTATTCCAATTGCTTATTACTTATTTGTAAAAAACAAAGAGCTTCCTAATTCAATAGTTTCTATAAACAAACCTTTGTATAATTTTTTAGTTAACAAATGGTATTTTGATGAGTTGTATGATGTTTTGTTTATTAAATCCTCAAAAAAACTAGGTCTATTTTTATGGAAATTTTGTGATGGAACTATAATAGATGGTTTTGGTCCTGATGGAATTTCTTCTTTTATAAAAAAATGTTCAATCAAAGCAACTAAATTTCAAAGTGGTTTTATCTATCAATATGCATTTGTAATGCTATTAGGTTTCTCTGCTTTACTAACTTTTTTAATAGTTAAATAATGAATTTCCCTATTCTTTCATCTTTAATATTATTGCCAATAGTTGGTGCTTTATTTTTATTTTTTACTAAAGATAAAGAAGGAAATAATTTAACTGCTAAATATGTTGCTTTATTTACAACTGTAGTAAATTTTTTAATTTCGATTTATCTGTGGATTTCTTTTGACCAATCAACATCTAGTTTTCAATTTGTAGAAGATAGAGTATGGATTGAAGGATTTATTAATTATAAAGTTGGAGTAGATGGTATTTCAATTTTATTTATTATTTTATCTACATTTATAACTCCCATTTGCATTATATCTGTAAATAATTCAGTCAAAAATAGATTAAGAGATTTTTTAATTGCAATTCTAATCATGGAAAGTTTCATGATAGGTGTTTTCTGTGCACTTGATTTAGTTGTATTCTATTTATTTTTTGAAGCTGGATTGATCCCAATGTTTTTAATTATTGGTATTTGGGGAGGCGCAAGAAGAGTTTATTCAGCATTCAAATTCTTTTTATATACACTATTGGGATCTGTTTTAATGTTGGTTGCAATAATTTCAATTTATTGGATTACAGGAACAACTGACGTAGTTCAACTATATGAAATTGGTATTGATGTTAAATATCAAAATCTATTGTGGTTAGCATTTTTTAGTTCTTTTGCTGTTAAAACACCTATGTGGCCAGTTCATACATGGTTACCTGATGCTCACGTTGAGGCTCCTACCGCTGGATCTGTTTTGTTAGCTGCCATATTATTAAAGATGGCTGGATATGGTTTTATAAGGTTTTCTTTAGGTCTATTCCCGATTGCATCTGAAGTATTTACACCATTAATTTACACTCTGAGCGTTATAGCAATCATATTTACATCACTGATAGCTTTAATGCAGGAAGATATGAAAAAGTTAATTGCTTATTCATCAGTTGCGCATATGGGTTTTGTAACTTTGGGTATATTTACTTTGCAACAACAAGGGATTGAAGGAAGTATAATTCAAATGATTAGTCACGGATTAGTGTCGGCAGCATTATTTTTAACTGTTGGTGTAGTTTATGACAGAATGCATTCCAGATTGATAAGTACTTATGGCGGACTAGTTTCTGTAATTCCAAAATATTCAATACTATTTATGTTATTTGCTTTGGCATCTCTAGGTTTACCTGGAACTAGTGGTTTTATTGGTGAGTTTTTAATATTAATGGGAGCTTTTAAAGATAATTTTTTAGTGGCAGTTATAGCAAGTATTGGGGTGATTTTAGGAGCTGCATACATGTTGTGGCTATATAAAAGAGTAGTATTTGGAAAATTAATAAACGAAGATCTTAAAAAAATTTTAGATTTAAATAGATCTGAATACTTTATTTTAAGTTGCTTAGCTGCACCAATCTTATTTTTTGGTTTTTATCCAGATCCATTAATAAACACTATTGAAGTTTCTGTGACCGATCTAATTAATATGCATAACTCAAATATAGCAAGTAAATAATATGGAAAATTTAAATTTAGTATTACCTGAAATTTTTATTTCACTTTCAATAATGTTTTTACTTGTTTTGGGTGTGTTTAAAAAAGATAGTTCTAAAATCACATTTATTTTGTCTTTATTCACAATTTTAATTACAGCGATAATAACAATTAATGAAACTTTCTCTGTCAGCAGGGAAACTTTATTTAATGAAAGTGTTGTGATTGATAGTTTGTCTTCACTAATGAAAATTATAACATTGGTTGGAGGTTTTTTAGTTTTAGTTATTTCTTCAAGTTATTTAAAAACATTTAAAATATACAATATCGAATACCCTATTCTTATTTTGAGCTCTATTCTGGGCATGATGGTAATGATCAGTTCAAATGATTTAATTGTTTTTTATATGGGTTTAGAATTGCAATCATTAGCTCTTTATGTTTTAGCCACATATAATAGAGATCAACTAAAATCATCCGAAGCTGGTTTAAAATATTTTGTTTTAAGTGCATTATCCTCAGGATTATTGTTGTATGGATGCTCATTGGTGTATGGTTTTTCTGGTTCAACTAATTTTGATATAATATCAAATCAACTAAATTCTAATGAATATTTTTTAACATTTGGAATAGTGTTTATCTTAGTTGGTTTAGCTTTTAAAATTTCTGCAGTTCCGTTTCATATGTGGGCACCTGATGTTTATGAGGGATCTCCAACAACTGTAACATTATTTTTTACAATGGTACCCAAAATAGCTGCTTTAACTGTATTTATAAGGTTTTTGTACGTTCCTTTTTTAAATTTAATTGATCAGTGGCAAATGATAATTGTTTTCTTATCAATTGCTTCAATGATTTTTGGAGCAGTTGCAGCAATAGGACAAACTAATATTAAAAGACTAATTGCCTACAGTTCTATTAGTCATATTGGTTATACTTTAGCAGGATTAGCTACTGCATCTAATGAAGGAATTCAAAGTTCAATAATCTATATTTCAATATATGTTGTAATGAATTTAGCTCTTTTCTGTTGTCTATTAATGTTAAGAAGAAAGGATCAATATTATGAGGATATTAGTGATCTTTCGGGATTATCAAAAAACCATCCGATATTATCTTTATGTTTACTTGTAATACTGTTTTCTTTAGCAGGTATCCCGCCCCTTGCTGGTTTCTTTGCAAAATTTTATGTTTTTATAGCAGTGTTAGAGCAATCAATGTATTTCTTAGCTATAGTAGGTTTATTATCTACTGTAGTTGCAGCATTCTATTACTTAAGAATTATAAAAATCATATACTTTGATAAAGAAAAAGACAAATACGATACTGACCATAGTTTATGGTTAAAATTTTCACTTACAGTTTCAACGATATTAATCCTTTTATACTTCATATTCCCAAGTCAGTTAATAGAAGTTGTTTCAAGAATTAATATTATTTGATGAAATTAAAAAAATTTAAATTTAAAAAAGTTAAAAGCACAAATAATACTGCAATAAGAATTGTCAAAGAAACTAAATACAACTTAGGTATGGTTGTTGCTGAAACACAAGTAAATGGTAGAGGACAGTATGGAAGAAAATGGATATCATCAAAAGGAAATTTATTTGTCTCTTTTTTTAATGAACTAAATAAAACGAAACTATCGATTAATGCTATAACAAAAGTCAATTGTCTTTTAGTCAAAAAATTACTCTCGTTATTTACAAGAAAAAAAATTTTATTTAAAAAACCGAACGACTTATTAATTGATAAAAAAAAAATTAGTGGCATTTTACAAGAAATCATATTTGTAAGAGATAAAAAATTTTTAATTACTGGTATAGGCATAAATATTAAAAAAAATCCAATTATAAGGAATTATCCTGCCACAAACTTGCAAGAGGTAACTAAAAAAAGTATTAGTAAATTAATTGTAGAAAATAAACTAAAACAACTTTTTGAAAAAAATTTATCTAAACTATATAAAATTTAATAATGTATATTCTTGGTGATATTGGTAATACGGAAACAAAATTATGTATTGTTTCTAAAAATAAAAAAATTTCAAAAAAAATTACTTTTTTATCGAAATCTGTAAGTAACAAGCAGCTTAAAAGTTTATTTAAAAAAAATAAAATTCAATTAAATAAAATTGAAAAAATATTATTTTGTAGTGTTGTTCCAAAAACATTTTCTATAATTGATCAATTTTTATCGAAAAAAGTTAAAATAAAATGCTATGAAGTTAAAAAATTAAACTTAAAATCACTTATAAAAATCAAAGTAGATTATAAACAGGTAGGCTCAGATAGAATTACTAATGCTATAAGTTTAATGAACAATAAAAATAATTTTATAATTTTAGACTTTGGTACAGCAACAACATTTGATGTACTAATTAAAAATACTTATTATGGAGGGATTATTGCTCCTGGAGTTAAATTATCTCTTAATACCTTGTCTGATAAAGCAACTTTGATACCAAAAATAGATTTAAAAAAGATTAATAAAGTTATAGGTAACAATACAATCTCAGCCGTTAGATCAGGCTTTTTTTGGGGTTATGCAGGTTTAATTGACAATATTATTAATTTAATTAAGAAAGAGACCGGAAAATCTTTTAAAGTAATTATTACTGGTGGATTTTCAAATTTATTTAAAAACTCAATAAAAACGAAAGCAAGTCACAACCAAGATATAACAATTAAAGGCTTAATAAAAATTTCAAAATTAATTAAATAATATGAAAGATGAACTATTATTTTGTCCCTTAGGCGGATCAGGCGAAATAGGTATGAACATGAATTTGTTCGGTTATGGACAGCCTAGTGATCATAAATGGATTATGGTTGACATTGGGGTAACATTTGCAGATGACACTATTCCTGGTGTTGATTTAATTTATCCAGATCCAGGGTTTATAGTTGAAAGAAAAGATAATTTATTAGGAATAGTTTTAACTCATGCCCATGAAGATCATATTGGAGCCATTGCGCATCTATGGCCAAAATTACAATGTAAAATTTTTGCAACTCCTTTCACAGCTTTATTAATCAGAGAAAAATTTAAAGAAAAACAAATTGATATAACCAAAGATTTACAGATTGTTGAGTTAAATGGAAAGATTTCTTTGGATCCATTTGAAATTGAATACATAACTCTAACGCATTCTATATTAGAACCTAATGGACTTAGAATAAAAACCTCTGCTGGAGTTATTTTGCATACCGGAGATTGGAAAGTAGATCCAAATCCATTGATTGGAGACAATATAAATGAAAAAAGATTAAAGGAAATTGGTGATGAGGGTGTACTCGCAATGATTTGCGACTCCACAAATGTTTTTAGCGCTGGTAGATCAGGTTCAGAATTAGATGTAAGAAAAAATATGTTGAACGTTATGTCTCGATTGAAAAAAAGAATTATTATAACATCTTTTGCTTCAAACGTAGCTAGAATGGAGACAGCCTTCTATTGTGCAGAGCAAACTGGAAGACAAATCTCATTAGTTGGAAGATCAATGCATCGTATTTATAAAGCTGCACGTCAATGTGGATATTTAAAAAATAGTATTGAACCAATTGATCCAAGAGAAGCTAAAATTTTTCCAAGAGAAAAAATTGTATACTTATGTACTGGAAGTCAAGGTGAACCAATGGGAGCAATGATGAGAATTTCTAGCTATGTTCATCCAGATGTTTTTATTGAAAAAGGTGACGCTGTAATTTTTTCTTCAAAAATTATTCCTGGTAATGAAAAAAAACTTTATAAACTTCATAATCAACTTGTTAAGGAAGGAATAGAAGTAATATCTGAAGAAACTGAATTTGTTCATGTTTCAGGACATCCAAATAGAGAAGATCTTAAAGAGATGTATCAATGGGTAAAACCTAGGTGTGTAATCCCTGTGCATGGTGAACATAGACACATGATAGAACACATTAATTTTGCAAAAGAAATGCAAGTACCACATCCAGTTCAAGTAGAAAATGGTGATATTGTTAAGTTATATCCTGGTGAAAAACCAGAGGTATACGACAAAGCCCCAAATGGCAGACTCTATTTGGATGGTAGTGTCAGTGTCGATCCAGATTCACAATCTATAAAAGATAGAAAAAATCTTAGTGCAAATGGATATCTTGAAGTAACAATAATGATAACACCTAAAGGAAATATACATAATAACCCAATACTCTCATTTCGAGGTTTACCAATAGATGATCGAGATGAATTTGTGTATGGACTAGAAGAAGAAATAGAGAAAACATCTAGAACTTTTAAAGTTGGAAGCAAACAACAAGAACACAATCTTATTGATGCATTAAAAATTGCTTGTAGAAAATTTTCTAAAGATAGAACAGGAAAAAAACCTTTTACAAATATAAACTTAGTTAGAATTTAATGAGTATAACTGGGTTAGCTATTATCTATGTAATTATATGGTGGATAGTTTTCTTTGCTATTTTACCTGTTGATGTGAATCGAACGAAGACTGTAAAAATTGATGGTGAGGATCCTGGATCACCTGAAAATCCAAAAATGTTGAAAAAATTCCTTTATTGTACAGGAATTACTACTGTTATTTTCATCGTAATTTACTTATTAATTAAATTTGAATATTTAAATTTAAGAAATATGATTAATTAAGATGCTTTTATCAAATTCATTTATACCAATATTAAAAAACAATCCATCAGAAGCAAAAATTAAATCTCATCAATTAATGTTGAGGGTGGGTATGATTAAGCAAGCGTCAGCAGGAATTTATTCATGGTTGCCTTTAGGTTTTAAGGTAATGAAAAAAATAGAAGATATTGTTAGACAAGAGCAAAACAAAATTGGAGCTCAAGAAATATTAATGCCAACAATTCAATCCAGTGAAATTTGGAAAGAAAGTGGCCGTTATGAAGATTATGGTGAGGAGATGTTAAGAATAACTGATCGCCAAAATAGAGAAATGTTATATGGACCAACTAATGAAGAGCAAGTTACTGAAATTTTTAGATCTTCTATAAAATCTTATAAATCACTTCCACAACTTTTGTACCACATACAATGGAAGTTTAGAGATGAAATTAGACCTAGATTTGGAATTATGCGTGGTAGAGAGTTTTATATGAAAGATGCTTATTCATTTGATGTATCTGATGAAGAAGCATTTTATTCTTATAATAAATTTTTTCTTTCATATTTAAGAACATTTAAAAGATTATCTTTAACGGCAATACCTATGGCTGCTGATACAGGACCAATTGGTGGAAATTTATCTCATGAATTTATTATTCTTGCAGATACAGGTGAAAGTAAAATTTTCACTGATAAAAGAATATTTGATCTTGATAGTGCTGATACTCAACTAGAAAAAGCATCATTAGAGAGCATGAGAAAAAAATATGAACAGTTTTATGCTGTAACTGATGAAAAGTTTAATAAAGAAGAGTTTGAAAAAATTGTTTCTAAGGAAAATCAATTGATTACAAAAGGTATCGAAGTAGGTCATATATTTTATTTTGGTGACAAGTATTCAAAACCAATGGGAGCATCTGTTGATTTACCAGGAGGAAAAAAAGATTTTGTAAAAATGGGTTCTTATGGAATTGGTGTATCAAGGTTAGTAGGGGCTATAATTGAGGCTAAATATGATGATAAAAATGAAATCATGAAATGGCCATTGTCTGTTGCTCCTTATGATATCGCTTTAATACCTATGATAAATAAAAATGACACCTCAGCTTTAGATAAAGCAAATAATATCAATATAGAATTAATCAAAAATAATATTGATGCAATCATTGATGACACAGATGAGAATTTCTCATCAAAAATTAAAAAAATGAATTTAATTGGTGCCCCATATCAAATTATCATTGGTAAGAAAAGTGAGGGTGATTTATTAGAGTTCAAGGAAACTGGTGGTGAAACTCAAAATTTATCATTAAGTAAAATTATAGAAATTATAACTAAACAAAAAAATTCAATTTGATTTCTACTTTAGAAAAAGAAATTACTTTTAGATTTTTAAAAGCTAGAAAAAAAGATGGCTTTTTGAATGTTATATCTATTTTTTCTTTTATAGGAATAAGTCTTGGAGTTGCGGTTCTTATTATTGTGATGTCAGTTATGAATGGATTTAGGACAGAACTGATTAATAAAATAGTCGGCTTTAATTCACACATAACTGTAAAAACTTATGGAAATCCAATTGATGAAAAAAAAATAAATAAAAAAAATTTAAAATTAATTTCAGAAAATATTATTTTAAGCAACTCTGGTGAAGCTATAATACTAAAAAACGACACATCAAAAGGTATAGTATTACGTGGATATAAAACAAATGACTTTCCAAGTTTAGAAATTGTCAAAAATGAAAATTTTAAAGGCAATAAAAATCAATTAAATAGAAACTATATTTCTATAGGCAATGAATTAAGTTTTTCTTTAGATCTAAAAATAGGTGATGAATTAACTTTACTTTCACCATCAGGGGTAGAAACAATTATTGGTAGTATGCCAAAACAAAAAACCTTTTTGGTAGCATCAATTTACAATAGTGGTTTGGCTGAGTTTGATAATAATATCGCATTTATTAACTTAAGTACTCTTGAGGATTTTTTTGACTACAAGTCAGAGGATAGAAATTTAGAAATTTATTTAAAAAACCCAAATAAAATTGAGCAGCAAAAATTAATTGTTCAAGAAATTTTTGATGAAGAATTTGTTGTTAGTTGGGCTGATATGAATAGTTCATTATTTTCTGCCTTAAAAGTAGAAAGAAATGTAATGTTTATTATCTTATCTTTAATAATTATTGTGGCAGCCTTTAATATAATTTCTGGGTTAACAATTTTAGTTAAAAACAAAACAAGAGATATCGCAATTTTAAAGTCAATTGGTGTGTTAAATAAATCAATTGTAAAAATATTTTTTTTAGTAGGTGTAATAATAGGTACATCAGCTACTATTTTTGGAATTTTTTTAGGTGTAACATTTTCTCTTTATATAGAGAATTTTAGACAATTTCTTAGCTCAACATTTAATATAAGTTTATTTCCAGAAGAGATTTATTTTTTAAGCAAGATGCCTTCAGAAATAGATCCAACATCAATTTTTTTAATATCAATTTGTTCAATAATTATAACAATAATAGTTTCAATATTTCCTGCCTTTAAAGCAGCGAAACTGGACCCAATTAAATCACTAAAATATGAATAATTTTCTTGAATTAAAAAAAATATTTAAAACTTTTAAAACTGAAAAAACAGTTAAAGTATTAAAAAATCTTTCTCAAAAATTTGATAAAGGTAAAAGCTATTCTATAATGGGGCCATCTGGGTCAGGTAAATCAACTCTATTAAATTTAATTTCATTGATCGATAGACCATCATCTGGATCAATGCATTTTGATAAAATTCCTGTAAATTTCAATGAATCTGAAAAAAATGATGTTTATAGATCCAAAAAAATAGGAATTGTTTATCAACATAATAATCTTCTCCCAGATTTTACTGCTTTAGAAAATATATATTTGGCCTCACTTGCAATTAATGACAATAAAGAATTAGCAATATTTAATGCAGAAAAATTACTCAAAAAAATTGGTCTTTCTAAGAGGGCAGATCACTTTCCATCTCAACTATCAGGTGGTGAGGCTCAAAGAGTTGCTATAGCAAGAGCAATTGTAAATGATCCTGAAATTATTTTAGCAGATGAGCCAACTGGAAGTTTGGATATGGAAACAGCAAAAGATGTTTTTGAACTTTTATATAAACAAAAAAGGTCTGATAGACTTATTATATTTGCAACTCATAATAGATTCTTTGCTAATAAGGCAGATTGCCTATTGGAGATGATTGATGGTAGTATAAAATCATCCAATGTCTGAGTCTCATCCTCAAAATTTTAATCATCTCAAAATTCATACTCAATATTCTATTTGCGAAGGAGCAGCTAGAATTGATGATTTACAAGAATATTCTAAGAAAAATAAAATAAAATCGCTTGGTTTGTGTGACACTTTAAATTTATGTGGTGCACTTGAATTTGCTGAAAAGATTTCAAAATCTGGAACTCAACCAATAATTGGAACACAAATTAATTTTAAAATTGGAGAAACAACAGGTTTAATCCCTTTGTTTGCTTTAAATGAGGCTGGATATAAAAATATAATAAAACTTTCATCTTTATCGTATTTGGAAAACGATGAATTGTCAGATCCACATGTAGATTTTGAAACATTATTAAGCAATTCTAAAGGTGTAGCTGTATTTTCAGGAACTGTTTTTGGTTTATTTGGTAAATTATTTGACAAAGGAAAGTTTAGTGAAATTGATGAGCTTTATAATAAAATTAAAAATACCTTTAATGACAGATTTTACTTGGAGATTCAAAGACATAATGATCAAAATGAAATTGGATTTGAAAAATTTAATTTAAAAAAATCTTTAGATTTAGAAATACCTATTATTGCAACTAATGAAGTTTTTTATTTAGATAAAGAAATGCATGAAGCCCATGATGCCTTAATTTGTATACGTAACAAAACGTATGTAAATGAAAAAAATAGGCTAAAATTAACCGACCAACATTATTTAAAAACTAATTCAGAGATGTCTGAATTATTTGCTGACCTACCTGAAGCTTTAGAAAACAATTATAATTTTCCATTAAGATGTAGTTATAGGCCACTATTTTCTAACCCTATTTTACCTAATATTAGTAGTGTTAAAGAAGTAAGCGCAGATGAAATTTTAAAAAAAGATTCAATAGAAGGATTAAAAGATAAATTCAATAAAATTTTTAATTTAAGCGATGATGATTTAGAAAATAACAATTCTTATAAAGAATATAAGAACAGGCTGAGTCATGAACTTTCTATTATTATAGAAATGAAATATTCTAGTTATTTTCTCATAGTTGCTGACTACATAAAATGGGCTAAAAATAATGATATTCCTGTAGGTCCTGGAAGAGGTTCAGGCGCAGGTTCATTAGTAGCTTGGTGTTTATCTATTACAGATGTTGATCCAATTAAATTTAATCTTATTTTTGAAAGATTTTTAAATCCAGATAGAATTTCAATGCCGGATTTTGATATAGACTTTTGTGAGGATAAAAGAGATCAAGTTTTTGAATATCTAACAACAAAATACAAAGATAGCGTAGCTCATATTATAACATTTGGTAAATTAAAAGCCCGAATGGTAATTAGAGACGTTGGTCGAGTTTTGGGTTTAGCTTATGGATTTGTTGATAGCATATCAAAAATGATACCTTTTGATCCATCTAGACCACAAAATTTAACTCAGTGCATTGCTGGAGAACCACGATTACAAAAACTTATTAATGATGATCCAAGAGTAAAGAAACTTACTGATTTATCTTTAAAATTAGAAGGACTTAACAGAAACGTTGCTACTCACGCCGCTGGAGTAGTAATAGCAGATAAAAAACTTACTGAAGTTGTTCCTTTGTATAAAGATGTTTCTGCAGATCTATTATTACCATCCACACAATTTGATATGTACTCTGCAGAAAATGCAGGTTTAGTAAAATTCGATTTTTTGGGCTTAAAAACCCTTACTGTAATTAACAATACACAAAAACTTGTAAGAAAAAAAATTAAAGATTTTGATATAGAAAAAATTGATTATGAAGATCAAAAAGTATTTGATCTAATGTCAACAGGTAAAACGGTTGGCTTATTCCAAATTGAAAGTGCAGGTATGAGAGAAGCTTTAACCCAAATGAAACCAAATCATATTGAAGATATTATTGCATTAGTTGCTTTATACAGACCGGGACCAATGAGCAATATTCCAACATACAATGACTGTAAACATGGAAAGCAAAAACCAGATTATTTGCACCCACTTCTAGAAGATATTCTAAAACCAACTTATGGTGTAATTATTTATCAAGAACAAGTAATGCAGATTGCACAAAAATTGTCCGGATTTACAGCAGGACAAGCTGATCTTTTGAGAAGAGCAATGGGTAAAAAGAAAAGAGCAGAACTTGAAAAACAGAAACTGGGATTTATTGCTGGTGCTGTTAAAAATGGAATAGCAAGAGATATTGCTGCTGGCATTTTTTTAAAAATAGAACCTTTTGCAGAGTATGGATTTAATAAAAGTCATGCAGCTGCGTATGCAATTATTTCTTACCAAACTGCATTTTTAAAAACATATTATCCAAAAGAGTTCATTGCTGCTTCAATGACTATGGATTTATCTAATCAAAATAAATTGAGTGAGTTTTATGAAGAATTAAAAAGATTAAATATCGAAGTTGTTCGTCCTGATATAAATGAATGTTTTGCTGATTTTAGAACAATCGATGATAAATTTTATTACGCTTTAGGTGGTATTAAAGCTGTAGGTTTTGAAGCAATATCAAATATTGTGGAGGAAAGAATTTTAAATGGAAATTTTGAATCAATTAATGATTTCATAAATAGAGTAAATCCAAAAGATATAAATAAACTTCAATTAGAAGGCTTAGTTAAAGCAGGTGCTTTTGATAAATTAAATGCAAATAGACAAGCTTTGTATAACTCTATACCAGCAATGATAGCTAAAAATAAAAATATATTTGATAATAAATCTGCTAATCAGATTGATTTATTTTCAGAAGATGAAAGTACCCAGGATGATATTATAATTAAAGTTGAAGATTGGAAATTTGAAGAAAGATTGTCAAAAGAATTTGAAGCCGTAGGTTTCTTTATTTCGGATCATCCTTTAAATCAATTTACAGAAATTTTTAATGACTATAAAATAATAGATTATTCAAGTTTTGTTTCAAAAGAAGAATTAAAAGATTCAAACATAGCTGCAACCTTATTAAAGGTTCAAGAAAGAAAAACTGCAAAAGGAAATTCTTATGCTGTATTAAAATTAACTGATTTATCAAGCGTATTTGAACTTTTTATTTTCTCAGATGTTTTGGATTTAAATAGAGAAATTTTGAAAGAGGGTAGCTCTCTTATTTTAACGTTATTTAAAAATATTTCTAATGATGAAAATCGACTAACTAGAATTAATGTTCGAAAAATTGCCTCACTTAAAGAATTATTTAAAAGCCCTATAAATGAGGTTTTATTTGATATTAAATCTGAAAAACAAATTGAGGAAATTTCTGCAATTTTGAAAGATGAGGGCAAAACAATCATAAATATCAACTTAGTTGATGGAGATAATACGCTTAAGTTTAAATTAAAAAATGCGCGTAAATTGGACAGAAAATCTTTAAATTTATTGAGAAATAAAGATATTCAAGCAATAATTTACTAAATAATCACTTGTTAAATATTGTAAATATTTGTAAATACTCCATAAATTAAATTAATACGCACACAGTATTTGGTTTTATACCTCCGGTCCTTAATTGGAAATTACTGTGGTGGCTTAACCGGGAATAAATATGAAAATACCTAACATTACAATACAACAATTATTAGAAGCAGGCGTTCATCTTGGACATAAAACATTAAGATGGAATCCAAAAATGAAAAAATATATTTTTGGAAAAAGAGATTCAATACATATTATTGATCTAACACAAACACTTGAATTAACCAAAGTAGCCTTAGAGAAAGTTTACAACACCGTATCAAATAATGGAAAAATATTATTTGTATCAACAAAAAAACAGGCATCAGAAGCTATAGCAGAAGTAGCTAAAGAGACTGATCAATATTTTGTAAATTATAGATGGCTAGGCGGCATGCTTACTAACTGGGGAACAATTTCCAATTCAATTAAAAAACTTAAAAAGTTAGAAATTGATTTAGCAGCGGAAAATAGAGGTTTTACAAAAAAAGAACTTTTAAAAATGAGTGTTCAAAAGGACAAGCTTCAAAGATCTTTAGGTGGAATTGCAGAAATGAAAAAAATTCCCGACTTAGTATTTGTTATTGATACAAATTATGAATCTTTAGCGATAGCAGAGTCTTCAAAATTAGGAATACCAATTATTGCAATTTTAGATAGCAATTCCAATCCAGATAATATTGATTTTCCTATTCCAGGTAACGATGATGCAAGAAGAGCTATTGATCTTTATTGCAATTTAATAAAAGAAACAATTAATAGTGCTAAAAGTTCAACACCAAAAGTTGATACAAAAAATGATGAAGATACAGGTAAAGCTAAAGCAAAAACTTTGCAGGAATTGGACAGAGAAAAATTAGAAAAAAAATTTTCAAAAGAAGATAAGGGGAAATTAAATTAATGAGTGACATAGAAAAAGTTAAAAAACTTAGAGAAGCTACTGGAGCTGGTTTCAAAGATTGTAACTTGGCAATTAAAGAGACAAAGGGAGACTTAGAAAAGGCAATTGAAATTTTAAGAATTAAGGGAATTTCAAAAGCTTCAAAAAAGATGTCTAGAGATGCGAAAGAGGGAGTTGTTGTAGTAAGTGGAGATGATACAAAAACTTCTGTAATCGAAGTAAATTGTGAAACAGATTTTGTTGCTAAAAATGAAGATTTTATTTCTTTTGTAAAGGAGCTAAGTGAATTAAATAACGAAAATAATTCAAACATTGAAATATTAAAAGCAGCAATAATGAAAAATGGCCAAACGGTTGATGATAATTTAGTTGCTTTGATTGCGAAAATTGGTGAAAAAATCACAATTGGAAAGGCTAAAACTATTCAAAATTTTGATGGTATAAATAACCACTATCTTCATACAGTAGTAAAAGACAACGTTGCAAAATTAGCTGTTATGGTTTCATTAGATACTAAAGATGACTCAGAGAATGTTAAAACATTTAGTAAACAATTATCTATGCATATAGCTGCATCAAATCCACTAGCTTTAGAGTCAAGTTCTATAGATCAAGCAATAATAGATAAAGAACAAGAATTAGTTACTGAAGAATTAAAAAATTTAGGAAAACCAGAAGATATTGCAAAAAAAATTAGCTTAGGTAAAATGAACAAGTTCAAAGAGGAAAATGCTCTTTTAACACAAGCATGGGTAATGGAACCAAAGAAAAAAGTTCAAGATGTGTTAAAGGAATTATCTATTACTGACTTAAAAATAAAAGAGTTTTACAGAATCAAGATTGGAGAATAAATGTTTGATGAAAAATCATACAGCCTTAAAATGGATAAAACCATCGAGGTATTTCTAAAAGAACTATCCTCATTAAGAACAGGTCGAGCCAATGCATCAATGTTAGATCTTATAAAAGTAGATGTTTATGGTCAACTAATGCCAATAAATCAAATTGGAAGCATAACAACACCAGAACCTAGAATGATTAATATTCAAGTTTGGGACGCTAACAATGTCTCATTGATAGATGCTGCAATTAAAAAATCAGATTTAGGTTTAAATCCTCAAATTGATGGTCAATTAATTAGATTGCCGGTGCCAGAACTTAATGAAGAGAGAAGAACAGAACTAAAAAAGTTAATTAAATCTATTGGTGAAAAATGTAAAGTTTCAATTAGAAATGTGAGAAGAGAGGCCAATGAAGATCTTAAAAAACTACTTAAATTAAAAGAAATCGGTGAAGACGAAGAAAAAATATTTGAAAAAAAGGTGCAAACAATCACAGATGATCATATTAAATCTGTTGATGAGAAGGTTTCATTTAAAGAAAAAGAAATAATGACAATATGAACCCATTAAATCATGTAGCCATTATTATGGATGGTAATGGTAGATGGGGGTTAAAGCATAAAAATTCAAGAAACGCTGGACATAAGGCAGGCTTAATAACTGTAGAAAATATTATTAAAGAGACAATAAAAAATAAAATTAAGTATTTAACATTATATGCATTTTCTACAGAAAATTGGAGAAGACCAAAAAAAGAAATTAATTATTTGTTTAATTTATTGGAAAATTTTTTGATAAATAGAATTGAAGACTTAAATAAACAAAACATTAAATTAAAAATAATTGGAGAAAAAAATTTTTCAAAAAAATTAAATAAGTTAATAGTTTTTTCAGAAAAAAAAACGTCAAAAAATAAAAAACTACAGATCAATTTAGCACTTAATTATGGTTCAAAGTTTGAGTTAATTAATTCATTCAAAAAACTCTCTAAAAATAAAGAAAGAATAAATGAAATCAATTTTGAAAAATATTTACAAACAAAAAACATTCCAGACCCAGATTTATTGATTAGAACAGGCAATACCAAGAGATTAAGTAATTTTTTATTATGGCAATTAGCATACTCTGAAATTTTTTTTGAGAAAAAATTATGGCCAGATTTTAAAATTAAAGATTACAATAGAATATTAAAAAGTTTTAAAAAAATAAAAAGAAATTTTGGAAGTATTTAATGATAATTGAGTTTAAAAAAAGAATATTTAGTTCAATAATTTTAATACCCCTTAGTTTTTTTTTTATAATTAAAAGTACATTTTTATTTAATTTTTTTTTATTTTTTTGTTTTTGCCTATCAATTTACGAATGGCATAATATGAGTAATAAAAAAAATTATTATATTTTTGGTATTATATTTTTGTGCATCTCGTTTTATTTAACTTATAGTTTAAGAAATAATCCTAACGATATAAGTCTTTCTTTTTTTATTTTTGTCATAATTATATGTATAACAACAGACATTGGTGGCTATATCTTTGGTAAAATTTTTAAAGGACCAAAAATTACAAAAATAAGTCCTAATAAAACTTACTCAGGAATGATAGGCAGTTATTTTTTTGCAATAATTTCGTCATTTCTTTTGATAAAGAATTCAAATTTAATAGAGGGAAAAACATATGAGATTACAATTGAATTATTTTTTTTAGTCATAATAATATCAACCACAAGTCAAATAGGGGATTTTATAGTGTCATTTTTTAAAAGATTATCAAAAATAAAAGATACAGGAAAATTAATTCCTGGACATGGTGGACTACTTGATAGAATTGATGGATTATTATTTGCAATGCCGATTGCGTATGTAATCTTAAATTTAATTATTTTAAAATGAAAAAAAAAATAGCAATATTAGGATCTACAGGATCTATTGGTAAAACATTACTTAATATTGTAAATCAAAACAAAAATTTAATTGAAGTTTCACTTTTAACCGCTCATAAAGATTATCAAACATTAATTAAACAGGCAGAAAAATATAGTGTTAAAAATCTAATTATCACAGATAAAGAAAGTTTTAAAAAAATTAAAAAAAAAAAAATTAATAATAAAATTAAAATTTTTAATAATTTTGATTGTTTAAATAAAATATTAAATAAAAAAATAGATTATTCAATGAGCTCCATCGTTGGTATTAATGGTTTAGAGCCAACATTAAAAATAATTAAATATTCAAAAGTAATAGCTATAGCAAATAAAGAGTCCATTATTTGTGGGTGGAGTTTAATTTTAAGAGAATTAAACAAAAATAAAACTAAATTTATACCAGTTGATTCTGAGCATTTTTCATTATGGTATGGATTAAAAAGTATTAATTTAAATAATATTGAAAAAGTATATTTAACTGCCTCTGGTGGCCCATTTTATAAAACACCTCTTAACAATTTTCAAAACATAACAATCAAAAAAGCCTTAAATCACCCAAACTGGAAAATGGGTAAAAAAATTTCTGTTGACTCTGCAACTTTGATAAACAAAATATTTGAGGTAATTGAGGCAAAGAATATTTTTAATATTCCTTACAATAAGATTAAAATTTTAATACATCCTAAGTCATATGTACATGCAATCATTAAAACCAATGATGGATTAATAAAAATAATTGCTCATGATACTACAATGAAAATTCCAATATATAATACGTTAATTTTTAATAATAAAAAAAAAATTCTTACTAAGAAAATTAATATAAGCAAGTTGAATAATTTAAGTTTTGAGAATGTTAATTCCAAAAGGTATCCAATAATAAATTTATTAAAATTAATTCCAAATAATCATTCTTTATATGAAACTATAATTGTATCTGCAAATGATGTTCTTGTTGATCTTTTTTTGAAAAAACAAATAAAATTTAATGAAATTAGTACCAATTTTTTTAAAGTAATTAATCAAAAAGAATTTATGAAGTATAAAAAAATACGACCAAAAAACGTTAAAGAAATAGTACATTTAAATAATTATGTTCGTTTAAAAATATTAGAAAAAGTGTATAAATCTGATTATGATTAAAAATCGACTTAGTCTACTTTTGATTTGCTCATTAATATTAATTTTTATTAATAAACCTGTGTTTTCAGAGATTGTTAAACAAATAGAAATAAATGGAAACGAAAGAGTTTCTGATGAAACTATAATTATGTTCTCAAAAATATCTATAAATGACGATTTAAAATCTCAAGATTTAAATAATATTATTAAAAATATATTTAAATCAAATTTTTTTAATGATGTTTTTGTATCTTTTAAAAACAACAAGTTAATTATAACTGTTGATGAGCTTCCTATAATTGAAAATATTAATTTTGATGGAATTAAATCCAATACCCTATTAGAAAAAATTACTGATAATTTAAAATTAATTTCTCGATCCTCATATAATGAGACACTTCTTAAAAAAGATAGAGATAAAATTTTAACTGAACTTAAAAGTCTTGGTTATTATTTTGCTGAAGTAAATATTATTAAGACAGATCTAGAAAATAAAAAAATAAATCTAACGTATGATATAAAATTAGGTAATAAAGCTAAAATTAATAAAATTAGCTTCATAGGGGATAAAAAATTTAAAGATAGAAAATTAAGAAGTATAATTATCAGTGAGGAGTACAAGTTTTGGAAATTTATCTCTGGCAAAAAATATCTTAATGAAAATATTATCGCATTTGATGAAAGATTATTGAAAAATTTCTATAGAAATAAAGGCTTTTATGCAGTTAAAATTAATTCATCTTTTGCAAAGCTTTATAATGACGATGAATTTGAATTGGTTTACAACATTGACTCAAAAGATAAATATTATTTTAATGATCTTCTTATTCAATTACCGGATGATTTTGATGTCTCTAATTATGAGGAGTTGAAGACTTTTTTAAAAAATTTAAAGGGTCAGGTTTATTCAATTAATACAGTTTCCAAAATTCTCGACAAAATTGATTTAATTTCAATTAATGAACAATATGAGTCTGTAAAAGCCACTGTTTCAGAGAACATTGTATCTAATAAAATCAACCTTTCATTCAATATTGAAGAAACAGAACGTTTTTTAGTAGAGAGAATTAATATTTATGGAAATAGCATAACAAGAGAAAACGTAATCAGAAACCAATTGATAATAGATGAAGGTGACTCTTATAACGAAATTTTAGCTAAAAAAAGTATCAATGAAATAAAATCTTTAAATTTCTTTAGTGACGTCAAATCTGAAGTTGTAGATGGTCAAGATTTAAATTCAAAAATTATAAATATTACCGTTGAAGAAAAACCGACAGGTGAAATTATGGCAGGTGCAGGATTTGGAACTTCTGGTGAAGTGATAGAATTTTCTGTAAGAGAAAATAATTATTTGGGAAAAGGTTTAGGAGTTGATACCGCAATATCATTAAGCAGTGAAAGTATTGAAGGTAAGTTTAATGTAACAAACCCAAATTATAATAATACAGACAAATCTGTCAGTTTTGGTTTGCAGGCACTCGAAACTGATAAATTATCGAACTTTGGATATAAGTCAAAAAAAATAGGTGGTTCTGTTGGAACCAAATTTGAATACCTAGAGGATTTTAGTTTAGGAATATCAACATCATTATTTGTTGAAAATATTGAAACAGATAGTTCTGCCTCTGAAAGACAAAAAAAACAAAAAGGTGATTATTTTGATAATTATTTAAATTTAAAATTTGATTACGATAAAAGAAATCAAAAATTTAAAACAACAGATGGGTTTAGAAGTTTGTATACTGTAGGTTTGCCAATAATTAGTGAAAATAACACAATAAGCAATTATTATAATTATAAAATATTTTCAGAATTATATGAAGAAAATATTACATCCGTAGCTTTAACATTGGGCTCGTCCCACTCAATAACAGGAGATGATATAAAATTATCTGAAAGACTATATGTCCCTCAAAGGAAGTTAAGAGGTTTTGAAAGAGGTAAAGTAGGACCTAAAGACGGAAATGATTATATTGGTGGAAATTATTATGCAATTTTAAATTTTACCTCAACTCTTCCTCAAGTATTTCCTAATGCACAAAATGTTGACTTTGTTACCTTTCTAGATTTAGCAAATCTTTGGGGTGTTGATGATAAAACTTTAGATGATGGAAGCGAATTAAGAAGTTCAATCGGTATTGGTGTAGAATGGTTTACACCTGTTGGTCCTTTAAGTTTTTCTTTAGCAGCACCTATTTCAAAAAGTTCAACAGATAAAACAGAAACAGTTAGATTTAACCTTGGTACAACTTTTTAATGAAATTTAAAAAATTTTTTGTTTCAATTTCTTTATATTTTTTTTTTAATATCAACGTAGCTAGTAGCAATACCTCAACTGTGTTTATTGATATAGATTTTATATTAAATAATTCTATATTAGGAAAACAAATTTTATTAGATTTAGAAGAATTAAATAAAAAAAATTTAGATAGAATTAAAAATAAAGAGAATGCATTAAATATAAAAAGAGACGAGATCAATAAAAAAAAAAATATTTTGTCTAAAGAGCAAATAGAAAAAGAAATTGTTTTATTGAATGATAACTTTAAAAAGTATAATGTAGAGAAGAATAATTTATTAAAAGATTTTAAAAATATAAAAAAACAGAAATTAGATAATTTTCTTAAACAAATTAATCCATTAATACATGAGTATATGAAAAAAAATTCTATTGATATAATTCTAGATCAACGCCAAATTTTCATTGGAAATGTAAACAAAGATATAACAGAAAAAATTTTAACAATTGTTAACAAAAAATTCCCAAATAATGGATAAATTAAATAAGGATCAAATAAGAGATTTACTTCCTCACAGGGAGCCAATGTTATTAGTAGATGATTTGTATGATATAAAAAAATTACAATCTGCAACAGCTTTAGTAAAAGTTAGAAAAGATAGTTTTTTTGTCCAGGGTCACTTTCCAGATGAGCCTGTCATGCCTGGTGTATTAATAGTCGAGTCTTTTGGTCAAGCTGCAGCCGCACTAACTGCAAATGGTTTAGATAAATCTACTTATGAAAATAAGTTAGTTTTTTTAATGGGCGTTGAAAAAGCACGATTCAGAAATCCTGTGGTTCCTGATTGTGATCTAATTCTTAAAATTGAAGCAATAAGATCTCATGGCAGAGTTTGGAAATATAAAGGCGAAGCCTTTGTAAATGATAAAAAAATGGCAGATGCGATTTGGTCAGCTACAATTGTAGACAAGAAATAAATAGCAATAATTATTGATAACCTTAATGTAAATTGCTTTGGTAAAAGCAATTATGTCTAATCCTTTTTTTAAAAATTGTGGTCCAATTAAAATCTCTGAGATTACTCGATCCCTTAATATAAATGCTAAAAACTTATCTAAAGATAAAGAAATTCACGATATTAAAGATCTGTCCTCCTCTGAAAATAATGACATAACTTTTTTTCATTCAAAAAAATATAAAGATCTTGCAAAAAATACCAAAGCATCCCTATGTCTAACTACCGATGCTTTAAAAATCTATTTACCTAAAAGTTGTTTGGCTTTAGTTGTAGAAAATGTTTTAGTGTCCACTTCAAAAATTACATCTATTTTTTATCCAGATTCTATCAACGATGATTTTGATGATAATATTATGTCTATTGATGATACTAATTTTAAAGACAAAGTTATATTTGGAAAAAATGTTTTAATAGGCCAGAATGTTAGTATTGGTAACAATTGTAAAATTGGACATAATACAATTATAGAAAAAAATGTTGTTATCGGTGATAATTGTTCTATTGGATCAAATAACATTATTAGAAACACTTTAGTCAAAAATAACGTGAAAATTTTAGATAAATGTGTAATTGGTAAACATGGTTTTGGTTTTTTTCCAATTAAGAATAAAAATTTAAGATATCCTCATATAGGAATGGTTTTGATTGAAGATAATTGTGAAATTGGATGTGGTGCCACTATAGACAGAGGTTCAATGTCCAATACAATCATAGGAAAAAATACCTATTTAGATAACCAAATTCACATAGCTCATAATGTAAAAATTGGTGAAAATTCTATTATAGCTGGTCAAGTGGGTATCGCTGGAAGTTCTATAATCGGTAATAATGTTAAAATAGGTGGCCAAGCTGGAATATCAGGACATCTTAACATTGGAAACAATGTAGAAATAGGTGGGGGTTCAGGAGTCATTAGAGATATCCCTGACAACAAAAAAGTTATGGGTTATCCAGCAAAAAATATTAGAGAATTTTTAAGAGATAATAAATGATAGACAAAACAGCTATAATAGACTCAAAAGCTAAGATTTCTAAGAATGTAAAAATTGGTCCTTATACAGTTATTGGTCCTAATGTTGAAATAGACGAAAAAACTGAAATTCAATCTCATGTTAATATTACTGGAAACACTAAAATTGGAAAAAATAACAAGATTTATCCATTTGCCTCAATAGGAAATGATCCTCAAGATCTGAAATTTCAGGGTGAGGAAACAAAGCTTGAAATTGGTAACAATAATAAAATAAGAGAATATGTTACAATTAATCCAGGAACAAAAGGTGGCGGTGGATTAACAAGAGTTGGAAACAACTGTTTGTTTATGGTTTCAGCTCATATTGCCCATGATTGCTTTGTTGGAGACAATGTAATTTTAGCTAACAATGTACCATTAGGTGGACATGCACATATTGACGATAACGCTATAATTGGTGGTAATTCAGCTGTTCAGCAATTCACTAGAGTAGGTAAGTCAGCAATGATTGGAGGGATGTGTGGTGTTGTAAGAGATATAATCCCATATGGCATAGTACACGGAAATAGAAGTGTTTTACAAGGATTGAATTTAATAGGTTTAAGAAGAAACAATATCCCAAATAAAGAAATAATGATTTTAAGTGATGCTTTCAAAGAAATTTTTAAAAATGAAAATTTAACAGAGAATTTAAATAATTTATCAAAAGATTTTAGGAGCAATGAACTAGTTGCAGAGGTTATTAAATTCATAGAACAAGATAAGAAAAGACCAATTTGTACTCCATTTTCAAAATAAAATGATAGGTTTATTTTTAGGTGACACAGATTTTTCAGAAATAGTTCTTAACAAAATAAAAAAACAGAAAAAAAAATACTTCATTATAGATTTTTCAAAAAATAATAAGTTTAATAAAGACAAGAATTCTTTTAGAATCAGCATTGGGAAATTTGGAAAAATTATAGATTTAATAAGACAAAAGAAATGTAAAAGAGTTTTGTTTGCAGGCAAAATTTCAAAACCAAATTTTTCCTCCTTAAGGTTAGATTTTAAAGGTATTTATTATATGCCAAGTGTAATCAGAGCCTCTAAAATAGGTGATGCAGCCATAATTAAATCAATAATAAAAATTTTAAATAATGAAGGAATAAAAGTTATTAGCTCAATATTTTTCAATCCAGAGCTATCTTTAAAGAAAGGAAACTACACTAAGTTAAAGCCTAACAAAAAAGACCTAATATCAATTAGAAAAGGGAAATTCTTTTTTAATAAAACCAAAAATCTAGACCACATTCAAGCGTTAGTAGTTAAGGGAGATAAAATTTTAGCTAAAGAAGGAAAAGAAGGTACAAAAAAAATGTTATCAACATTAAAGAAAAAATCAGATGGTATTTTAATTAAATTACCAAAAAAGAAACAAGATTTGAGAATGGACTTACCAACAATTGGTTTACAAACTTTCAAGGATGCTAAAAAATATGGATTACGTGGTTTAGTTTTACAATCTAAAAAGAATATTTTTCTAGATAAAACTGAATGCATTAAATTTGCTAATAAAAACAAGATATTTGTTTATATTATATGAAAAAAATTTTCATACTCACAGGTGAGCCTTCAGGTGACAAATTAGCTTCAACAGTTATTTCTAAGTTAAAATCTCAAAATCCTGATATTGAATATTCATCTGTTGGTGGAAATCACTTAAAAAGATTAGGAATTGAAAGTATTTTTAATTTAAATGAAATAACCTATCTAGGTTTTACGAGTATTTTATTAAATATATTTAAAATTAGAAATAAAATTAATCATACTGTTAATGAAATAATTAAATTTAACCCAGATATATTATTTTCTGTTGATAGCCCTGATTTTACTATGAGAGTTGCTGAAAGAGTAAAAAAAATAAACAATAATATTAAAACTATTCATTATGTAGCTCCTCAAGTTTGGATATGGAGAAAAAATAGATTAAAAAAAATTAAAAAATTTATTGATCATATTCTTTTATTATTTGACTTTGAAAAAAAATATTTTGATGAGGAAAATATAAAAAATACTTTTGTTGGACATCCATTAATAGAGAATAATGAGGATAATAAAAAAATTATTGAAAATATAATTCCTAAAGATAAAAAAATTATATCAATTTTCCCTGGAAGTAGAAAATCTGAAACAGATGTATTGTTAAATATTTTAATTGATTTTATAAAACTTATGAACAAACGTCATAATGATTTTTATTTTTACTTTCATGCAACTGATGAAAATAAAAATTTAATTTTGTCAGAAATTAAAAAATTTAATATTGAAAACATTGATGTAGTTTCAGACGAAAGTATAAAATCAAAAATTTTATCTAATTCTGTTTTTGCTGTATCTAAATCCGGAACAGTTTCATTACAAATTTCTAGCTCAAATATACCTTCAATAATTATTTATAAACTAAGTTTTATCAATTTTATGATATTTAAAATGTTAGTTAATGTTAAATTTGCAAATATAATTAATATCATCAACAATCGAGAAGTTATCCCTGAATTGTTACAAAATGAATGTAATGCTGATGAAATCTATAGATCTGTAATTTATCTTTTAAAAAACCCTGAGCTTATTAAAAAACAACTTTCTGATTGTTCAAAAACATTAGAAGGAATTAGATCTAAAACTTCTTCTTCTGAAGAGGCTTGTCTAGTTTTAAGAAATTATCTTAGCCAGCCTAATTAACACCTCTTCTTTGCCAAGAGCTATAACTATATCATATAAACCAGGACCAAATTTTGATCCGGTCAAAGCAATCCGTATGGGCTGACCAATTCCTTTAAAATTTGTATCATTTGTTTTAATCAAATTATTTACTACAGGCTCTAAACTCTCCTTATTTATATTTGATATAAGTGATAATTCTTTAATAAATTCTGAAATAATTTTTTTTGCTTTATCATCAATCAATTTTAAATCATCCTGATTGAAGCTAACTTCATCATTGATGATGAATCTTGAATTATTGTAAATATCTTCTAAGGTTTTAGCCTTATTTTTTAAAAATGATAATGAGGATTTAACTTTTGTCTCTTTATCAATTTTAATTTCTTCTTTATAAATTTTGCAATATTCAAATAGATTTTGATAAAGATCGTTCTCATCGATTGTTTTTATATAGTGCTCATTCATTGATAATATTCTGCTCATATCTAGCTTTGATGGTGATTTGCCAATACCTTCTAAATTAAAGAACTCAATGCTCTCATCCAGAGTAAATATTTCTTTGTCTTGATATGACCATCCAAGTCTAAGTAGATAATTTCTTAAAGCATCAGGCATTATGCCTATTTTTGAGTAATCATCTAACGTTGAGGCATTATCTCTTTTTGAAAGTTTTTTACCTTCAATAGTATGAATTAATGGAATGTGCGCAAATTCAGGAACATCCCAACCCATTGCTTGATATATTTGTATTTGTTTAAAAGTATTTATCTTGTGATCATCTCCTCTAATTATATGTGTCATTCCCATTTGATGATCGTCAACAGTTGCAGAAAGGTTGTAAGTCGGCGTTCCATCGTTTCTTAAAATTATAAAATCTTCTATTGTATTATTTTCAATTTCAATATCTCCTTGAACTAAATCTTTAAGTTTAGAATTTCCATTTATTTTACTTTTAAATCTAATCACGGGTTTAATATCTTTAGGAGCATCTTTTTCATCAGAATCTCTCCATTTTCTATTATAAATATATGGCATCTTTTTTTGCCTAGCTCTTTTTTTTTGTTCCTCTATCTCTTCAGCAGAGCAGTAGCATTTATATGCGTTACCTTTTTTTAATAATTCATTAGCAATTTTAATGTGATCTTCTATTTTTTGTGACTGGATATATTCTTCATCATCGTGCTCAATTCCTATCCACTTTAATGATTTAATAATTTGTATTTTGTATTCTTCTTTTGATCTTTCTTTGTCAGTATCTTCAATTCTTAGGTGAAAAGTTCCTTTTTGATTTTTAGAGAACAACCAATTAAATAAGGCAGTTCTAACCCCTCCAATATGAAGAGCTCCAGTAGGGGATGGAGCAAAACGTGTTGCTACTTTAGACATCAATGTTGTTTAGACTATTTTTTTAGAAGTTTCTATATAAAGATACTAAAACTCCTTGAACTTTTACTCTATCAGGTCCAAAAATCTTAGTTTCATAGTTTCTATTAGCACTTTCAAGCGCCACAACTTTACCTTTTTTTCGAATTCTTTTTAACATCGCTTCATGCTCATCTATTAATGCAACAACAATTTTACCATTATCAGCAGTATCTGTTCTTTTAATAATAACAGTATCACCTTCATGAATACCTGCATCTATCATGGAGTCACCTTGAACTTTTAATCCAAAGTAATCACCATTTTTTTCTAAATTATTTGGTAGTGGAATTCTAGATACCTCATTTTGTATTGCTTCAACAGGTGTTCCAGCTGCAATTTTTCCAAGCACTGGTACTTCTACTTCATCTGAATGAGTTTGTTCTTCATCTAATCCGCCTTTAATCACACTAGGTGAAAAGCTATTATAAATATCATTGGCAGAAGCTGTTTCTGGCAATTTAATTACCTCTAAAGCTCTTGCTTTGTGAGCTAATCTTTTTATAAAACCTCTTTCTTCTAAAGCACTAATCAATCTATGAATACCTGATTTAGATTTTAAATTAAGAGACTGTTTCATCTCTTCATATGAAGGAGATACGCCAGAACTTCTCAACTTCTTGTTGATAAATAAAAGTAGGTTTTTTTGTTTTTTTGTTAGCATAAGAACAAATATCGTACAAACAATGTTCTATAAAAGTTCTTTTAAATTAACAATACTAAAAAAAACTAGTAAAACAGGGCTTTATTTGATTATAAAACTGAAAATATAGAATTTTTATCTAAGTTTTTCAAAAGTGATTCACCAATTAAAAAAGTGTTAATTGATGTTTTGTTATTAAGCTCTAATAGCTCTTCTTTATTCTTAATTCCACTTTCAGATATTAAAGGACCTTTGTGACTTTTTACAACATCATAAATATCATAAGTTGTATTTATATCAGTTTTAAGTGTTTTTAAATTTCTATTGTTTATTCCAATTAATGCATCTTTAAAATTTAATGCTTTTTTAGCTTCTTCCACTGTATGAACTTCAACTATAACCGACATATTGTATTTTATAGCTTCATCATATAATTCAGAAGCAAGATCATCTGAAACCCCAGCTAAAATAATTAAAATAGCATCAGCGCCATAACTTTTTGCCAAAGGTATTTGAAATTTATCGATAAAAAAATCCTTACACAATATAGGTAAATTTATTTTATCTTTTATTTTGCTTATGTGAATTAAATTTCCTAAAAAATAATCTTCTTCTGTTAAAACTGAAAGGCAAGTTGCATTATTATTTAAATAAATCTGAGCAATATCTACAGGATTATAATCATCAATTATTATACCCGCTGAAGGACTTGCTTTTTTAATTTCAGCAATAATTGAAGTTTTATTATTTTTTATATTATTTTCTATTTTCTCTTTAAAATTAATATAGCTGTTGTTTTTATTAATTAATTCATCCAAAGTTTTAAGATCTAGAGATTTTTTTAATTTATCAACTTTTTCAATTTTCTTTTGAATGATATTTTTAAGTATATTTTCAGACATTTTGAATTTTTTCTAGATGTAAAAAAGTTTTTCCAGAAAGGATAAATTCTCTTGTGTAATTATATGCTTCAGAAAAGTCTGAAAATTTTTCTCCAACAATTAAACCTGCCGCAGCATTTAAACAAACTGCTTTTGAAAAGTCATTATCTTTACCTTTAAAAATTTCAATCATTTTATCAGCATTAAATTTTGCATCATCACCCACTAGATTTTTAAAATTATCTGCACTAACCCCTAAAGCATTTGGATCTATTTTAATTTCAGATATTTGACCATTTTTTAATTGAATAACATTAGTGGTTGCATATGGAGATATTTCATCTAATCCATCCTCGCTATTTACTATCCAAGCAAATTTTAAATTTAAATTTTTAAGTCCCTCTGCAAAAATTTTTAATAATTTTTTATCAAAAACACCTACAACTTGTCTCTCTA
>CACCIO010000001.1 GCA_902546085.1 uncultured Pelagibacteraceae bacterium | reverse complement strand
GCCCATAAGACCTGTTCCAACAAAACCAATATTTATCATGGCTTAGGTTTAAACTCGTGGAAATTTTGTGTCATTGCCTCTGGAAAGAACATAACACATGCTAATACTATTAACTGAATTACTATAAATGGAGCAAAACCTCTGAAAATATCTGTTAATGAAATATGTGGAGGTGCAACTGATTTCAAATAGAAAGCTGCAGGACCAAATGGTGGACTTAAAAAAGAAACTTGCATATTCACACAGAACAAAATTCCAAACCAAATAGGATCCATACCTAGTGCTATAACAATTGGTAAAAATACTGGCATTGCTAATAAAACAATTCCAACCCAATCCATAAATGCTCCCATAATTAGAAACATTATTTGCATCATGAAAATTAAATACATTGGTTTTAAGTCATAAGCTAAAATAGTCTCAGCAACATAAGTTGGTCCACCAGCAAGTGAATAAGCACCTGCAAGCACTGTGGCCCCAAAAGTAATTGTTAAAATCGTACCAGAAGCTTTAAATGTTCTAACCAATGCGTCTTTGAATAAAAACCATGTAAGTTCTCTTCTAGCAAAAATTATTATTAAAGTAGCAACCACACCCATTCCAGCTGCCTCTGTTATACCAGTCATACCAGAGTAAATTGAACCTAAAACAATTATTACAATACCAATTGGTGGCAAAAGACCTGGAAGGTAAGACATTTTTTCTTTTAAAGTTAAAGCTGGTTCGTCACTTAGTGGTGCAAGATGAGGTTGTAATCTTGTTCTTATAAGAATGTAAGTAATGATTAATCCTGAAATCATTAAACCTGGAACTATTGCCTCTTGGAATAACATCGTAATCGAAGTTTCAGTAGTTAATCCATAAATAATTAAAACAATAGATGGAGGTATCATTGTACCTAAGGAACCTGATGCACAAATAATACCTATCGACATATCCTGATCGTATTTCAACCTCAACATCTGAGGTAGTGCAATCAATCCTAATAAAACTATTTCTCCTCCAATAATTCCACTCATTGCAGCCATGATTGTTGCCATGATTGCAGTCACTACCCCTACTCCACCTCTAGTTTTTCTTAACCAAGCATTTAAAGCATCATACAAATCTCTCGCAATATTCGAGCGTTCAAGCAAGGAGGCCATAAATATAAATAAAGGAACAGATAAAAAAGAATATGTAACAACAAGAGAATAGTATCTTGAGAGTAAAATTCCCAATGCATGTTCACCTATATATAAAAATACGAGTACTGCACCCATAAAACCAGATGCAAATCCCATTGGAACACCAATAGATATAAGGGCTAATAATCCAACAATAAGTATGATCGAGAGTGTACCTATCTCAAATTCCATCTTATTTTAAATCTTTGGCTGGTTGGTATTGTTTTTCTTTAGGATTTTTCCAATCAATAATTAAATTATTTACAGACTGAAGCGCAATAAGAAATAAACATATCAGTGTAAGAGGTTTCATAGTGGCTGGAATTGGTGGATCCCAATATGTTGCAAATCTTTCCCAATTTATGAACGATCTATGTGCATCCTCAAAACCGCCATAAATTACAGCAGCAGCAAAAACCACAATAATAGTTGTGCTAATTAAATCAAAAATTCTCTGAACTGGTCTGCTGACATAATCATATAATAAAACTATTCTTATGTGGCTTCTTAGTCTTGTAGCGTATATTCCGCCTACTAAATAACAAACACCAGCCAACCACAAACACAACTCGTTAGCCCATAAGGTTGGTTTAAATAAAACATATCTCATAAAAATTTCATACATCATCACAATTACAATAATAGGAATTAAGTATTTAATTGTGTGACTTAAAAATAAGGAAATTCGGTCTATCCAATTTATTGGAAAATCATCTTTACTTGCAACTTTTTCACTTTGCTCTTGAAGTTGTTTATCTTGTAAATCTTTATCTTGCATAAGAAAAAATTTTTTAGAAGGGCCTTTTCAGGCCCTTCTAAATTTTTTATATACTATTAATTATAGGATACCGTTAGCTTTCATGTAAGCTTTATGTATCTCTATAAGTGCAGCAGCCTCAGGTGATTTAGTCTTCCATTCTTCCCAAGCACCAAGTGCAGCTTGTCTAAATTTAGCTCTATCTTCTTTAGACCAGTCGTGAAGAGTAACTCCCATTTCCTTTAAAGCTTTAACTGCTTCTGCATTTTTTCTTTCAACCAAACTAGTGATAGTTCTTCCACAGATTTCGATTGCAGCTAACATTGCACCTTTTTCGTGAGGTTTTAACTTGTTCCATACTTTAGTGTTACAAGCTAAGTGGTCAGCAGGCATTGAATGGAAACCTGGGTATGTAGCATATTTATTTTGCTCATAGTGTCCACCTGCATAGTTAGTCGCTAAAGATGAGTAATCTGCACCATCGATTAGACCGGTTTGTAAAGCGGTTGGAACTTCACCAAAGTCCATAACGATTGGCTTAGCACCTAATGCTGTGAAGATCATACTTTCCATTCCTGGAGGCGATCTGAATTTGAAGTCTTTCAATGAAGCAACATCTGGAATTGGTCTGCTAGAAATTAAAGACTCATGTCCTGGTATCCACCAACCAATCAAAGTCATTCCATATTTGTTATAAAGTGCATCAACAGCTTCTTGAGCTCCTGGGAAATTTAGGAATTCATATTGTTGATAAGGGTTATCGTACCCACCCATTACATCTCCTGCAAATTGAAATGCAGCATTTTTACCAGTTTGGTATCCTGCACCAGTCATATCACAGTCAATAATTCCAGTTTGTGCAGAGTTAAATACCTCAGCTGATTTACCAGTTACTGACGATGAATAGAACATTTGCACTTTTAAGCTTCCGCCAGAAAACTTTTCAACGTTTTTAGCGAATTGAGCGGCAACCTCACCATTTGGTGAACTAGCAGTAAAGTGTGTTTCAATCTTTAAAGTCTTTGCATGAGCAGAGCCAAATAAAGCAACTGAAACAATAGCTACTGCAGCTATAGTTTTAGATATAAGTTTAAACATTATCTTCCTCTTGTTTGTGTTTTTTTGAAATTTAATCACAAATGTTTTTTGAGATCAACGAATTCGTTTAATGTTTATATATAGAAATTATATATATTATCTAAACTAACAACTCTCAGTTGTTTTAAACAACTTCAGAAATTAGGGGTTTTTTATTAAAAAAACAATAAATGTTATCTACTGCCATCATACTCATTGCCAATCGAGTCTCATGAGTCGCACTACCAATATGTGGTAAAACAAAACAGTTATCTAATTTTAAATATCTTTTATCTAAATTAGGTTCATTATTAAATACATCTAAACCAGCTGCATAGATTTTTTTATTCTCAAGAGCATCAATTAAATCATCATCATTTATAGTTGATCCTCTTGATGTATTTATAACAACAGCATGCTTAGGTAATAAATTTACAGTTGAAGCATTTAATATGTGTTTGGTCTCAGATGTTGCTGGCGTATGAATACTAAGAAAGTCACACTGAGGTAGCATAGACTTTATATCAGAAAAATACTTTGCCCCATCCTCTTGATCATCAGATAGTTTATTTCTGTTATGATAAATTATCTTCATTCCAAATGCTTTAGCACTTTTTGCAGCCATTCTTCCGATACGACCCATACCAATGATACCTAAAGTTTTACCTGTAACAGAGTTTCCAATCATAAATTTAGTAAGATCAGGTTTTTGATTTTTCCAATTGTCTGTTTTCACTAGATTGTATGCTTCACCAATTCTTCTTGAAGCTGCCAGAATTAATAGAATAGTCGTTTCTGCTACTGCTTCATTTAAAACATTAGGCGTATTTGTAACTTTAATTTTTTTTTCTTTTGCAGATTTTATTGAAATATTGTCATAACCAACACCAACTTGAGCAATAATTTTTAATTTACCATTTAAATTATTAAAAAAATTTTCTGTAATTTTATCAAAACCAGTTGAAATCATTCCATCATAATCATTTGCAATTTTTATTAAGTCGCTTTCTGGAATGGGTTGGTCCTTTGGATTTAAAGTTACTTCAAATTCTTTTTGAAGTTTTTCTTCTGCTAAATTTGATATTTTTCTGGAAACTAATATTTTTGGCCTCATTAGTGAGAGTCTCTTGGTAAACCTTTGGTATGTGATACGTCTAAATATTTACCTCGAGAATTAATGCATGCACCATCATCCAATTGACCAACAGTATTTCTAAATATTTCCTGCCAAGGAGTTTGGTTTTTTGGCTTAAATAGTTTTTTGTTTTTTCTTCTTTTTTTAAATTCAGCTTGAGAAATCAATAAATCAACTCTTCTTTTATTTAAATCTATTTTTATTTTATCATAAGTTTTAACAATGCCTAGATCTCCACCTACTGCTGATTCTGGTGAAACATGAAGTATTGATGGACTCTCGGATGTTCCACTCTGTCTACCATCTCCCAAAGTTGGTAAATGTCTTATTCCTTTTTTTAATAACCTGTCAGGTGGTTGCATATTAACTACTTCTGCTGATCCAGGATATCCGACCGGTCCACAACCTCTAATAATTAATATTGAGTTTTCATTTACTTTTAATTTTTTATCATTGAGTCTTTTATGATAATCCTCGGGACCTTCAAAAACTATAGCTTTACATTCAAAAACATTAGGGTGTTTAGGATTTGATAAGTATTGATCTTTAAATTCCTTACTAATTACAGATGTTTTCATTATAGCAGAAGAGAAAAAATTACTTCTCATAACCAAAAAACCAGCTTTTTCAGTTAATGCATTTTTAAAAGTTTTAATTACTTTATTGTCTATATCAACTTTCTTTCTTAAATTTTCACCTACAGTTTTACCCGTAACTGTTTTTATGTTTGTATGAATTTTTTTATTTTTAATTAATTCCTTCATTACTGCAGGTATTGCTCCAGCTCTGTGAAAACTTTCCATTAAGTATTCTCCTGCAGGTTGGCAATTTACCAACAATGGAATGTTGTGCCCAAGTTTTTGCCAATCAGAAAGATCAAATTTAATTCCCATATGTTTTGCGATAGCGCTTAAATGGGCAGTGCAGTTACTAGATCCGCCTATAGCGCTTGCTACTACTACGGCGTTTTCAAAAGCTTTACGTGTCATAATTTTTGATGGGGTTAAATCTTCATAAACCATTCCAACAATTCTTTTTCCTGTTTCGTAAGAAATTTGTTCTCTTTCTCTGTAAGGAGCAGGAATAACTGCACCTCCTGGTAAAGACATTCCTAATGCTTCTGCTACTGAGTTCATTGAAGAAGCTGTTCCCATTGTATTACAATGGCCAGCACTTGGTGAGGATGATGAAACCATATCCATAAATTCCTCATATTTAATCTCTCCTTTAGCTAACATTTTTCTAGCTTCCCAAACTACCATTCCTGATCCAGCTAATTTTCCCTTATAAACTCCATCTAACATAGGGCCACCAGATAAAACTATTGCCGGAATGTTTACAGTCGCAGCTGCCATTAAAGCTGCAGGAGTAGTTTTATCACATCCTGTTGTTAATATTACTCCATCAAGAGGGTAACCATATAAAACTTCTACTAAAGATAAATATGAAAGATTTCTATCCAACATTGCTGTTGGTCTTTTTCCTGTTTCTTGAATTGGATGAGTTGGAAACTCCATGGGTATACCCCCTGCTCTTCTGACTCCATCTTTTATTCTCTTACTTAGTGACATAAAATGCCTATTACACGGTGAAAGGTCACTACCAGATTGAGCTATTCCTATTATTGGGTTTCCAGATTGTAATTCTTTTCTAGTAAGACCATAATTTAAATATCTTTCTAGATACAAAGCCGTCATATCTGGGTTTTTTGGGTTATTAAACCACTGCTGACTTCTGAAACTTTTTTTTCTTTTTTTAGGCATAATTGTTTAATGGTCTCTTTAGATTTATAGTTATATAATAATTTTATGAATAATCTAATAGTTTTAAATAAGAATGACAATGTGGGAGTTAGTCAATTTATCATTCCTGAAAAAACAAAAATTGAAGGTCATGAGATTAGTACTATCGATCCAATCCCTTTTGGACATAAAGTTTGTTTAAAAACAATTAAAAAAGGTGATCCAATCATTAAATATGATCAAATTATTGGTTTTGCTTTAGATGAAATTAAACCTGGACAACATGTCCACTCCCATAATTTAGAATTTAGAGAGTTTAAAAGAGAATTTAAAGTAACAGACAAAAAACACATTGTAGATGAAAAAGCAGATACCTTCTTTAATGGAATTTTAAGAGATAATGGACAGGTCGCTACTAGAAATTATATTGGAATAGTGAGCACAGTAAATTGCTCAGCAACTGTCACTAAAATGATTGTTGAAAGGATTAAATATTCTGACATTTTAAAAGATCACCCAAATATTGATGGCATAGTGCCAATTACTCACTCAACAGGATGTGGAATGAACACAGAAAGTGAAGGGATGCAAATTTTCCAAAGAACTATTGATGGATTTAAAAATCATCCTAATTTTTCTCATGTTTTTGTAATCGGTTTAGGTTGTGAATGTGCTCAAGTCAGTTTGTTTGATGAATCTTTAAAAAAACATAACCGAATTCATTTTCTAACAATTCAGGATGAAGGCGGAACTAAAAAAATAGTTGATAAAGTATTATCTCAAATAAAAAATTTACTTTCAGAAGCAAACAGTATTGAGAGAACTTCACAACCAGTAAGTCATTTAACTTTAGCTCTTCAGTGTGGTGGCTCAGATGGATATTCTGGAATAACTGCAAATCCTGCATTAGGTGTTGCAGCAGATCTCTTGGTTAAGAAAGGTGGAAGTTCAATTTTATCTGAAACTCCAGAGATTTATGGAGCTGAACATTTATTAATTAATAGAGCTAGCTCACAAAAGACTGCCGATAAACTAATTAAAAGAATTGAATGGTGGAAACATTATACTTCAATCAATAATAGTTCTATGGATAACAACCCAGCCCCTGGAAATAAAAAGGGTGGCCTCACAACAATTTTAGAAAAATCCTTAGGTGCTGTTGCAAAAGGAGGTAATTCTATTCTTCAAGATGTACTGCACTATGCAGAACCTTTAAAAAACAAAGGATTTAATTTTATGGACTCTCCTGGTTACGATCCTGTATCTGTTACAGGTCAAGTAGCATCAGGTGCTAATGTAATTTGTTTTACAACAGGACGTGGATCTTGTTTTGGTTGCAAACCAGTTCCAAGTTTAAAACTTTCAACAAACTCAGCAATGTTTGAAAAAATGTCTGAAGATATGGATATTAATTGTGGAACAATTGCTGAAGGTAAAGAAAAAGTTGAAGAAGTTGGTCAAAAAATATTTGAACTAATTGTTAATACTGCTTCAGGAAATAAATCAAAAAGTGAAATCAACGGCTACGGTGACGAGGAGTTCAATCCTTGGCAAGTAGGCGTAGTGATGTAATTTTAATTTCCAGTGCCACAGCAAACATCATTAATTAATGTAATTTTATTGGCTGCAGGTGGCTTTTTCATGTTTGTATGTATGGACTCCACAGCAAAGTACCTTGGTACAGTTATGCCAGTTACTCAAGCAATTTGGGGTAGATTTTTTTTTCACCTAGTTTCTTTAGTTATATTTTTTTTAATATTTAAACCTAAAGTAAATTTAAAAAAAAATTTTAAGGTTCAAATAATAAGATCAATATTGATGGTTACAGCAACGTCATTTATGTTTTATTCTTTACAAAAATTTGACTTAGTAGACATATATGTAGTTTTCTTTACAGCTCCCTTGATAGTTTCTTTGCTTTCAGCATATTTTTTAAAAGATATTTTAACACCTAAGGGTATACTTTTAATGTTACTTAGCTTTGGTTCAATTATTTACTCCTTAGGACCAAGTATGAAAATATTTAGCATTGATTTAATTTTTCCAATAGTTCCGCCAATTTGTTGGGCTCTTTATCAATTTTTTACTAAACTTGTATCAGGTGACAATGACCCATTTGCTGCGATATTCTATACCTCAATTTTAGGAGCAATTATATTTAGTATATTTATTTTTTTTAATTGGGTTCCATTAGAAAAGAATATTTTTTGGTTTTATTTATTATTACTTGGAGTAGCGGGCTTTGTTAGTCATTCTCTAATAATTTATGCAATTCAACTCTCTAATTTATCATTTGTGACAAACTTTCAATATTCACAACTCGTTTGGTCAACTATTATTAACTTCTTAATTTTTGGTGTACCCTTTGATTATAACAAAATTGTAGGTGTGGTAGGAATTATTGTTTTTGGTATAATGTTTATAAGAACAGAAGGCACAAAGAAAAGTTAATTATTGAAACAAATATGAAAAATATTGGATTTATTGGTGTTGGTTATATGGGCTATGGAATAGCCAAAAATATTTTAAAACATAAAAATAAACTTTTTGTTATTGCAAATAAAAACAGAAAACCAATTGAAAAAATTGTCAATGATGGTGCAGAAGAAGTAAAATCTTTCGAGGATTTTACAGATAAAAATCTCGATGCCTTGTTTATGTGTGTAACAAACACCCCAATTGCAAAATCAATTTCTGAAAAAATTTTAGCAATTTTAAACAACAAAACTATAATTATTGATATCACAACTCATAACAAAACTGGTTCTATCGAAACTGAAGCTATATTTAAGAAAAATAATATTAAGTATGTTGAATGTCCTGTAATGGGTGGCCCTGTTCAGGCTGAAGAAGGAGTTTTAGGAGGAATAGTAGGGGCATCAGATGAAAATTTTAAAATAGCTGAACCCTATTTTAAGTTTTTTTGTAAAGAATATTTTCATTTTGGAACTGTCGGGATGGGTGCAAAATCGAAACTTTTAAATAATTTTTTATCCCTTGGAAATGCTGCACTAGTTAATCATTTAGCTAAAAGTGCTAAAGAAATGGGTTTAGATTTAAAAAAAATTTTTGATGTTGCTAAGCTTGGTTCTGGTAATTCTGCAGCTCTAAATAGAGTTTTTGATAATTTATTAAAAGGAGATTTTACTGGATTTAAATTTACCGCCAGTAATTCTGTAAAAGATTTAACTTATATTCAAGACTTATTAAAAGATTTTCCTGAAGCAGAAAAAATTGCTGAAGTTAACAAAAATTATTTTCAAAAAGCTGTCGACGACGGTTTTGGTGAAAATTTTATTAGTGAATTAATTAATAAAAAATAATCTTAAGTAGATATATAAGATAGCGGGAATCTACTAAAGCACCAGGTTGTATTCAAGAATTTTATTTAACCAAAACTGAAATAAATTTATTGAATTTGTATTAAATATAATTACCTTTTTTTAAGAAGGAGGTTTATGTTAATACTTTCACCACCTGATACTTAGCTGAAGTCTTTTAAATACCAAAAAGTTAATAACATTAAAATCCGTTTGGATTAAAACGCCAAAGAGGCTTAAAAAAGGGAGCTCTTTAGGTATTCTCTTAAAGAGCGAACCCTTAAAGTAAATTTTAATGGGGCATCCGATACTTGCTATGACAAGCTTTACAATTACTCCACATAAATTGTTTTAATGTACCTCTAATATCATCGCTATCTTCAATAACAGATGCAAGTGTAACCATATCATTAGATGCTTTTTTCATTAGAGCATTAAAAGCATCTTTTTCCTCCCAAATGATTGGTAAGGCTTCTGTTTTAAAACCTTCCTTGGTGTTTTCAGGAAATAAATCAATCAGAACTTTATAATTCTCGCTCATTTCTAACATTAATTCTATTGATTTATCGAAATCTCCATTTGAAGCAAAAGCTTGAACTCTTTTAGCAGTACTATAATTCTTACTAAATAATGCTTTTCGCCCCTTTATAATATCTTCAACACTTTGTTCAGCATTACTAACTGAGACCAAAAGCACAGTAAAAATTGATAACAATAATATTTTAATAAATGAGGTTATGTGATTAAATAATTTATGCATGTTACAAATACCCTAACAGAGTATGGTATTATTTCAAAGCTGTTACATTGGCTAAGTGCGTTATTGCTTCTAATCCAAATCCCATTAGGTTTTTATTTAGTTGATTTGGATTTTGGTGAAGAAAGAATAACATTTGAAAATATTCATGTAACAATAGGTTTAACTATATTTTATTTAGTAATTTTAAGGTTATTAAATAATATACTTAATCCTAAGCCCAAACTTAATCCAAGTATTTTCGTTGGACAAAAATTTATAGCAAAATTAAACCATGTTCTTTTATATGTGGCAATTTTGTCAATCACGATTTCAGGAATTTTAAAAAAATTATTTAATGGAGAAACTTTAGTAATTTTTTTTAAAGAGATAAAAATTAAAGATAATTTTGAATTAGCAGATCAATTTTATAATATTCACATATATTCAAATTATACAATTATAGCTCTAATATCTCTTCATATTTTAGCAGTGATAGCTCACAGAATATTGTTTAAAGATAATTTATTGAAAAGAATGCTCTAAATTAATGACAAGCAACTCCATATTTTTTTAATCTCCAATAATTATAAGGCCAAGGAGTTAAAAAACCTACGATTAACATTATTGGAACAACCCACCAAGTCAATATAGCGCCACCAGTTAAAACATAATCTGTCAAATTCATCATAATTTCCATACTGATCATTGATATTAAACTCATTCCACAAGCAGTTTTAAACGCATTAATAAAATTGAAATTTTGTGTCATTAAAATAATTGTTTCTAAAATAATACTTGTAATCAAACCATTAATGATTGCTAAAATCATAATTCCTAAAACTGGAAAAGGAATTTCGGTTAATTGAAAAAATAAAATTGTACCAAAATCACCTATAGCACAACCTAACACACACCAAGCTGTATTTTTTGCGCTTCTTTTCCAAGTATGTTTACAAGACCAATTAAATGTAGCAGTAGAGGTATTCACAATAATTTGATACTAATGAAAAATGATTTTTAAACAAGTATTTGATCAAAAATCGTCTACTTACACTTATTTAATTGCATCGGCAAAAGGTCGCGAAGCAGTAATTATTGATCCAGTTATTGAAAATGTTGATAGCTATATAACTTTACTAAATGAATTAGATCTTAAACTTGTAAAAGTAATTGATACACATATTCATGCAGATCACATAACAGGTGCTTCAAAATTAAAAAAAGTTACAAATTGCTCTACAATCATGGGAGAACACACTCCTGCTGATGCAGTAGAAGTCAAAGTAAAAGATGAAGAAATAATTAAAATTGATCAAATTGAAATTAAAGCAATGTATACACCTGGTCATACTTCAGATAGTTATAGTTTTTTGATGGATAAATATTTGTTTTCAGGTGATACATTGTTAATTAATGGTACAGGTAGGACAGATTTTCAAAATGGTAGCTCAAAAGATGCTTATAATTCTTTATTTAATAAACTACTTAAATTACCTGATGATACTTTGCTTTATCCAGGACATGATTATAACGGGAAACTCGTTAGTACTATTGGAAATGAAAAAAAATCAAATCCAAGACTTCAAGTTAATAACGCTGATGAATATGCTGAGATAATGTCAAATCTTAATTTATCTAAACCTAAGTTAATGGATAGCAATATTAGAAGTAATATTAAGTTAGGTGCTAGCTAAAAATAACAAAAATTAAAAACCAATAAGAAACTAATCCTGCTAAAATAGTTGCAATAATATTTTTTGAAAAATAACCCACAATAACTGCAACTAATGCTCCAAAAATTTTTGGATCGTTCATTTCTATAAAAGTTCCAAAATCATTTATAAATATTCCAGGAAATATTATGGCTGGGAATACTGCAGATGGAACATATTCTAATACAGCTTTGACTTTATCTCCCAACATATCTCTACTGATTAATGCAACCATAGTCATTCTAGTGAAGTAAGTTAATATACCAGCAAAGATGATTGATACTAAAGTCACTTTTTTAACCTCAATAATAACCAAGCTACAAATAAAGCAATAACTGGTGAAATAATTATATAAGATTTAAATGGGGCTTCAAAGAATAACAATGAGCTTAAACCACAAGTGATCATTACAATCACATGATCAATTTTTTTTAAATCTTGAACAACAATAGCAATAAATGTAAGAGGGATTGCAAATTTTAATCCAAGTTCTTCAGGAACAAATGATCCCAAAATAATTCCTGAAAGTGTAGCGATTTGCCAACAAACCCACATCGTACACCCAGTTCCTATTAAATGATAATGCAAATATTCTTCGGATCTATTTTTTTTAAAAAATTTATTTGACTCTGCAAAGCCCTGGTCAACTATTACATATGATATTAATAATTTTTTAATTAAAGATAATTTATCCAAATATTCAGATAAAACTGCTCCATATAATAAATGACGAGAATTAATAATACCAACAGAAGTGACAGCAACCAAACTCGACGCACCTCCAGATAAAAGCTGCAAAAAAACTATTTGCGAAGCACCTCCAAATATAATGAAGGACATTGCATAGACTAAATAAGGATTAAAACCTAGTTCAACTCCGATAGCTCCACAAATAATCCCAAATGGAATTACTGACAACATATGCGGAGAAATATCCAGCATACCTCTGGTAAATAATTGTTTTTTTGAAAGCATTCGCTTGTTTTATTAAAAACAAACTATGTGATCAATATGAATCGGTCTTTTAATTCCAAACTTCTCATCAGCTTCATGTTGATGTTCATGATGGGAATGAACAAAAACAGGTATTAATAAATCACTGTTAGTTTTTAGAGTGTAAATAAAGTTTGTACCTCTAAATTTTCTATCAACTACCTCCAATTTTAGATTACTCTTATCATCATGCTCAAGATCTTCTGGCTGTAATAATAATTTTACACTTGATCCTTTTGGATAATGCTTAATGAAATTGCCTTTAATTGTTCCTAGGTCTTCGTTTTCTAATGAATTTTCTCCTGTAACTTTTGCAGGAATTAAAATACCTCTATTTAAAAAATTAACTACTTCTTCAGAGTTTGGAAAATGATAAACATTATAAGGATCGTCAAACTGTTTAATTTGACCATCTAATACAATTGCACATTTGTGGCCAAGGTAAAAAGCTTCGTAAGAGTCGTGAGTCACTATTATCGTTGTAATCTTCAATTTACTTAATATTTTTTTTAATTTTACTTGTATCTCCTCTTTAAAACTTTGGTCAACGTTTGATAATGGCTCATCTAAAAGCAAAAGATCAGGTTGTGTTAAAAGTGATCTAGCAAGTGAAGCTCTTTGCGCTTCTCCAGCACTAATTTCATGTGGGTATTTTGTTAAAATTTGTTCTATGTGAAGAAAATCTACTATCTCCTTAAAGCTGAGTTTTTTTTTTCTTTTTCCCTGATTTCTCTCAGCACCTAATAAAATATTTTTTTCAACTGTGTAATGTGGAAACAAACTGTTATCTTGAAAAGCTAAGGATATATTTCGATCCTCAGGCTCTACATTTTGGTCTTTGGAGGATAATATTTTACCGTTTAGTTTAATTGTACCTTTTTCAATTTTTTCTAGGCCAGCAATAGTTCTAAGTATTGTTGTCTTTCCAATTCCTGATGGACCTAAAATACATAAAGTATCTCCCTCGTTTTCAATTACAAAAGATGCATTCTTGACTTTAGTCTTCCCGCTTATTGTAAAATCAACATTTTTTATCTCTAAATAGCTATTGCTCATTATCCCTCAGAATATATTTAGATGTAAGCATTATAAAAAAACTTGCAATAAGAATTAAAAATAATGAAGGTACAGCAGCAGCTTCTAGCAAGTCTTCCGAGGCAGATACATATGCCATAGTTGCGAATGTTTCAAAATTAAAAGGTCTTAAAATCAAGGTGATCGGTAATTCTCTTATTATTTCTAAAGAAATTAGAATTCCCACAAATAAAAGAGATTTTCTTAAGAAAGGTAAATGAATATTTATGAAAGTCTTTTTTTTAGAATAACCAAGTAAGTATGAACTTTCATCAACTGAAATATTTATTTTTTCGTATCCAGATTTTATTCCATTAAAGGCTAAAGAATAGAACCTAATAAAATAAACAAGAACCAAACCAAGAATAGAACCAATAAATATTTTTTTAACAGATAAAAAGCCTAATGCTTTAACTACGTTGTCATCAAACCAGGCTATAAAAGTTATAAAAGCTACAGCTAAGATTACTCCTGGAATAGCATAACCTGAAATAGATAAAGTAGACAAAGTATTTAAGGTTTTGTTTTTTGAAACTCTATTTCCATAATTAGAAATTAAAGAAAAAGTTATTAAAACTAAACTCGATAATAACACCAAGTAAAGTGTATTTAATGTCAAGGTAATGACCGGTATATCAAAAAGATTTTCTGGAAACTTAAAAGTCCAATATAACATTTGACTTAGTGGAAATAAAAAACTTAAAAAGAAAACAACAAAACAAATTGAAAATGCATAAAAAGCTTTTGCTCCTGAAAGTTGAATTTTTTCTTTTTGTTTAAATCCACCTTTTGTATTTGAATGATACCTTGCCTTTTTTCTGGATAAATTTTCTAAAATGAATACTGCAAAAATAAATAAAAGAAGAAAAAAAGATATTCTGTTTGAGAAAGCTAAATCATCAAACGTTATCCAAGAATTGTAAATACCCGTAGTTAAGGTATTTATAGAAAAGAAATCAACAGCTCCAAATTCAGCTAAAGTTTCCATTGCTACTAAAGAAAGGCCTGCAACGATTGCAGGTCTGGCTGCTGGCAATATTAAAGAGTAAAAAGACTTCATTTTAGAAAATCCTAAATTTCTACCTAAATCAATTAGATTTTGAGATTGATACTGGAATGATGCTCTTGAGAGAATATAAACATAAGCAAATAGTGAAAAAGATAGAGAAAGTACAGCACCTATTAAACCATCAAACTTTGGGATGCTTTGGTTATAATTTGCTTCTCCGAATAAATTTTTTAATATCGAATATAAAGTTCCATAATTTTCAAAGAAAGCTGTTAAGGAATACGCATAAATGTATGGAGGTACTGCAAAAGATAATATCAGAGCCCATTTAAAAAAATTACTTAAAGGGAATTTATAAAAAGAAACTAAATAAGCTGTACTAGTTCCAATAAAAAAAGTTAAAACTAAGACACCAACAAGCAAAATTATTGAATTAAAAATATATTCAAACAAAAAAGTATCTTTTAGAATTTGATAATAATTCGATGTATCCTCAAAAAAACTAGTAAATACAGTTATAATTGGTATAGCAACAAAAATTGATACCAATAAAGAAAACAAAAACCAAATATTTATCTTACTAAAATACATTTTACCCTTTTGTTTCAGTGAACATAATCAATAGTAGGGTAAATAACTATTGAGTTATGTTCACTTTTTGAAAATTAATCTTTTGAACCAAAAACATTAATGACATGATCAATATCATTATTTTTGATCTCTGATAATTTTCTATTATTTATTTTTCTTTTAATTTTTTCACACTCAGACAAACACGGTTCACAAGTTATCTGACCTTCGAGTGAACTACTATTTTTTTGAAAAATACTTAAATTAAAATCAAATAAATTTTTTCTCACTTGTTCCTTACTTCCACCCGGCAGCTGTCATTACCTCTAATGCTGCTGCCTGATTTTTTCCATAGCTTGAAACTTTAGTTGTTAGATCCTGTTTAAAATCTAATCCTAAATTATTTACTACTAATGGATTTGGAGATACACCAGCTATCATTGGAAACTCAAAAGTGTTGTTTGTAAAATGTTCTTGAGCTTCTGGTGACAACAAGAAGTCTACAAGTGCAATTGCATTTGCTTTATTAGGTGCTCCTTTAACTAAAGCCGCACAACTAATATTCATATGTGTTCCTCTATCATTTTGATTAGGAAAAAATGCTTTGACTTTTTTTGCAGCAGATTGTTGTTCTGCTCCTTTGTTACCAGATAACATAAGTGCTAAGTAGTATGTATTAGCTACAGCAATATCAGCTTCTCCAGCTGCAACTGCCATAATTTGGGCTCTATCATTTCCTTTTGGTGTTCTTGCCATATTTGCAACCACTCCTTTAGACCATTCTGCAGCGGCCTTCTTGCCATTATTTTCAATTAGTGACGCTACCAGTGACTTATTATAAATATTGCTTGATTTTCTAATTACTAATCTGCCTTTCCATTTTGGATCAGCTAAGCCTTCGTAGGTAAGTCCTGATAATTCAGCTCCAGTTACTCTCTCTGGTGAGTAATAAATTATTCTAGCTCTTTTAGCTACTCCTACCCAGTGTGTAGTTCTAAAACTTTTTGGAACTGATGATTTAATTGTTGGAGACACTAGACCACTTTGTGTCATTCCTTTAGCCTTAAATGCTCCACATCTACCTGCATCAGCAGTAATATAAAGATCTGCTGAAGAGTCAGCCCCCTCCTCTAAAATTCTTTTTTCTAATGCACCAGCTTTTCCGTTTATTAAATTTACTTTAATTCCAGTCTTTTTAGTAAATTTGTTATAAAGTTCGTTATCAGCTTTATAGTGTCTGGCATTGAAAATATTTACTTCATTAGCAGTTACAACAGATGAAACTATTAAAGATGCAAATAATGCCAAAAGTGTTACTTTTTTCATTTTGTCCTTATCTTTACCCTAAGTTGTTTGCGAATGAGAATTATTCTCAATGCGAATGATTATCAATCGCATATAATGTCGCATTTTACAAGTATTATTTGGATATATTTTTAATTAAATATTTACTTCCAGTCGCCTATTTTACTGAATAGGAAGTTTCTGAAAGCTTGAACTCTAGCTGTATTTTTAAGTGATTGAGGGTAAACGAAGTGTGCCTCAGTTATAGGTCCCTCTACTTTAGGTAGGACTTTGATTATGTTTGCAGAATTTGATACCAAATATTCTGGTAGTGCAGCTAAGCCTACCCCTGACTCAACGCCATATAGTAATCCGCTTACACTATTTACTTTCATAATTGATTTTCTTTTCTTTCCATCATGCATTCCAATTTTTAAAGCCCAATCAGGGTTATAGACTGGTGAAGGTGCTCCTTTTCCAAATGAAATAAATTTGTGTTTATTTAAATCATTTACTGTTTTTGGCATTCCATTTTTTTCTAAGTATTTGCTTGATCCATAAATATAGTATTTAATATCTACTAGTTTTTTTTGAATATAATTAAGCTGTTTTGGTCTTCTCATGAAAATTCCAATATCAGCTTGCCGAGTACTTAAATCTAACTCTTTATCATCAAAAACTAGTTCAATCTCAATTTCTGGATTTAACCTCATAAATTCTTGAATTCTTGGTGTTAACCAGTGAGTACCAAAACTTCTCACAGTTGTAATAGTTAATTTTCCTGAAGGTTTACTTTTTTGATCACCTAACGATGTTTCGACTTCCTTAAGCTTTGTAATAACTTCATGTGCTGTTTTAAATACATATTCTCCATTTTCTGTAAGAGTTAATCCTCTTGCATGTCTTTCAAACAACTGTACTTTTAAATCTTGTTCTAAAGATTGGATTTGCCTACTTATTGCAGATTGGCTTAGGTTTAAATTAATAGTGGCATTTGTAAAGCTACCAGCTTCTGCTACAGCATGAAAAATTTTTAATTTATCCCAATCCATTATTTATTTAAATCAACTAATACTCTTCCAGAAATTTCACCTTTTAAAATTTTAGGATAAGTTTCAATCAATTCCTCCAAGCTTACTGTTAAAACCGATTTTTCCAATAAATCAAAATCAATTAAATTTTTAGCTTCTCCCCAAATGAAAGCTCTTCTTTTTATACTACAATTAGCAGAGTCCATGCCCCAAACCTTAATACCTCTCAACATAAAAGGTAATAAGTTTGTATTAAGTTCATTGCTGTTTGCATTTCCACAAACTGATATGATCCCATTCGATTTTGTTTGAGCAATTGCATTTGCCAAAATTTTTCCGCCAACCGTATCTACCACTCCGTCCCATAGACCTTTGTCTATTGGACGTGGATCTTTGTCAAATTCTGCCCTATTTATAATGTTTTTTGCACCTAATGATTTTAAATAATCCGATTTTGAATCTTTTCCAGTTACAGCAGAAACGTTGTATCCCATTTTAGTTAAAGCCATAATTGCTACACTGCCAACTCCTCCTGTTGCACCTGTTACTAAAACATCATTTACTTTTTCCCCCAATAAAATACTTTCCCTTGCTTGAATTGCAAAAGCACTCATTAATGATGTAAAACCTGCTGTACCTAAAATCATGGCTTCTTTAGTTGTTAAGCTATCAGGTTTTTTTACTAAAAAATCTGCATTTACTTTTGCAATTTGTGAATATCCTCCAAAAAATATTTCTCCAACTCTAAATCCAGTTAAAATTACCTCATCTCCTTCTTTGAATTTTGAATTTTCGCTTTCAATTACTTTTCCTGAAAAATCTATTCCTGGAATATGTGGAAATTCTTTAACTAATCGTCCACCATTTTTTAAAATCATTCCATCTTTAAAATTAAGGTCAGAATAATCGACTTTTACAGTTACGTCTCCATGCTTTAAAAAACTTTTATCAATTGATTTAACTTCTCGTGAGAAGTTTTCACCTTCTTGATTTAGAATCAGTGCTTTGAATTGGTCAGACACACTAGTCTTTTAACTCAGTGCTGATAAATCGTAAATATCTATTTTGATAACTCAGATCTTCTTTGAATTGACCTAAGTAAAAATTAGTTACAGTTGTTGCTTGTTCTTTTTTTATACCCCTCATAGTCATACACTGATGAGTTGAATCTATTGTTACAGCTACGCCTTTTGCATCTAACGCTTCCATTAAGCTGTTTGCTATCTGAACTGTTAATCTCTCTTGTGTTTGTAATCTTTTTGAAAATATTTCAACTACTCTCGCAATTTTACTCAATCCTACAACTCTCTCATTTGGTATATATGCAACATGTGCTTTACCTATAATTGGAGCCATATGATGTTCACAATGACTTTGTACTGAAATATTTTTTTGAACCACCATATCGCTATAACCTTCCACATCACCAAAAGTTTTATCTAATACTTTTTTTGCGTCCTCATTGTAACCTTGAAAATATTCTTTAAATGCTTTTACAACTCTTTTAGGTGTTTCCAACAGTCCCTCTCTTTTGGGATCTTCTCCCATCCAAGATAAAATTGTTCTGATAGCTTCCTCAGCTTCTTTATCTGAAACCTTTTTTGTTTCTAAATTGTTGTTGTCTGTGTCTTTTACTAATTTCATAGCGCCTTTTTATACAGCAAATACCTCAATTTAAAAATATTTAATATATTTAGATATGTGCTAAATAATCACCCCGTATGTTCAAAAAAAGAGAAAATATCTATGATATTGAAGAAGGAAATCTTCTTTCGCCTAAGTTTGATAATGATGGATTAATTCCTGTGATTACTATGTGCTCAAAAACAAAAGATATTTTAATGCATGGATACATGAATGTGGAAGCTCTAAAAAAGACAATTGAAACTAAAGAAGCGCATTATTATAGCAGATCTAGAAAAGCTATTTGGCATAAAGGTAAAACAAGCGGATTTACTCAAAAGGTTACTGAAATTAGAATTGATGATGATCAAGACTCTATTTGGTTAACAGTTGATATAGGTGATGGGGCAAGCTGTCATGTAGGATATAGATCATGTTTTTACAGATCAATTCCAATGGGACCAATTGATAACGGAAGAAAAGTTGAAATGGAATTTCTTGAAAAAGAAAAAAAATTTGATCCAGAAGAAGTTTATAAAGGACAACCAAACCCAACAAAAATTTAAATGAGTGAAAAACAAAAAAATGTATTAGGTGAAGACTTGGAGGAATGTTCAAATGATCCTTTAACAGGATGGTTTCGTGATGGTTGTTGTAATACTGACGAGAATGATCATGGACTTCATACAGTCTGTGCTAAAGTTACTACCGAATGCTTAGAGTGGATGAAAGAAGCAGGTAACGATTTGATTACTCCACATCCTGAATTTGGGTTTCCAGGTTTAAAAGATGGAGATGGATGGTGTTTGTGTGCTAGTTGGTATGCAAGAGCAATTGAAGCCGGTAAAGGATGTCCAATATTTTTGAAAAGAACTCATGAAAACACTCTTAAATATGTGCCTATTGAAACTTTAAAAAAGTTTGCAATAGATTTGTCATAATTTACATATTTCCATATCTTGGACCACCACTACCCTCTGGAGTAACCCAGGTAATATTTTGAGATGGTTCTTTAATATCGCAAGTTTTACAATGAATACAATTCTGAGAATTGATCACAAATTTATTTACATCATTTTCTTTTTGGATTTCATACACACCTGCGGGACAATATCTTTGAGCAGGTTCATCAAATTTCTCCAAAGTATAATTTATTGGTAAATCAGGATCTTTAAGTTTTAAATGAATCGGTTGATTATCAACATGATTAGTTCCTGTAAGATAAACTGAACTAGTTTTGTCAAAAGTTATTACATTATCATATTTTGGATAATCTATTTTTGGCATCTGATTTGCAGGTTTTAATGTTTCATGATCAGCATGTTTATGTTTTAGTGTAAAAGGAAGTTTTCCTCTAAATAGAATTTGATCAATACCTGTAAAAATTATTCCTAAAATTAATCCCCAGCTAAAACTAGGTTTTACATTTCGAGCCTCAAAAAGTTCTTTATATAACCAGCTATTTTTAAATTTATCTTCATAAATCGACAAATCTTTATTTTCTTTTAAGTGTTTATTAATAGTTTCAGCAGCAATAATTCCACTTTTCATAGCAGTGTGAGAGCCTTTAATTTTTGGCATATTTAAAGTTCCGGCGTCACAACCAACTAACAAAGCTCCGGGCATAAACATTTTTGGCAGACTCTGAAATCCACCTTCAATTAAAGCTCTTGCACCGTAAGAAATTCTTTTTCCACCTTCTATAATTTTTTTAATTGCTGGATGTGTTTTAAACCTCTGAAATTCATCATAAGGAGATAAGTGTGGATTTTTGTAATCTAAACCAATTACATAGCCTAAAAAAACTTGTTTATTTTCAGCATGATACATGAAACTTCCGCCATAAGTATTGTTATCTAATGGCCATCCAGCTGTATGCATAACCAAACCTTCATCATGATTTTTATCCTCTATTTCCCAAATTTCTTTAAATCCAATTCCATATTGCTGAGGATCTTTACCTTTGTTTAATTCAAATTTTTCAATGAGTTGTTTTCCTAAATGACCTCTACAGCCCTCTGCAAAAACAGTTACTTTGCCTATAAGTTCAATTCCAGGTTCGTAACTGTCTTTTTTATTTCCTTCTTTATCTATACCCATGTCTTGAGTGGCTACACCCTTAACTGATCCATCTTCATTATATAAAATTTCACTTGCTGGAAATCCTGGAAAAATTTCAACACCAAGAGCCTCAGCGTGTTCTGCAAGCCATCTACATAAATTTGCAAGACTAATAATATAATTTTTATGATTTTGTTGAACTGCCGGAAGTAACCAAGTTGGCCAACTAAATGATCTATTTTTTCCTAAAAATAAAAATTTTTCTTTAGTTACTTTTGTTTTAATTGGTGAATTTAGTTCTTTCCAATTAGGTAACAATTCATCTAGTGCACGTGTTTCAAATACGTTGCCGCTTAAAATATGTGCTCCAATTTCTGATGCCTTTTCTAATAAACAAACATTCAAATTTGGATCTAATTGTTTTAATTTAATTGCAGTTGATAATCCTGATGGACCTCCACCAACAATTACAACATCATATTCCATTGATTCTCTAGACATAACCTAGTTTTTAACTGTAAGGATTATTTTTGTATAGTGTTTAATTTGTTCAGTTCTTCCATGAACTGAGGTATTGCTTCAAATAAATCTGCCTCAAGACCATAATCTGCTACACTAAAAATTGGTGCTTCACCGTCTTTATTAATTGCAACAATAACTTTACTTTCCTTCATTCCAGCTAGATGTTGAATCGCCCCAGAAATTCCGATAGCAATATACAAATCTGGAACAACAACCTTTCCTGTTTGCCCTACTTGATGATCATTACTTATATAACCAGCATCTACTGCTGCTCTTGATGCTCCAATCGCAGCACCAAGTTTGTCAGCAATTTCTGTAATTAATTTGAAATTATCTCCACTTTGCATTCCTCTGCCACCTGAGACGACTATTCTTGCCGTTCCAAGCTCAGGTCGATCAGATTTAATTTCTTCTCTTTTGATAAATTTTGTTTTTGAAAACTCTTCACTAGCATCTACTTTTTCAATTGAGGCTGATCCCCCTGTACTCTCACAAGGATCAAAAGATGTTGGTCTGATTGTTACACACTTTTTAGCATCATTGCTTTTAATCGTTGCAAAAGCATTTCCAGCATAAATAGGTCTTAAAAAAGTATCTGATGATATTACTTTAATAATGTCACTTACCTGCGATGTATCAAGAAGAGCTGCAATCCTTGGCATCAAATTTTTCCCAAATGTATTTGCCGAACAAACAATATGAGAATAATTTTCAGCAAGTTTTACAATCACTGGCGCAAAATTTTCTGCTGTGAAGTTTTCATAGTAAGCTGCTTCAACATTTAATATTTTTTTAACTACTGGAAGTTCAGATAACTGTTTTGCGACTTCTGCAGTATCATGACCAATAATTACAGCATGAACCTCTGAATCAATTTGAGATGCTGCTGTAGCTGCATTAAGAGTAAATGGTCTTAACTCTTTATTATTATGCTCAGCTATAAGTAAAACTGCCATTAAATTACCTTTGCCTCATTCTTTAATTTTTGAACTAATTCAGCAACATTTGCTACTTTTATACCCGCTTTTCTTTTTGGAGGTTCTTCCACTTTTATTTGTTCTAATCTTGGAGACACATCCACACCTAAATCAGAGGCTGAGATTTCTTCAATGGGTTTTTTCTTAGCTTTCATAATATTTGGTAATGAAGCATATCTTGGTTCATTCAACCTAAGATCACATGTCACAATGGCTGGAACATTTATTTCAATTGTTTCAAGACCTTCATCTATTTCTCTAGTTACTTCTAATTTATTATCTTTAACATCAATCTTTGAAGCGAATGTTGCTTGTGGCCAATTTAATAAAGCACTCAACATTTGACCTGTTTGATTGCAATCATCATCGATTGCTTGTTTGCCCATAAACACTAAATCTGGTTTTTCTTTATCAACTATTTTTTGTAAAATTTTTGAAACAGCGAGTGGCTCTATTATTCCATCTACCTTTACATGAATACCCCGGTCTGCACCAACAGCTAAAGCTTTCCTGACTGTCTCTTGAGCTTTTTCTTCACCAACGGTTATTGCAACTACATCTGTAGCTTTACCTGCCTCTTTAATTTTTACAGCTTCTTCTATTGCATTATCATCGGGGGGATTAGTTGACATTTTAACATTGTCAGTAACTACACCAGTTCCATCTTCTTTTACTCTGATTTGAACGTTGTAATCAATAACTCTTTTTACAGCTACTAAAATTTTCATTAAGCTCTCAATAAATTATTTTCTGAGTCGTATGGACTTTCATCTAAGACGGTAGCGTCGTACATTTCGCCTAATATATCAACTTTTAATTTGTCGCCTACATTTGAACAATCTGGCTTAACCATTGCTAGAGCTATTGATTTATCTAATCTAAATCCAAACTCACCTCCCGTTGCTCTTCCAACAACTTTACCATCTTTAAAAATTGGATTATTTCCCAATACATCAGCATCTTTAGTGTTATGAACTTCTAAAGTTACTAATTTATTATCAAAACCTTTTTCTCTCCATTTGTTTAGTGCTTCTAAGCCAATAAAGTTACCTTTGTTTGGATGAACAAATCTATCAAGACCAGATTCATAAGGTGAATATTCAATTGATAATTCTGTGCCAACTAGTTTGTAAGATTTTTCAACTCTTAAACTATTCATAGCTCTAATTCCAAAAGGTTTAATTCCTAAATCTTTTCCCGCTTCCATTAATTTATCAAAAATATGGTTTTGATATTCAATTGGATGATGTAATTCCCAACCAAGCTCACCCACAAAATTTACTCTCATTGCATTTACTGGAGCGTACCCAACATTTACATTTTTAGCAGTCAGCCATTTGAAATTCTCATTTGAAAAATCATCTGTTGAAACCTTTTGCATTAATTGTCTAGCTTTAGGACCTGCTACTACCAGAACTCCTGTACTGTTTGTTAGATCTTCAAATATTACTGATCCATCATCTGGCATCCATTTTTGTATCCAGTCATGATCCAATCTTAAATTCGCTCCAGCAGAAACTAAATAGTAACTGTTCTCTGCTTCTTTCATTATTGTAAATTCTGAATGCACCCCACCCTTAGTATTTAAGGCATGACATAAATTTATTCGTCCAATCTTTTTTGGAAGTTTATTAGCTACTAAATAATCCAAAAATTCCTCTGCTTTAGGCCCCTTAATTCTACATTTTGCAAACGCAGTCATATCTAAAAGACCTACATTTTCTTTTACATTTTGACATTCTTTTTTAATAGCATCAAACCATTTTGATCTTCTAAATGACCAATCATCTTTTTGTTCCATTCCATCTGTTGCAAAAAAATTTGGTCTTTCCCATCCAAACTTCTGGCCAAACACAGCACCTAAATTTTTCATTCTTTCATAACAAGGTGCTGTTCTTAGTGGTCTTGCTGCTGGTCTTTCTTCATCAGGATAATGAACAATAAAGACATGACTGTATGCTTCTTCATTTTTTGCTTTTAAATAAGATTTAGTTGCATAATTTCCGTAACGTCTTGGTTCAACTCCTAACATATCAATCGTAGGTTCACCATCAACGATCCATTCTGCTAATTGCCATCCTGCACCACCTGCTGCTGTTATTCCAAAACTATGTCCTTCATTAATCCAAAAATTCTTAAGTCCCCAAGCTGGTCCAACAATTGGGTTTCCATCAGGTGTATAGCAAATTGCTCCATTGTAAACTTTCTTTACTCCAACTTCTCCAAATGCAGGAACTCTATGAATTGCTCCTTCAATGTGTGGAGCTAATCTATCTAAGTCTTCTTGAAATAATTCATATTCAGAATTTTTTGATGGACCTTCTACATAACAGGCTGGTGCACCATCTTCATAAGGGCCTAAAATTAATCCTCCAGCTTCTTCCCTCATATACCATCGGCTATCACTATCTCTTAAGACACCCATTTCTGGTAATCCATCTTTTTTCCTTTTTTGAATTGCAGGATGAGGTTCTGTAACAATGTATTGATGCTCCACAGGTATTACAGGAATATCTAATCCTACCATTTCACCCGTTTGTCTTGCAAAATTTCCAGAACATGAAATAACATGTTCGCACTCTATAGATCCTTTATCTGTTTCTACAATCCATCCATCTTTAGTTTGTCTCATTGATAGAACCGTTGTGTTTCTATAAATTTCAGCTCCTCTATTTCTTGCGCCTGTAGCTAAAGCTTGTGTTAAATCTGCTGGTTGAATATATCCATCTTCTGGATGTTGTATTGCACCAACTAAATCATCTGTATGACATAACGGCCAAATTTCTTTTACTTGTTCTGGTTTTAAGAACTTTACATCTACTCCAATAGTTCTAGCAACACCTGCATATTGATGATATTCATCCATTCTGTCCTTTGTACTTGCTAAACGAATATTTGAAACAACACTAAAGCCAACGTTTTTTCCAGTTTCTTCTTCCAGTGTTTTATAAAGATTAACTGCGTATTTATGAAGCTGTCCTACAGAATAACTCATATTAAACAAAGGTAATAAACCTGCTGCATGCCAAGTAGATCCTGAAGTTAACTCTTTTCTCTCAACAAGGACAACGTCAGACCAACCTTTTTTTGCTAAATGATAAAGAGCACTTACACCTACAACTCCTCCACCAACTACTACAACTTTAGTTTTTGTTTTCATTCAGCGATTCCTACTAAATTTTTAATTATTACGAAACAAAAATGTATGTTGAAAATCAAATTGAACTTCCTAGGGAGATTGGGCTAGACACCATTGTAGTTAACCAACAGTCTTTTAAACTTCCATCCAAAGTATATTTTTCAACTTGCCAATTGAACTTGTGATAAATCTTATTTTTATCAAGAATGATTACTTCAAATTGTGCCCATTTGTCACTACTTCCAAGCTCAGTAATTGTATGACTTAAGTGATTAATCATCATCCCGTAAGAGTCACTTTTTAACATCATCTTAAATTTGCTTAATGGTCCTGTTACTCTCTTGTTATTTGGGTGAGCAAAATTCCATGTTTGCTCAATTCCACTATCCTTGAATTTAGAGTCATTTTTTTGAAGTCCATTAAGTTGGATCTTTATAACTTCTTTTGGTTTAATAGTGCTATTTGGATTTAATAATTCAGCGTTTGAAAAAGTCGAGGATATCAACAATAAAATTAATACTTTAAAGATAGTTTTCATTTTATAAATAATTACTCCGATGTTTTGTATTTACTATTATTGATAATAATTACAAATAATATTGGAAGAATTAATGTCAAAAGTGTCACAACAATTAATAAAATCCCAAGTTCAGAATAATCTGCTGTAGTTTGAATTTCACCTGAAACTTTATCTTTTACTTCTCTTGTGACCGTAAAGATTTCATTTAAATACTTGGTTCCTAGTGCACTTGCTGATAACGCAAGATTTGTAAAGGATGCAAATACTGCAAAAAAAGTTGCTTTTAAGTGTGCTGGAGCATTTTTTGCTATCCATGCTAAAAGAGGAATCATTGAGACTTGTCCCAAAGGAGATTCAAGAGCTGTGTTTATTAATGCGATGAACTTAGCATCAACTATTCCACCTGTTAAAGAAGCTGTCCAATTATGAAAACCATAATACATTCCAACACTTGGTAAAAATAAAATTGCTCCAGCAATACTTAAAACAACAATAATTTTAGCAATTGAATTATTTGCCATAAACGGTCTTAACAAAACAATACCTGCTAATGTTAAAATTGATGCAAGTAATGATAGGACAGAAAAAAACTGCTCGTTAAATCCGAGCTCATCAATTTCAAACCATGTTAATCCTGGTCCAGGTCCAGGCATAGCTCTAAATATAAATATAATTACTGCTGTACCTACAATAGTTAATCTTAATTCCTGAGGTAATTCTTTTATAAGCTTAAACATCAAAAACAAAATAATTATTACTGAACCTAAAAATACAATTTCTTGCGCAAATGGTACTTTAAAGGACCCAATAGACAATGTGAAAATAACAAAAACTAAACTCCCTCCTAATATCCACCAGTTTATTTTTGTTTTCTCGTTACCTCTTTCATCTTTAAATTCTAAACCTTTAGATTTTAAAGTTTGAATTTTTTTATATCTTAAATAGTTGGCTAAAATTACACCTAGGACAGAAACTATAGGTATTACAAGTGCGTAGATATAAATAATTCCATATAAATTTATCTTCTCAGTCTGTTCTAAACTCTCTACGTCTCTAAACAATATCACATTAACTAACGCTACAAGGACAGTACCACCAATAATTGCGAACCGTCCAAGTGTCTGCATTGTTGTATGCATAATTTTTATTTGATCTTTAGAGTAGTCTCCTCCATTTTCATCAACTAAAGGAACAGCTTCCACAGTCATAGCATCAGCAACTACATCTTGAACTACATAACCAACAGGAGCCAAAATCACACTAATCACAAACCAAGTCTCTACAGAAAAAACTTGAGACATTTCTTCTGTATGAATAATCAGCCCATACATAATTAGTAAACTTAGCGCAATTAAAGATGCACCAAAGTAGACCATATAATTTTTTCTTTCCCAAATAAGATCTACTAGATGACCTAGTGGCATTTTTAATGCCCAAGGAATACCTGCCCAAAAACCCAGGCCTGCAAGAAATGCAGCAGATAAATTCAAATAATCTTTAACAAAGAACGTGCCAACTATACCTGTTAAACCAGATATACCTGCAGCCATATATACCATTAATGGTGGCAAGTAAGTCCACTTAAATTGTCGACCCAAGTCTAAAAAAGTACTATCTAAAAACTTAATTACTCTGTTCATTAGTCACTCAAAACTGGAAACGCCTGTCTAACTTTTAAAAAATACTTTTGATATTCCATTTTAGTACATTTGTTTTCTACATACTTAATATCATTTTTTTCCATCAATTCTTTTGCTTTTTCGTCTCGTATACCAAGCTGCAACCATAAAACTTTAGCCCCAATTTTAATTGTATCCTCTGCTATATCATAGACTTCTTTAGATGGTCTAAAAACATCCACGATATCAATCTGATCTTTAATATCTGATATTTTAGCAAAAACCTCTTGTCCTAAAATTTTTTTACCCTCGGCTCTGGGGTTAACTGGATAAACTTTATATCCATATTCTTGCATATATTTCATTACAATAGTTGATGCTTTAGTAGGATCATTACTTACTCCTACCATAGCAATAGTCTTATATTTTGAAAGAATTTCCTTAATATCACTCATTAATTATTTTTAATTTGTTCTTCACAAAATATTCTTGCCTCAGAAGCAGTCATTGGTTTTTCCAATGTTTTAGTTCCAGCCACACATGCTTCGATCGCTCTTTTTTGATTATGATCCTTAAAATTATAAATTACTAATGCACCAATAATAATAAAAACTACTATTAAAATATTTTTTATCACTATTTATTTTTCCAATTTGGTTTTCTTTTTTCTAAAAAAGCAGAAATGCCTTCTTTAGCATCCATTGCCATCATGTTAAGGGTCATCATTTTACTTGTATAAGCATAAGCTTTATTTAAAGGCATTTCTAATTGTTTGTAAAAAGCTTGTTTTCCAATTTTAATTGTCAAATTAGATTTTGAGGCAATTTTGTTTGCTACCTTTAATACTTCATTATTTAATTTTGATTTTGAAAAATAATCATTTATTAATCCTATTTCTTTTGCATAATTAGCTTTGATAGGTTCTCCTGTTAACAACATTTTCATCATTGGTTTTCGATTTATCTTTCTGCTTACAGCAACCATTGGCGTGCTGCAAAATAAACCAATATTTACACCTGGAGTAGCAAACAATGCATCTTTTGTACTGTATGCTAAATCACAACTTGCAACTAATTGACAACCTGCTGCAAATGCTGCACCATGAACTTTAGCAACTACTGGTTTTCTACCTTCAACAATCTGAAGCATTACTTTTGAACAAAGATTAAACAACTTAAGATATTTATCTCTCTTCTCTAAACCTCTAACTTCTTTTAAATTGTGTCCTGCACTAAACCCTTTACCAGCACCCTCTAATATTATTACTTTAACTTTTTTATCAGCATCTAATTTTTTTAATGCCTTTAATAAATCTGAAAGATTTTTGAATGATAAAGAGTTATAAGTTTTAGGTTCGTCGATGATAATTGATGAAACCTCATTGTTAATTTCTTTAATTTTGATGTTACTAGTCATTTAATCAGTTAATCCATCGGATCTAGCCTGATTTCTTTCTATATGAATTGGTAAAACTTTACCATAAATAGCTTTGGAATGTTCTGGGGTGTTTACTCTCCATGGATCTAAAACATAAGCTGGAATACACATATATCTTGATTTTTGGCCTTCAACTTTTGTTACCCTATGTAAAGTAAATCTACCTTTAAATATTTGTAAATCTCCTGGCTCTAACTTCAATTGTCTAACTCTGGTTCTATCCCCCGCTATAACTTTTTGAACTTCTTCAAAATTTTCATTTCCAGGTTCTCTAATATTTGGACAGTACTCAAATACACCTCCATTTTCAGGTTCTTGTATCATTAAACTAAGTGTAAATTCACAACTATCAAAATGCCATGGAAGTACTCCATCTGGTTTCATAACATTGTATGCATGACATGCTAAAGGGTCTGCCCATCTAAAAATAGGAGAAACGCCTAAACAAGCAGAAACAAATTTTAAAAGCTCTTCAGTTTCGTAAAGAAATTTCATCTCAGAGTCTTTTGAGAAACAATCTGAATTTAAATATCCATTATATCTATTCATAAAAGTTCTTTTGGGATGATCTTTTGGTAATGAGGGATCGTCCTTTGCATACAAATAAGGATTAATACTCTCTTTAGACATATAAACTTCGTCTAATTGTTTTTCTAACTCAGAATTCATTACCTTGAGTGATTTAGGTAAAATAAAATTTGGAATTGTTGAACAGCTATACTGCTCAAGTTCTTCTTTACATTTTTTAACTAGATTTTTAATTATTGGTGAATTTAATTCGTGTATTGGATATTTTTTTAAATCTACAATAGTCTTAAGTCTATCGTTCATTTAATTTTATTTTAACTTTCCCTCTTCTCTCATTTTTGCCCTTATTTTGGTAGCTGATATTTTTTGAGTTTCCTCATCCAATACAATTTCCTCAAAACTATATCCAACTCCCCTTCCATAACAAATATTTGTAATATTAGGTACTAACATTATTTTAAATTGTCCCTCAAATTCTGGATTTAATCTACCCTCAATATTTTTTTTCACTGTTTCAAAATCAAAAGGATTATCATCTACGCCTTGTACATCTCTTATTTGAATACAAACTTGTCCAGTTTTTTTAATAATTTCTTTGAACAAAGTATAATGACCATCATGAAAAGGTTGCCATCTTCCTAGCATTTGTGCTGTTGGTTTTTTGTTGTCCCAGTGGTATTTCATTTTTTGATCTCCTCTGTTATTTTGGGCGCCCACATTTTGGCATCTTGAGTTGTTACATGAAAGTCATAATTTTTAGGTTTAACAAACATTTGATTAGTATCTTCAAATCTTCCTTCTTTAATTGTATCAACCCAAATTCTAAAATCTGCAGGAAATAAACTTCTTGCTTGAGGAGTCGGAGCAATAAAATCAGCAATTACATAATGGCCATCTGCTTTTAATTTTAAAGCTGCCTCAGCCATTCTTTTTGCCTGTCTTACCCTTCCTTCTTCAGAAAAATCCCAATCGTTTGCAGCTTTTCTTACCTCGTCTGCATTTAATCTTTTTGCATTTAAAAGTGGTGCCATTTCATCTGCTAGAGTTGTTTTACCAGCTCCAGGCAAACCCATTACTAAAATAATTTTCATTAAATATCTTCTAACGGATGATGGGACATCAATTCAAGTCCATTTTCACCAACAAGGTACTGTTGTTCAAGTTTTACACCTTCTTTACCACCAACTTTACCAATATAACTCTCAAGTGTAATTGTCATGTTCTTCTCAAAAGTTCCACCTTCTTCTCCACCATCAGTTGGATATCTTATTTGAGGCCACTCATCACACAACCCAATTCCATGAACCATACATGAATACCTATTTCCATAATACTCATCAGGCAAAACCCAAGATTTTTTAACAAATTCTTTAAAACTCATTCCTGGTTTTATTAATCTAAAATTATGATCAATTTGATTTCTAGCCATCGAATAAAGTTTTTTTTGCTCATCATTAAATTTGTGTCCAACTACAAAGGCCCTTGATATATCTGCACAGTATCCATACGGACCAACCATATCCGTATCAAAAGCAACAATTTCTCCCTGTTGCATAACTTTATTACTACTCTCTTGCATCCATGGATTTGTTCTTTCACCAGAAGATAAAATTCTACACTCAATCCACTCACCTCCATTTTCAATATTTGTTTTATGTAAAATTGACCATAATTCATCTTCGGTCATTCCTGGTTTAAGATCTGATCTCATCTTTGAAACGCCTTTTTCTGCAACTTCTATTGCTGCTTTCATGCAAGTTAATTCATCAGGTGATTTGATTACTCTTGCTTGTTCTAAAATTAATTTTGCATCTACAACTTCAATACCTTCTTTATTTAAGGCTGTAACCGCAGGACCATTTAAAACATCGATTGCAATTTTTTTTGATTTAAAATAATTTTTTGATAAATCTTTAACTTCATTTATCCATTTTAATAATTGATTGTCTGCTTGGTCTCCATTACTAAAATAATCCCATGTGATTGCTGGTCTTATTTCGTCAATTAGATTCAAATGCTTCGATAATATTTCACAATTAAAATACTCATAAAGAATAGTTGGTCCATTGACTGGTACAAAACAATATCTTGTTAAGTTATGCATATTATAGACACTCATGTTCACAGTATCTAAAGCATAACGAACATTAACTGGATCAAATAGAATACAAGCTTCTAAATTGTTTTTTACTAATTCTTTTCTAACCCTGTCTAAACGATATGATCTTAATTTATCAAAATCAATCTCGTCTTCTCTTAATCTTTTTTTAGTAATAAAATTTTGTCTTGGTTTTATCTCAGGAGCTATTTTTCTACTAAACTTCATAATACCCTATACAAACCTAACCATGCGTTAACATCTTTGCTTGCAATATAGTCAGATTTAAAAAATTCCACTTCTTCCCATTTCTTATTATCTTTTAGTATATCAATTTTTTTATCAAAACCATACTCTTCGTGAATACCTTCATTTATAGTGAAACAAATTAATCCACCTGCTTTTGTTATTCGTATAAATTCATCTAATGCATTTGGTTTTACATGGCCAAATGTAAACGTACCAACACACATCACTCCACCATAAAAATTAACCTCAGCTTCTATTGGTTGGTTTAAATCAACTTTAACTAATTTTTGATAAAGATCTTTTGGAACTGTATCTAATAAAGTTTGAGATAAATCAGCTCCATGAAAATTTTTAAAACCATACTTTTTTAACTCAACTCCAACTAGACCTGTTCCACAGCCTGCATCAAAGATTAGTGTATCTTTATTATTTTCGTGCTTATTGAAAGTTGCTACGGTTTCCTTTGGGCCTGTATAGTTCCAATCAACCATATCTTTATTGTACTTATCTTTATTTCCCCACTCGTCGTAGTACTTCATGACTTCATCAGTGGTTTTAAGTTTATAAATTGGAATTTTGTTTCCTACGTCTTTTTGAGCCATTAGCTTCTCATTTTTTGACCACTTGGATCATAAAGTGGTTCTTTAATAATTGAACAATTAAATAAATCTCCATTTATCTCTACTTGAATTTTATTTTCAGAATTAATGTTTTTTTGATCAACAAAAGTAAATGCTACACTTTTATTTACAAAGTGAGCAAAACCACCTGAGGTTACATAACCAATGCTTTGATCTCCGTTCATAACAGCTTCATTATTTGTTACATCAATATCATTTGTTTCAACAATTAATGGTAAGAGTTTATTTGAAGAATTTTCCTTTTGTGCACTTTCTTTACCAATAAAGTCTTTATCCCAATTTATAAAAGCATCTAAGCCTGTCTCTTTTGCTGTAAAATCTGGTCTATAATCTAAAGTCCAAGCTCCCCAATTTTTCTCCAATCTCATTGACATTAATGCTCTTCCACCAAAAGGTTTAATATTAAATTCTTTACCAGCTTCCATTAATTCTTCATAAAGTTTTAATTGATAATGGGGTGCTACATAAATTTCATATCCAAGTTCACCAGTAAATGAAATTCTATTTATTATTGCTGGAACTCCCCCAACAAACATTCTTCTAGAATCTCTAAATTTAAATTTTTCATTTGAAACATTGTCTCTTACAATTTTTTCTAAAACTTTCCTTGAATTAGGTCCTGCAATAGACAATCCATGATAGTCGTCAGATCTGTTGGAGTAACTTAAATTAAATTTTCCTAAATGACTCTCAAACCAACGTCTATGCATTTCTTGAGCAGCTCCAGAACCAAACACCATGAATTCATTTTCATCTAAACAAGCTACAGTTAAATCACCACACAACTTTCCTCTATATGACAGCATAGGAGATAAAGATATTCTCCCTGGTTTTGGGAGTCTTCCAGCCATAATATGATCTAAAAATTTTCTAGCATCTGGACCTTTGAATTCATGTTTTGAAAAGTTAGCAACCTCGATTAAACCAACATTTTCTCTTACATTAATAACTTCTTTTGAAACATAATCGTGTGATCTCGATCTTTTAATAGTAGGCTCTTCGTGTGCATCTTCTTTATTGTTTGCAAACCACAAAACATTTTCTAATCCAAAACTATCTCCCATAACAGCACCTTGATTTACAAAACGATCATAAAGTGCAGTAGTTTTTTGTTTTCTTCCTTTTGGTAAAGTTTCATTTGGAAAAGTCATAATAAATCTTCGCTCATAATTTTCTGAAGATTTAATGGTTCCATACTGAGGTGAAGCATAATCTCCAAAACGAGCAACATCCATTGCCCAAACATCAATAGAAGGTTCACCATCAATAATCCATTCAGCAATACATTTTCCAACACCACCACCTTGACAGAAACCAGCCATAACACCAACCGCAACCCAATAATTTTTCATTCCTGGTACTGGACCAATAAGAGGGCTTCCATCTGGACCAAAAGTAAAAGGTCCATTAACTATATTCTTAATACCTGCACGCTCTAATGCTGGCATTCTCTCAAAACCAATTGCCAGTCTATCTTCAATATTATCTAACTTTGGCTCAAGTAACTCATGACCAAAATTTATTGGAGTTCCTTCTACTTTCCAAGGTGTTGATTTTGGTTCATAAGTTCCAAGCAACATTCCTTTTCCTTCTTGCCTAAAGTAAATATTCCCCTCAAAATCTGTACCAATAGGCAATCGTTGATCACCCATTGCTTCAATTTCTGGAATAGGTTCAGTGATTAAATAATGATGCTCCATTGGTTGAACAGGAAGATTAAGTCCAGCTAATTGCCCAACTTCTCTTGCCCACAGACCACCTGCATTTATTACTATTTCAGCATTTATATTTCCTTTTTCGGTAAAGACATCCCAAGTTCCATCTTCTTTTTGTTTCGTATCTTTTACGACAGTGTGAGTGTAATATTTTCCACCATGAACTTTTGCAGCTTTTGCAAAAGCGTAAGTAACTCCTGAAGGATCAACTTCACCATCGATAGGATCCCATAAGGCCAACAAATATCTAGATGGATCAATTAGAGGATTTTTCTTTTTAACTTCCTCTAAAGAAATAAATTCTTGGTCAAGCCCCATATATCTTGCTTTTGATCTTTCTCTCTTTAAATAATCAGCCCACACTTCATTTGAAGCTAAATAAAAACCTCCACTAGGTTTAAATCCTACAGAATGACCTGACTCTTTTTCTATTTCTTTATACAAGCCTATTGTATAAGCCATCATCCTAGAGATATTAGGGTCAGATGAAATAACGTGAACATTTCCCGCTGCGTGCCAAGACGATCCTGAGGTAAGTTCGTTTCTCTCAAGTAAAATGCAATCCTTTAATCCAAATTTAGATAAATGGTAAAGAATAGAACAACCCACCACACCACCACCTATGATTACAACTTTGGCATTTTTCTCCATAAATTTATTTATAACCTTTCTTTTTCAAAATTTACAATATTGTCTTCAAAATAAATATTTTTTAATTTGGACAATCTCTTTTGAAGAATATTTATATTTTTTTTAGTAAATGAAACTTTTTTTTGCTCTATTTCAGAAACTTGTCCCACATAGTTAATTGCATTCCAGACAGAAAAAATATTATTTAGTGAGAATTCCTTAAAATTGATAGATAAATTATTGAAAGTATATTTTAGTTTTTCTAGTTTTATTTTAAATTTATCTTTTTCTATATTTTTTTTTATTTGAGATATTAATTTTTTGGGTTCTGAATTTTTATAAAAACCATTCCTTGGATAGTAATATTTGAGAAATGATCCTGTAAAATCCTTTCCTGATGAGTATATAAGGAACATTTTTCCTTTAAAATTTAGCAAAGATAAAAGAGGTTTAATAACATTTTTTACAGTCTGAGTTAAAGGAGACCGAAGCTTAAAACATTGAGATGCAATAATAAAATCATATTTTTTTGGAATTTCACTCATATTTCTGGGTATAAAGTCTTTTAATTTTTTTTTTTGATCTTTTCTGTAAATAGTCAAAAAAATTTTTGACTTGGGTTTAATTGAACCATTTTTGTTATTAAAAGATAATTTCCAATTTTTTCTAATATAAGGACTTAAACTCATTAAGATCTTAGTAAAATCAATACCTTTTTTTCCAACTAATTCTAATTTTTCAAATTTTACATTGTCAGATGTAGAGTTATTTAGATCTTTATAGCTACAATTAGTAATATTAAAAATTAAAGTTTTATGTTCAGCAAATCTATCCCCTAAAAAACTTAGAAGCACATTAATATCATCGATACTTATTTCTTTACCTACAATAAATATAGGTTTATTTGGCAGATATTTATGCAGGCCTGACAAAAAAGTAGATATAATTGTTCCCTCACCAGTACCCGCGTCTAATACGTTAAAAATTGGTGACCGAGTACTGATTTTTTCTATTTTTTTAAATAAATAAAAAGCAATTTTTGATTTTTCATTAGTTGAGTTTACAAATGATAAATATTTGTCTCTAGAATCAAAAAAAGTTTTTCTCTTCATATTTATTATTAGTATTTGATCTCCTTATTTACTTTTTTAAGAGATTTATCTGTTCCATGGTGAAAATGTTTGCTCATATCTGGCATATATTTCATTGAAATTGGTTTCTTTCCAATCGCAACTGACATTTCTCTAACGTGGTGAGCTTCAGCACCACAACATATACCAATAAAATTTATTTTATTTTTTACACAATCTTTTGCAAATTCTGCCATTTCAAATCTGTTACAAAATAAGTTGTCTAAAGCAACTGGAAATGCATTTCCACCTGGAATACAGTCACATCCATGATCAGTAATATTTAAAAAACCAGGTTCTTTTTCTGTAGTTCTGTAAGGAACTGGAAGCCCTGATACATGACATGAAACTTTGTCTCTAACTTTTTTTAAAAGTTTCATTGTCATCTCGGGTCCTCTGTAACAATTTAACCCAACAACATCAGCACCAAGATCTTCCATCATTTTACATGCATCCTCAGCACTATGACCTTCTCTAGTTTTATCTCCTCTAGGAATTGCAAAATTGCATACCGCAATGAGTCCAGCTTCTTTAATTGTTTTTAATGCAATTTTCATTTCATCAGTCCAACTTATTGTTTCGGCAATAACAAAGTCAACACCAGCTTCTTTTGCCCAAGCAATTTGCTCTTCGTACATTTGTTGACATTGTTTGTGAGTATTAGGATCTCCTGGATCAAATACATTTGTGTTTGCCACATCTCCACAAACCATAAGATCTAAATCTTTAAACTCAGCTGCAGCATCTTTTGCAATTTTAAGAGCGCCTTTTTGCATTGGTTCTAACAAATGTTCTTTACCAATTATTCGAAGCTTTTCTCTATGACCGTAATAAGTAAATGCTTGAACAACATCTGAACCTGCTCTAATAAATTCTCGATGTAATTGAGTTACTACCTCAGGATGTTCCATAACAACTTCTGGAACAAATGGACCTGCTGAAAGATAACCCCTTCTTTCCATTGCAAAAAGATAGCCTTCTGCACACATTATTGGACCTTCATTTAATCTAGTAATAAGATCTTTTTTCATAATTTACCCTCTCATTTTGTTAAGTTGGTTGCAACCCACTTATGAAACATCAAAGTAGGAGTATCCATTACAGGTGAAAAATTCCCGCCATTGTAAGCTGGGGAATTTCGTCCGTTTTGCATTCCTTCTATTGCAGTTACATCTTCATTCATAACTTCTTGCCAAAATGCAAAATTTTTTTTTCTTATATCCTTAAATTCATCACTAGAGGCACTTTCATCTCCGATATAATATAATTCAAAATGTTCTTTTGTCTGATTGTTTGAAATTGGTTCTAACCAAAATGCATAAAAATGATCTATATGAATTCCCAACATTACATTTGGGTATAATGATACATATTCAGATTTTTCAGATACTTCACTTGGCCAATTTGGAAAACATTTAAATTTTATATTCCCATCAAACTGTTGTGAATATTTATCACTACCTTGTCCTGAAAAATTAAAATTTTCATCCTCTATGTGGTAGTGATCTGAAATATTTGAAACTCTATTCAGCTCTGGATGTATCCAGGGCAAATGATAGCTTTCGCAATAATTCTCAATAGCAAATTTCCAATTACTATTTACTGTCATATTAAAGTAACCATTGTCAGAAGCATGTCTTATTAATTGTTGATCTTTTTTAGAAATAAACTTAGACCATCTATCTTCTAAGGGTTTAATAAATTCTTCAAATGGTTTTGCATTAGAATTAATATTAATAAAAATTAAATCCATCCAAATATTTGATTTAATTTCTTTTAAGTTACTCTTGTTTTTATCGAACCCTTCAACCTCATGTTTTCCTAGTCCTCCTAAATGTGGAGTAACAGTTAATTTTCCATTAAAATCGTAGGACCAAGAATGATAAGGGCATCTTATTACATTTTTTAATTTACATTCCTGATCAACTAATTTGAAACCTCTATGACTACAAACATTATGAAAAACTTTTACTTCATTCTCTTTGTTTCTAACTATTAGTATTGGTATTCCTAAAAGATTAAAAGGTTTTGCATCGCCTGGATTTAGTACAGAGCTTGCAACCCCAATCATAGTCCAATTATTTTTAAATATTTTTTCTTTTTCAAACTCTAAATAATCATTATTCAAATAACATTCGTTAGGTAATCCATGAGCTTTCTCTATAGGATTTTTAACAACTTCTATTTTATTGGGATCTAAGATGTCTGATAATTTTTTATTTAAATTCATAAACCTCCTTTTTTTAATTAATTAAAAAATTAATCGAGGCTTAGAATTATCTTTCTCTAATTATGATTTGTTGAAAAACAGTTTTGCAATTTAAAATATAAACAAATTCTTTAAAGAAAAAATTTGCAGAAAAAGTCATATTAAAACTTTAAACAAAAATTTAGTATAGTAAAAGACAATTTAACTTCAACCATCAGTTGAATTAAATTTGCATTATTAACCTCAATATGTTCAATTTAACTTTTAAATGAATCAAATGTTGGGAGATATAATGAAAATTAAAAGAATACTTCTTTCACTAGCTGTTGTGTTTGGTCTTACTTCCTTTGGAAGTGTTGCGAATGCAGCTTGTGGAAATATAACAATTGCTAATATGAACTGGGCTTCTGCAAACTTCATGGCTGAAGTTGACAAAATCATATTAGAAGAAGGTTATGGATGTAATGTTGAGCTTGTGCCTGGTGCAACTCAGCCAACTTTTGCATCTATGCAAGAAAAAGGTGAACCAGATGTAGCCCCAGAATTTTGGGCTAACGCTGCAATCATTGCTTTAAATAAAGCAATTGATGAAGGAAGAATGCACTCACTTAATAAAGCACCTATTACTGGTTTAGGTGAAGGATGGTGGGTGTTACCTGCTACTTTAGAAAAACATCCTGAACTTACAACTGCTGAAGCAATTTTGGCAAGACCGGATCTATTTCCTCATCCAGAGGATCCATCAAAAGGTGGGTTTCATATTTGTCCTCCAGGATGGAACTGTGAACTAAGTAATAGAAATCTTTACAAAGCTTTTGACATGGAAGCAAAAGGTTGGGCTATTGTTGAAACAGGTTCTGCTGCAGGATTAGATGGATCAATTGCTAAAGCTGCTGAAAGAGGTGAAAACTGGTTTGGTTACTATTGGTCACCAACAGCTATCATTGGTAAATATGATATGAGAGCTGTGGACATGGGAGCTTGGGGTGGAAAAGATAACTGGGATAAATGTATAGTTTTACCAGAACAAGAATGTGGAGACCCTAAAGCAACTTCATGGACAAAATCTGAAGTTTACACAATCGTAACTGACAATTTCAAAAATACAGCTGGAAGTGCTGGTATGGAATACTTTAAGAAGAGAACATACCCAGGTCCAGTTATGAACGGTATGTTAGTTTGGATGGGTGAAAACCAAGCAGAAGGTGCTGATGCTGCAATTGAATTCCTAAAAACACAAGAAAGTGTTTGGAGTAAATGGGTTTCAAGTGATGCTGCAAAAAAAATCAAAAAAGCACTTTAATTAAAAATATTATCAAACCCGCTTCGGCGGGTTTGATTAAATAAAAATTATGGACTTCTTTAATAAAATTCCTGTAATGGATAGAACGGCTCTTAGGGAGCTGAAAAAGGGTATTGATTTAAGTTTTAAAGATTTTTCAAGAGCTTATGGAGATGGAATAGAAAGTTTTTTTGATCCACTACTATATTTTTTAATTTGGTTAGAAAAGTTATTAGTAAATAGTCCTTGGCCTTTAGTCATAGGAGCATTTGCTCTGTTGGCTTGGATTGGTTCAAGAAGTATTAAGCTGGTTATAGGAACTGTAATTTGTTTTCTAATTATAGGTTATTTTGGGATGTGGAAAAATTGTATGGCTACAGTTGCAATCATTTCCGTTTCTACATTAGTTTGCATTGTTGTGGGAATTCCAATTGGTGTGTTAATGTCAAAATCAGCAAGAGCAGAAAAAGCAATTTTACCTGTTTTAGATATGATGCAAACTATTCCAAGCTTTGTATATTTAATTCCAATCATTATGCTTCTTGGTATTGGTAAAGTGCCTGGTCTACTTGCTGTATGCATTTATGCTTTACCTCCAATTGTAAGATTAACTAACCTTGGAATTAGAGAAGTTGACAAAGAAACGCTTGAAGCTAGTGAAGCATTTGGAGCAACACCAATGCAAAAGTTAAGATCAGTTCAGATCCCACTTTCTCTACCAACAATTTTTGCTGGAATTAACCAAACAATTATGATGGCTTTAGCAATGGTAGTAATTGCTTCAATGATAGGTGTAAAAGGCTTGGGAGTCCCTATTTTGCAAGCTATTTCCAACCAATATTTGGCTCTTGGAATGATGAATGGTTTGGCAATTGTAGCCCTAGCAATTATATTTGATAGGGTCACTCAGCAGTACGGACAGCGAATTCAAAAGCACAGAGGTCAATTAAAAAAGTAAATTAGTCTCAATCGAATTTTCTAGACTCATATTTTAAAATAAATAAAGATCTTACCTATGAATTTTTCATTGGAAATTGGACCTAAAACAGAGCTTGATACAATTCCAGCATTGTCTGACATTTATATAACTATGCTACCTGGGGGTGATTATAGGGAGACTGCTGATAAAGCAGTAGAACTTGTAAAAAAAGGATTTAATCCCGTACCTCATTTTCCTGCTAGATCAATGCACGATGAAAAAGAACTGAAAGATTATGTTTCTAGATGCAAAGATGGAGGGGTGAAACAAGCTTTAATTATAGGTGGTGGACGTGAGCCTGCTGGTAAATTTGACAGTTCATTTCAACTTCTAGAAACAGGTTATTTTGAAAAAATGAAAATAGGAATTGCTGGACACCCAGAGGGGAGTCCTGATATATCCGACTCAGAATTAGAAAAAGCTATGATAGATAAAAAGCCTTATGCTGATTATATTGTAACTCAGTGGTTACTTGATCCTCAGCCTATTATAGATTTTATTTCTAAGCAAAGCGTACCAGTGCATGTGGGAATTACTGGGCCATTAAAAATATCTAGTTTAATTAAATTTGCTAATATTGTTGGGGCAAAAAATTCCATTAACTTTCTTAAATCTAATTTTACTAAGGCATTAGATTTATTGAAACCTAAAGACCCTAATGATTTAATTGGGAAAGTTAAATCGCATACTGATAACTTCCACATTTATACATTCGGCGGCTTGAAGGAAACTAACAAGTGGTTGAAGGAGAATAGTTATGTCTAATGAATTTGACTATACTAAAGTAAAACATGTTACTTCTGTTGATCAATCTGATAGAGAAGTACCATACAATTTAAGACAAAGTGGGCCAACTAAAGTTGAATTGTTAATTTCAACAAGGGTAAGAAAGTCACCTTATTGGCATTTATCAATGCAGGCAGGTTGTTGGAGAGCAACTGTATACAATCGAATTTATCACCCAAGAGGTTACGTAAAACCTGAAGATGGTGGAGCAATGGTTGAGTATGATGCAATCGTTAACCATGTAACAATGTGGAACGTTGCTGTTGAAAGACAAATAAGAGTTAAAGGTCCGGATGCAGAAAAATTTACTGACTACGTTATAACCAGAGATGCAACAAAAATTTCTCCTATGAGGGCAAGATATGTAATTTTGTGTAACGCTTATGGTGGAGTTTTAAATGATCCAATTCTTTTAAGAATTGCTAAAGATGAATTTTGGTTTTCGTTATCAGACTCTGATATCGGAATGTATTTACAAGGTGTAAATGCAGATGGAAGATTTAATTGTACAATTGAGGAAATAGATGCATGTCCAGTACAAATTCAAGGTCCTAAATCAAAAGCTCTAATGCAAGACCTTTGTGGTGACCAAGTTGATTTTGATAATATGCCTTTCTATGGATTAGCAGAAGCAACTGTTGGTGGAAGAAGTTGTGTAATTTCTCAATCCGGTTTTTCAGGAGAAGCTGGTTATGAGATATATTTAAGAAATGCAACTTTATATGCTGAAGACATGTGGAATGCAGTATTAGATGCAGGAAAAAAACATAAATTGATGGTTATTGCACCTGCACACCATAGAAGAATACAAGCAGGTATTCTTTCTTGGGGACAAGATATGGATCAACAACATAATCCGTTTCAATGTAATTTAGGTTATCAAGTTTCATTATCTGGTAAAGGTGAATGGAATAAAAAATCTGATTATGTTGGTAAAGCTGCTTTAGAAAAAATGGGAGCAGATATAAAAGCTGGAAAAAAACCCTATAAACTTCAATTAGTAGGAATGGAGTTGGGTGGTAAACCAATTGACGATTATGCACCTGATTTTTGGTTGGTATCGCCAGAAAGTGGTGGAGACCCAGTTGGATTTTTAACTTCACCATGGTGGCATCCAGAAAAGAAAACCAACATTGCTATGGGTTATGTTCCATTTGATGGAACTTTAAACCCCAATGGATTTCCAAAAAATAAAGTTGGAACTAAGTTTAAAGTTCATCTTCCTGAAAAATACTCTGACACTCCTGGAACACCTGTAGATGCTGTAGTTGTGGATATTCCATTCAAAGAGTCTTTCAACGCAAATACCAGAGAAGTTGTAAAAGGCTAAAATTTATTAAGGGGGAGCCAATTTCAGCTCCCCTTTTCAATTCTAATGACCAAAAGTTTTCTAATAGCAGTTTGCATTATCATTGCTATTGCTTTAATAATATTTCCATTAATTGTTTCTTATAAGGCTCAAAAAAATAAAAATAAAAAAAATTAATGTTTGCTGAATTTTTAAATATAATTTTTAAGTCAATAAAACTAGATAAAACTCTCTATTCGGATAATAAAAATTTTGGAGAAGCTTCAATATACTTTGCTGGAATAATTATGATATTAGATGGTATTGCTGGAGCAGTAGCAGCTAATAATATTATTAAAACAGCTATCGCAATGTCCGGACTTACTGCAATAGTTACTTGGCTTATATGGGCAATTTTTATTTTTGTAATTGGAGTAAAATTATTTCCTGATAAACAAACTAAAGTCTCTTTCAAAAAAGTTTTAACAGCAGTTGGTTTTGCACATGCACCTGGCTTATTAAGATTTTTTGCTGTAACACCTGATTTAATGATACCTATAATTTTTCTTACCCAATTTTGGATTTTTGCAGGTTTAATAATTTCAACTAAACAAATATTAAGTTTAAAATCTAATTTTAAATCTTTTGGAATTGTACTTTTATCATTTTTAATTATTGCTTTTTTGTCTATCTCATTTGTTATGAGTAGAATGAATATGCTTCCAGTTAGTCAAATCAGTTAAAGTGGAAAGATAGTTTTAGATACTCTACAAGATTTACATAATTTAAATCCAGTAAGAATTAAATTATGAGTAACACTCTCATCCTCCTCTTTGCATTCTTCGCAAATATTATTTAATTCTTCACTATCCAACTTGAGATTTTTATCATCAATGTCATCAATCATTATCAGTCAAACCTGCTCCTGCAGCACCTTCTTTTAAACTGTCGCTTTCTTCAACAAAAGTCTCTTCAGATAACTTGTATAAATTATTCCATTCATCTTCTGTAAAGTTGTCTTCATTTTCAATTAGATTGACTTCAATTCTATTCGCTATCTTTGGAAATTCTTGATCAATAAAATTTGAACTAATATTTACATTTAAATTAAGTAAAATTTTTTTTTCATCTATTTTTATACAAATTTTTTTTCCAATAATTTCTGATGAACGACTTATAAAGGAAATAAATATGATTGGATAAGCGACATTTTTAAATTCAATTTTTTTTAAATTTTCTAAAACATTAATTTGATCTAAAAAACTAACACCTAAAGTAATTGGACAGTAAGGGTTGTTTGATGAAAAATTATTTTCACTAATTAAATTTAAATTTTCAAACTTACTTTTATTTTTTTCATTAAAATATTCAATTAGATTTTTAATGCCTGGTAAACTAAATAGCTCTAACAACCTTATACTTTTTCCTGTTTCTTCAGAAACTCCCCAAGAATATCCTGCTGCCTTTGAAGCTCTTTTTACTGTAGTTTCAATTTCACTCAGTGATTTCATAACTAAATATTAGTTTTATATACCCACTGCTCATCATAATTTTTTAGCTCGTTTGGAAGTGGTGCTCCTTGAAACATGCAAATTCTTAACCATTTGTCAGATCTCGGATCAAATTTTAATGCCCCAAAAAAAGACAATTTTAGTCTAAGCATATCAATTGGCATTAAATCTTTACTAATTGTATTATCTTGAATTTCTGAATAAGGAAATTTTTCTACAATAAAAGCTCTCCTCACAACATGTCTTAACTCAGAATTTGATCTTAAAAACTCAGCAATAGTTAAGCTATTTTTTGAGACCAATAATTTGTCATAAAGTTTTTTTATATCTCTAGCTATTGCTAAAGGTTGTTCTAATTCTGATCCATGTTCTTCAAAACGATCCGCCAATCTGGGTTCTTCTTTATTTTTGGAAATAAACCAAAAGTTTTTATTATTTTCTTTTTCTTCAAAATTAATATGTAGAATATTGGGATACTTTGCTTCAATGATATTCCTCAATTCATCAACTTTTCTATACGTCGGAATATTAAAATATTTTTCTTCGTCCGAACTCATTTTTTTTACCAAAGGATTTATAATATCGTTATAGGGTTCCATCATTATTGACACTATATATTCAATACATTCCTCACAAGTATTGTCCTCTAACCATTGATAGATTTTGTTAAAAGGATATTTGCTTTCAAAATCAAAATCTTTATCTATAAAATTTAAGAATTTTTTAACATCCTTTAATAATGAAGAAATTTTTTTTTGCTGATATTCGCTATCAGTATTCCAGCTTGTAATGTTTCTTAATGATTTTTTCACACAATCTATAAATAAATCTCTATCTTCACTTTTTACATCTTTGATTTCTCTAATTTCTTTAAGTGCCCTTTCTCTACTTAAAATCCAATTATTTAGTAGAGTTGGATGATTAACTATAAAAGGCGCCATACCTAGGCCTGTAGAATTACCAATTCCCAGGTTTTTACAAATATTCTCATCTAGCTTAACAGCTGTTTTTGGATTTTTATAATAAGCAACATGATTAACTTGATCAAAAGTAAATTGTCTTACCAAATAAACCAACATCATTTCTAATCTGAATGGACCATTAATTTCTTCACGATTTTTTATTCTAAATCGATCTGCAAGACCAAATTTACCTGAGCCATATACTGCCGTAGTCCTATATAAATAGCCTACTTTTGATAATAAGTTTAAATCTGGCTGCTGACCTTTGCTCAAACTTTCAACTACATGATTATAAATTCTTACTGATTTGTTTGCTCTCGATAAAGTTAATTCTTTATAAGAAAGTCTACCTATTTCTTGTTTTGGAACTTCATTTTTTAATCTTTCAATATCTTTTTTTGTAGGAACTCCATCATGTAATGTAAAAGCTGCATCCCATTTTGTAGCAATAACTCTATCTGATCTTTCTTCATCTTTGATTTCATTTGCAAAACAAACTAAGGAGTAAACTCTTTTATTTTTTTTAAATGAATAGACAGCTTCTCCAAAACCATTTTCATTTAAATTAAATAAATCTCTTTTATATTCCCACTCTTTAAATTCATTAAGAAAACTTCTTAAAAAAGATAATTTTGATTGATGAAAAGATCCTAGCCTTGACAATTTCATTATTTTGTTAGGGTCTCTTAATTCAACTATCATAATTAAATTGATTTATAAAAATTGTACCAGTTATTTCCAAGTATTCCATGTGTCTCGGTATCAGAAAAACCTACTTTTTTTAGACCTTTTTCAATATTTGAGAAACCTCTTGCATCAAGAAACCAATCAGGTTGCTTGGGGAAACCAGGTTTATTCTTTGATCCTTCGCCAAAATTTTTACTTTTAGACCAAGAACCATTTCTCATCCATTCAACAACAGTGTCTGGATGGTCTAAACAAAGATCCGATCCTATTCCTATTTTTTTTACATCCATTATTTCGGCTGTTTTTGCCACCATTTCACAAAAACTATCTAGAGTACAATTTGTATTATTTTTTAAGTGATGAGGGTATAATGATAAACCTAACATACCACCACTATCACTTAAATTTTTTAATAAATCTGAGGATTTGTTTCTTTTAGCTGGATGCCAAAAAGATGGATTTGCATGAGTAATTGCAATTGGTTTTTCACTTAATTCAATTGCATCTAGAGTGCTTTTTTCTGCAGAATGTGACATGTCAACCACAAGACCAACTCTGTTCATTTCTCTTATAACCTCACGTCCAAAATTTGTAACTCCACTATCTATTTTTTCATAACAGCCTGTTGCTAGTAAAGATTGGTTATTATAAGTCAGCTGCATAAATCTACATCCTAATTGATGAACCTTTTCAACTAACATGATATCGTCTTCGATTGGTGAACAATTTTGAAAACCAAAGAACATTGCAGTTTTGTTTTCTTTATTTGCTTTATCAATATCATAAAAATTTTTACCAGGGAAAATCAGATCAGAGTTATCATGAAATAATTTTTCCCATTTTTTTATTTCAAGTTGTAATTCATTAAAATCTTCATGGTAAACAATAGTAACATGAACAGCATCTAGGCCAGCAGATCTGTTAATCTCAAAGATTTTCCTAGACCAATTACAATATTGAAGATTGTCGATTTTATAATTCATAGTATGTTTAACTCTAATCAATATGTATTTTAAATACTATTAATTTTATTGAAATTTTAAGTTAATTTTGAAATAAAGAGTTTGATCAATTTTCATGAAAAAAAATAGTAAATTAAAAGTTTCAATCATAATGGGAAGTCAATCTGACTATAAAGTTATGAAACTAGCTGAAAAAACCTTAAAAAAAATTGGTGTTTCATTTGAAACAAAAATTGTATCTGCTCACAGAACGCCTCAAAGAATGTATGAATATGCTGCTAAAGTTGAGCAAAATCAGATAGGAGTAATAATTGCTGGTGCTGGAGGATCTGCTCATCTTCCAGGTATGATATCAGCACTTACACATGTACCCGTGCTTGGCGTTCCTGTTGAAAGCAAAAAACTTAAAGGTTTAGATAGTTTGTTATCAATTGTACAAATGCCAAAAGGAATACCCGTGGGAACACTTGCCATAGGTGAGGATGGTGCAATTAATGCTGCTTTATTAGCTGCAGCAATAATTGCTAATCAAAATACAAGTGTTCGAAAAAAGCTTAAAAATTTTAGAACATCGCAAACTAAATCTGTAAAAAAATCTCCTAAATAAAATGTCTCAAATTACACTTGGTATCATTGGAGGTGGTCAACTTGGAAGTATGCTTGCAATAGCAGCTAAAAAATTAAATATTAAAACTGTTGTTTTTTGCGATGATATAGACGCTCCAGCACAAAATTTCTGTAATCAATTTGTTAATGGGAATTATGATAACAAAGAAAAAATATCAGAATTTTTAAATCAAGTTGATTTAGTCACTTTTGAATTTGAAAATATTCCATTTGAAACATTAAGTGGAATAAATAAATTTAAACCTGTTTTACCAAAACCATCAGTTAACAGATTAATTCAACATAGATTGGCTGAAAAGGATTTTATTAATAAATTAAATATTAGAACAACAAGATATGTTGCGATTGATAAAAAATCTGACATAGATGCTTTAGAAGATTTTTTACCAGGTATTCTTAAAACAACAACACTAGGCTATGATGGCAAAGGTCAATATCCAATCAAATCAAGTGATGAAATTAATTCATTGAACATTGATTTTTCAAAAGGGTATATCCTTGAAAAACTTGTAAAATTAAAAAAAGAAATTTCAATTATAATTACAAGGTTTAGTAATAATAAATATGAAATTTATGAACCAATAGAAAACACTCATGAAGATCAAATTTTAAAATATTCAAAAATACCTGCTGAAATTAATGAAAAAATTTTTAATCAATCTAAAGATTGGGCAATGCTTATTGCTGAAGAACTTAAATATGTTGGAACTTTATGTGTGGAATTTTTTATAGATAGAAATGATAATCTTTATGTTAATGAGATTGCTCCAAGAGTACATAACTCAGGGCATCTAACAATTAATGCTTTTAATGTAAGTCAATTTGAAAATCATGTAAGAGCTGTATGTGGTTTAGAACAAATCCCTTTAAAAAAAATTTCTAATGCTAAAATGATAAATTTGCTTGGTGATCAAATTACTCATTATAGAAATCTGCAAAAGTTTAATGATAAGGAATTTTTCTTTGATTATTTAAAAAAAGATATAAAAGAAAACAGAAAAATGGGTCATATCACAACTTTATTATAAATGTTAAAATCAATAGAAGGTAATTTTGATAATCCAGAAGTAAATGAGCTTCTTACTAAGCATTTTATTGAGCTAAGAGCTGCATCTCCAGAAGGAAGCGCTCACGTCCTAGATATTCCTGGTTTAAAAGTATCATCAATTAAATTTTGGAGTTTATGGGATAATGAAAAACTGATCGGTTGTGGTGCTTTAAAATTTTTAGATAAAGAACATGGAGAATTTAAATCGATAAGAATTCATAATAATTTTAGAAATCAAGGCAAAGGTATTGATGTAATCAATCATTTAATTAATGAAGCTAAAAAGTTAAATATAAAAAGATTAAGTATCGAAACGGGTGCAGGAGATTTTTTTATACCAGCAAGAAAACTTTTCAAAAAAACTGGGTTCATTGTATGCGAACCTTTTGCACACTATAAAAAAGACATTAATTCTGTTTATTTAAGCATGCTAATTGACGATATTTGAAAATTTTTTTTAATTGTTAATCTATTTTGTTGACAAAACCCAATAAAATCTAAAGAAAGCCAATATTACTTAATAATAAGTAATAATTTAACATAACAAAAAATAAGAAGATAAATATGAGTCTACAAGGAAAAGTAAAATGGTTCAATCCAACCAAAGGCTTTGGTTTTATTGAAAGAGAAGATAAAGAAAAAGATGTGTTTGTACATGTTTCAGCAGTAAGAGATGCTGGTATGAACGGTTTAGATGAGGGTCAAGCTTTGACTTTCGATGTTGAAGATGGTCCTAAAGGTCCTTCAGCAGTTAACTTAAAAACTGCATAATTTCACACTTCCTATTGGCTGAAAAATTTATTTAAACTTCAATAAATTTGTTATTCAGCCAATACCTAAGCTAATAACAACCTTTAAACACAATTAATAATTATAGATTTAAATTTAAAAATTAATAAATTAATCAAAAATATGATTGGAATTTTAGGTGGAATGGGAACTCAAGCTGGTCTTGATTTTTGTAACAAGCTTGCAGTTCTTAATAGAGGAAAGATTGATCAAGAGTATCCACTATTTTTACTATATAACAAATCAGATATTCCGGGTAGACCTGAATCTATAGGGTCTCATACCAAAAATCTCTTAAATAAGTCTACCAATAAAACAAGTAGAGAAAAATATAACAAAGTTTTAATGAGTTTGCTCAAAGGTTGTAAGCTTCTAGAAAATAATAAATGTAAATTTATAGTTATACCTTGTAATACGGCTCATTATTGGTTCGATGATTTACAAAATAAAATCAATATTCCAATAATTAATATGCCTAAAGAAGTTTTTAAATTTACGAAAAAAAAATGCAAAAAAAATTCTAAAGTTGGTCTTCTAGCTACCGAGGGTACCCTTAAAACAGGGGTTTATAAAAAATTTTTTCAAAAAGATTATAAGTTGATAGAGCCATCTCAAAAAATACAAAAATTGTCAGTAAATAAAGCTATTAAATTTGTTAAAATGGGTAATGTAAAAGCTGCAGCAAAGGTGATTAAACCTGCAATTGACTCTTTAATTAAAATGAAATGTAAAAAAATTATTTTAGGTTGTACAGAGCTCCCTATTGCAATTTTTGCATTTAAGTCATTTAAAAATATAAAATCATCAAAAGTATTTTTAGATCCTAATTTAATTTTGGCCCAATCGGCTTTGGTCAAGCATAAAAATTAGATAATGTCTAATAAGACTGAAAAGCCATATGTGTTAAGAGCTGCTGAATTTGTTTATACAAAAATAATAGATATTAAAAAACAAAATCCTGAAGTCAACAATATACAAGCATTTGAAATTTTTATAACCACTAAAGAATTTGAAATTTTAAGTTCTGGAGAATTTCATGAAAGATGGTTTTTAGAACTTAAGAAGAATAAATTTATTGACACTGTTACCAAAAAAAAAATTCCTGAGGAAACTTTAAGACTTTTAGAGCTTCAAAAAGATTCGATGGTAAAATTTTTAATGAAAATACCTAAACTATATTATACTAAAAGTCATTTTCCATTAGAAATTTCACAAAGAGCTTTTGATCATTTATGGAGAGTTTGTGAAAGCTATGAAATGTGGTGTAAAGAAACTAAACAAGAAAACCTGATATACCTAAATATTATTGAGTAATATTATTTAAATTAAGTATAGATCTAGTAACCTCTATTCGTTTTTTTAATAATTTTTGTAAATTTTGATTGTCTAGTTTTTGTCTAGTCATTTTTATTCTTGTTTCAACTAGTTGTCTTAAGTCTTCGTCAAAAGAATTTTTTTTCATTTTTTCTTCTTTGACTAACGTTTCTTTAATTAATGTAAAAGAATTTTTACCAGTTTCCTTTTCTATTCGTTGATTAACGATAAAGTGTGCGCTCGCTTTATAAACATTACCTGATGTAAGAACTGTTAAACTTGGACCAACAAATGACATAATAGGTACAAAACCTGTCAAAAAGAAAAATGACAGTAAAATTATACACATTCTGAATAGCCTTAAGTTCATAACAAAAGTTTAAGTGATTTGGTATTTCATTGCTACATCTAATTTGTTCATTATAGGTACTGATTCGTTTGATTTTATTTAATTTATTTGTTTATTAAAGATGATGATAAGAATATTTCCTTTTATTTTTGTGCTTCTATGGTCATCTGCTTTTATAACAACTAAGCCTATTATAGATAACAGTGATCCTTTTGCTGCCCTAGCTTTTAGATTTGCTTTAGTTGCTTTAGGTTTTTTTTTATTTTCTGTTTATTCAAAACAAAAAATTTTAGTTAGTAAAAAAAATTTTATTGAATCTTTATTTAGTGGTGTTTTATTTCATGGTTTTTATCTTGGTGGCGTTTTTTACTCAATTTCAATTGGTATGCCTACAGCTATTGCAGCGTTAATTGTAACTCTCCAACCTGTTCTAACAAATGCATTAAGCGGTCCAATCTTAAATGAAAAAGTATCTGCTAAACAATGGTCAGGTATTTTATTAGGATTTGCTGGTGCAGGACTTGTGTTAGGTTTTGATATTGGATCTAAAATACCAACAAATGGGTTGATTGCAACAGTAATAGCGTTATTGGCAATTACATTTTCAACCTTGTGGCAAAAAAAATTGAGCAACAGTTTACCTTTGTCTGTAAGTAATATGAACCAGGCTATCGGTGGATGTATATTTCATTTATTAATAATAATTTTTTTTGTTGATCCATACATTAATTTTTCAGAAACTTTTATTATTGCAATGAGCCATCAAGTATTTTTAGTTTCATTTGGAGCATTTACAATATTGATGTTTTTAATAAAAAAAAACTCAGCAAGCAAAACTGTTTCAATATTTTTTTTAATTCCAGCAACATCTGCATTTATGGCATGGCTCTTCTTAAATGAAAGTTTAACCAAGTTAGATTTAATTGGTTTTCTAATAACCTCTATAGGAGTCTATATTGCAACAAGAGATTGAAAATTAATCTTAAAAAGATTTAAAGCCAAATTCTAGAGAGGCATCTGTGATTGAGTGATATAATGATTCTCCAAAACTTCTTAAAGCAAATAATCTTACTTTATTTGGATTTTCATTTAACTTATCCACAGTGAATGCTATTCCATTATAAGTTGAATTTATTGAGTTGTTTTTTTTTAATAAGTTAAAATTAAATGGACAGCCTTTTTTTAAAACTTCCATTGTTTCTTGTCCTTCAATTTCAATAATTGCCCTCGAATGGGATAAATCTGTTACAGCAAAGTCTGTATCTTTAAATTTATCTACTACATTTCTTATTAAATCTTTTTTTGTTGAAACCAAAAGCCAATTCTTTGGTCCATTCCACATAATCCTAATAGTTTCATTGAATACTACATTTAAAGGTTCATTCTTTAATTTTAAACCATCAATCTCAATACTATCAAATGAAACTGAGGAATTTTTATACTGAACTATTTGAACAATAAGTAAGTTTTTAATTTCAGAAATTTTAAGTAAGTCATTTTCTTTTTTACCCTCATATTCTCCAAATTGACCTTTTTTGTGAACATTTGATAAAGCTGAAATTAACGTCATGACCTAACTCTTTCACCCTTTGGATCTACATAATGTGATGATACTATCTCAACAGGGATTACTTTGTTTTTAAGTGGTGACATCGCAAAAAGCTTTTCACCAATCATATTTTTTCCATTTTTCAAAATTGCCAAAGAAAAAGGATTGTCATACTCAACACTCCAACATGATGCAGAAATATGACCTAACTTTGGATTAGGTAACGGAGCTTTTGCATCTTTAACCAAATGAGAACCTTCTGGAATACTTGTTTTTTTATCCAATGGAACTACTCCAACTATTCTTTGTCTATCTTCAGCAGTAAACGCAGATCGAAGTAATGATCTTTTTCCAATAAAATCTTTCTTTTTGCTAACAAGACCCTCTAAAGCATTATCGTAAGGAATTGTTCTACCATCAAGTTCTGATCCAGCAACATGACCCATTTCAATTCTCAAAGTTGATAATGCTTCTGTACCATATGGTTGAATTTCAAAATCCTCACCAACTTCCATTATTTTTTCCCACATAAAGTTTCCATTATCAGACTCAACATTTACTTCATATGCAAGCTCTCCTGAAAATGAAATTCTAAATATTCTTGCTTTGACACCAAATAAATCTCCCTCCATATAGCCCATGAAGGGTAAGCCTTCATTTGATACATTAAGATTTGGAAATAATTTTTGTAATAAATCTCTAGATTTAGGTCCAGCAATAGCTGCTCCTGCCCATTGCTCTGTAGTAGAAACTACGTTCACATTTAAATCAGGCCAGACTAATTGTAAATAATATTCTAAATGTGAAAGAACATTTGCTGCTTGAGCTGTAGTAGTAGTCATATGATAGTGATTTTCTGAAATTCTTGTAGTTGTTCCATCATCCATTACAATTCCATCCTCTCTTAACATTACCCCGTATCTAGCTTTTCCAACTGGCAACTTTAACCACGCATTAGTGTAAACTCTGTTTAAAAGCTCCGCTGCATCAGGACCTTTTACATCAATTTTTCCTAAAGTTGTTACGTCACAAACTCCAACATTTGTTCTTACATTTTTAGCTTCTCTTTTAGATGCTTCAAATAAGGTTTCATTTCCTCTTTTGTAAAACCTAGGTCTTAACCAAACACCTGCATCCACAAAAACTGCATTATTTTTCTCATGCCATGAATGCATTGGAGATTTTCTTGTTGGTTTTGAATGTTTTCCAACCTCTCTCCCCACTATCGCGCCAATAGAGACAGGAGTATAAGGTGGTCTAAAGGTAGTATGACCTACTGCAGGGACAACTTTGTTTTCAATTTCGGATACTAATTGCAATCCATTTAAATTACTCGTTTTTCCTTGATCTGTTGCCATTCCTAGAGTGGTGTATCTTTTAACATGTTCTATTGATCGATATCCCTCTCTTAAAGCTATTTCTATATCAGATACCGCTACATCATTTTGAAAATCTAAAAATCTTTTATAATTTTTACCTTTTGGCAAAGGAACACACCAAAACTTGTCATGTTGAGAGGATTTCTTTTCAACAACATTTGGAATAGCTATATTATTATCATTTTTAGTAATTTTTTTTGATAATTCACTACCTGCAGCAAATGAGGTTTTTAAAGTTTCATCTAGTGAAAATACTCCATTAGCTGATCCTAAAGTAGTTTCATTTTGTTTAGACACTCCCGGAACAAATGCATCAATTTCTTCTTTAAACTTTGTTTTATTTCCAGATTGAGAGGCTAAGTGAATTGTTGGTGTCCAAAAACCAGATACACATATACAATCACAATTTATACTTTCAATTTTACCAAGTTGTTTTTTATCATCTGAAATGCTGGCAATGTCAGCTCTTTTTACTTTTTTATAACCTTGCGCCGCAACTACAACATATGAATTTTTAATATTAATTGCTAAATTTTTTGCTTCGTCAATTATTTCTGATTTGGGATTTTTTCTTGAATCTAGAACAATTGGATCAACTCCATGCTTTTTAAACTCAATAGCTGTCTCATATCCACTATCATTATTTGTAAATACCAGAGGCTTTTTTCCAACTAATACTCCATAAACTTTTAAATACTCTTTTGCAGCAGATGATAGCATTACTCCAGGTGTATCATTATTACCAAAAACTATTGGTCTCTCAATTGAACCTGAAGATATTAAAACCTCTTTTGCTCTTATGTACCAAAGTCTTTTGTTAGGATGATATTTTTTTGTTTTTGGAAGATGATCACTTACTTTTTCTGACATTACTAGCATGTTATGATCATAGTATCCGAAGATTTGAGATCTATTTTTCACGACTACATTTGGCATAGTTTTGAGTTCAGCTATTATTCCTTCGGCCCAATCTTTTCCAGATTGATTCCCAATATTGACATCACTTGTTAGTAAAGATCCACCAAATCTTGGTTTATCTTCAGCAAGAATAACACTCGCTCCATTTTTTGCAGCAGCATATGCACTAGACAATCCTGAAGGTCCAGATCCTGCAATAAGTAAATCACAGTATTCATATTTATGCTCATACCTCTCATTATCGTGTTTTGTTGAAACAACACCTAAACCCGCAGCTTTTCTGATAAATGGTTCATAAATTCTGTACCAAAAACTTTTTGGCCACATAAATGTTTTGTAGTAAAAACCTGCAGGTAAAAAAATTTTTAAAAAATTATTTATTGCACCAATATCAAAATTCACACTTGGCCAACAATTAACACTTTTTGCTTCCAAACCTTCAAAAAGTTCCTGTTCTGTAGCTTTAATATTAGGCTCAGTTTCACCATTTCTATAAAGCTGAACTATTGCATATGGTTCATCAACTCCTGCCCCAAAGAAACCTCTAGGTCTATGGTACTTAAAACTTCTTCCAACTAAATGAACACCATTTGCCAATAAAGCTGATGCCAATGTATCACCTTCATAACCAAAGTAACTTTTACCATTAAATTTAAAAGATAATTTTTTATCCCTATTTACTAATCCTCCATATCCAATTCTAAAAGCTTGACTCATTAAGCAACTTCCTCGTTAGCTTTAAAGGTTCTAAAAATTTCATGCGTGGAGGTATCTCTTTCAACTTTTATCCATTGTCTACATCCTGAAATATGTTGCCACAGCTCTAAATGCTTCCCTCTTAAACTTTTTCTATTGTAAACGAAATCATCCCATTCTTGATCAGAAACTTCTTTATTTAACTCCGGTCTTTTCACACTTGCATCTCCACCATATGAAAATTCATTTTGAGATCTCATTCCACAATGAGGGCAATTTATATAAAGCATTTATGATATCCAAGTTTTAGTACCAAGTCCTTTTTCATCAATTAGATTACCTGTACTAAATCTATTCAAACTATAACCAGCATTTAACTCATGAACCCTGTCTTGTGCAATTGTATGAGCGAATGTCCAACCCGAGGCAGGTGTAGCTTTAAATCCTCCATAACACCATCCACAATTTAAATACAAGCCTTCGATATGTGTTTTATCAATAATTGGAGATCCATCCATTGACATATCCATAATACCACCCCATGTTCTAAGCATTTTTAATTTACTTAAAAACGGCATCATTGCTATTCCCTCAGTCAACACGTGTTGCAATGTTGGTAAATTTCCTCTTTGAGCATAACTATTATATCCATCAAGATCACCACCCATTACCATCTCACCTTTATCTGATTGACTAACATAAAAGTGTCCCGCACCAAATGTAACTACATTATCTAAAACTGGTTTAACTGGTTCAGAAACACATGCTTGAAGTAAATGAGTTTCAATTGGTAAAGTCATGTTTAATTTTTCTGCTAAAATATTTGTGCTTCCAGCAACACAAATACCAACTTTTTTTGCTTTAATATTTCCTCTAGAAGTTCTTATGCCTTTTATTTTACCAGCCATAACATCAAACCCTGTTACCTCGCAGTTTTGAATTATATCGACGCCCATAGAATCTGCTTGTCGTGCATAACCCCAAGCAACTGCATCATGTCTTGCTGTGCCTGCACTTGGCTGCATCAATCCTCCAAAAATAGGAAATCTCACATTCTCAGAAAAATCAGCCATTGGAATTATTTCTTTAACTTGTTCTCTATTAAGTAAAACTGCATCAATCCCATTTAATCTCATTGAATTTCCTCTTCTAGCATAAGCATTCATTTGCGCATCAGAGTGTGCAAGATTAATTATTCCTCTTGGTGAGAACATTACGTTGTAGTTTAAATCTTGACTCATCTTTCTCCATAAATCCATTCCAAACTCGCTGAAAAGACCATTTTCATCGTGCATATAATTTGATCTAATTATTGTAGTGTTACGTCCAACGTTTCCACCGCCTATCCAACCTTTTTCTATAATTGCTACATCGGTAATATTATGTTCTTTAGCTAAATAATAGGCTGTAGCTAATCCATGACCTCCACCACCTATAATTACAACATCATATTCCTCTTTTGGTGTAGGGTCTTTCCATGCCAGATCCCAATTTTCATGGTTTGAAAAAGCGTTTTTAACTAAGTTAAATATAGAATATTTTTGCATTATTTAATTTTATAACAATCAATTTAAATAGTGCTTATTTTTTTTATATATATTTTTTAGAAGTTTCCAAAAATAACAAAAAAGGATAAGAAGTCACAGATAAAAACTTTAAATTTATTTGATTATTTATGGCTGAAGTAAAATCTGACATCCAAATAGCTCGAGAAGCTAAGATGCAACCCATAAAAGACATTCTATCAAAAGTTGGCGTACCAGATGAAAATTTTGCTTTTAGTCCAATGGGTAGACATATAGCTAAAATAAATCTGGAATATTTAAATACTCTTAAAAAAGAAAACGGCAAACTTATTTTAGTTACAGCAATTACCCCTACTCCAGCTGGTGAGGGTAAAACCACAACCTCAGTTGGTTTAAATGATGGTTTAAATAAAATTGGAAAAAAATCTATTGTCTGTTTAAGAGAACCAAGTCTTGGTCCATCTTTTGGAATGAAAGGAGGTGCTGCTGGAGGTGGTTATGCGCAAGTAGTACCGATGGAACAAATCAATCTCCATTTTACTGGTGACTTTCATGCAATTACATCTGCTCATAATTTATTATCTGCATTGATTGATAATCATATTTATTGGGGTAACAAACTTAACATTGATGTCAGAAGAGTTGTTTGGAGAAGAGTAATGGATATGAACGACAGATCCTTAAGATCAGTAATTGTAGATCTAGGAGGAGTAGCCAATGGTTATCCAAGACAAGATAGTTTTGATATCACTGTTGCATCCGAATTAATGGCTATTTTCTGTTTAGCTACAGACTTAAAAGATTTAGAAAATAGAATTGGAAATATTACGATTGGATACACAAGAGATAGAAAATCAATTTATGCAAAAGATTTAAATGCACAAGGTCCAATGACTGTTCTACTTAAAGAAGCAATTAGACCAAATGTAACTCAAACTTTAGAAAATAATCCAGCAATAATCCACGGTGGACCTTTTGCAAATATAGCTCATGGTTGTAATTCTGTAATTGCAACAAAAGCAGGTCTAAAATTATCTGACTATGTTGTAACGGAGGCAGGATTTGGAGCAGATTTGGGAGCTGAAAAATTTTTAGATATTAAATGTAGAAAATCTGGACTTAAACCAGACTGCGTAGTCATTGTTGCAACTATTAGAGCACTTAAAATGCATGGAGGAGTTAATAAAGAAGATTTAAAAAAAGAAAATGTATCAGCACTTAAAGAGGGAATGGTAAATTTACGAAGACATATAAATAATATTAGAAAGTTTGGATTGCCTGTTACAGTTGCAGTTAATCATTTTATTACTGATACAGAAGATGAAATGAAAACCTTGTTAGATTTTTGTGAAACACAAGGAGTGAAAGCTTCTAAATGTACTCATTGGTCAAATGGAAGTGAAGGAACTATTGAACTATCTAAAAATGTTGTAGAAATTTGTGAAGATAAAAAAGATACCTTCAAATTTTTATACGAAGATGATCTACCATTATTCAAAAAAATAGAAAAAATTGCTCAAGAAATCTATAGCGCCTCAGAGGTAGTTGCAGATACAAAAGTAAGACAACAACTTAAAGAATTTGAGGAAAAAGGTTATGGAAAGTTACCTGTTTGTATTGCAAAAACACAATATAGTTTTTCAACAGATCCAAATTTAAAAGGTGCTCCAACAGGCCATGTTTTGCCTGTGAGAGAAGTAAGACTTTCATCTGGTGCTGAATTTATAGTTGTTGTTTGCGGTGAAATCATGACTATGCCAGGCCTTCCTAGAGTTCCTGCGGCAGACTCTATTAAATTAAATGATAAAGGTGAAATAGAAGGTTTATTCTAAATTTAAGTAGTCTAACCAGTTCTCTAATTCTCTCATTCTAGAAACTTTATCTAATTTATTATTCTCAATTTCTATATGTTTAATGTGATTATCTATTTCTTTCTCATCTTTAAAAGCACCTTTTTCTAAAAGTCTTTTTTTTCTGAAAATAATCAAATTGATCATTTTATTATAAGTAATCTCAGGGTGGTATTGAAGTCCCCATATATTACAGTTACCAACTTTAAAATTTATTCCTTGAACGTTATTTATTGAGTTTGAAGCTAGTAAAATTGAATTTTCTGGCATTGTTACTACTTCATCAAAATTAAATGCTGGAGTATTAAATTTTTTATTTTTATTTTTATAAAGTGGATGGTTTAATCCATTTTCATTAATTTCTATATTTGATGCAATGCCTCTATGAGATCCTTTTGTTCCTTTTTTTACTTCACCCCCAGCAGCTGTTACAGCTACTTGCATGCCCCAGCATATTGCTAAAATTTTTTTTATTTTTTTCTGACACTCTTTCATGAAATCAATTTGTTTTTTTATTTCTGGAGTATTATTATAAATATTTAGACTACTTCCTCCCCAAATAAGACCATCGTAGCTTTCAAGTGAATCAATATTTTTATTGATATTTTCATCTGAGGAAGGATTAACAACATGGGTTTCTAATTTATCTGTAAAATACGCCAAACTATCTCTAAGACTTTCTGTATGTGTTTGAATTCCGGCTGCAGAAAAACTTTGATTTTCTTCTCGCAAGTTTCCTTCAACTATCAATATTTTTTTCATAAAAATAATTCTCCAGAAATGCTTTTTATATACATTTCTTTTAGATCATTTTGACTTAATTTTTTGGGATTTCCTCCTGTTGATGGATCCTCAAATGCCATTAAGGAAAGTTCATCTAAATCGATATTATTACAATCAATTACGTCTGATAATTTGTGTGGAATATTTAAATTATTTCTTAATTCTAAAATCCAATTTAAAAAACTCATAAAACTTTTATCTAAATTTAGATAATCACATATTGATATTATTTTATTTTCAATTGAGGGCTTATTAAATGTTAAAACATAAGGCATAAATATTGCGTTAGATAAACCATGATGAATATTAAACTTACCGTTTACAGGGTGGCTCAATGAGTGAATAGCTCCCAGTCCCTTTTGAAATGCAGTAGAGCCCATTGAAGCTGCAGAAAGTAAATCCATTCTTGCATTAATATCTTTTCCATTTTTAAATGCTTTAATTAAAGAGTTTTTAATTAACTTCATTCCTTCAATTGCCATACCATCAGCCATTGGATGATATCCTAGTGCACAAAACGCTTCTAAATTATGAGCTAGTGCATCCATTCCAGTCGCTGCTGTTAATCTTGGAGACAAATCTAAAGTAAGTAAAGGATCTAAAATTACAATCGAAGGCAACATTTTTGGGTGAAAAATAATTTTTTTTGCACCTGTTTTTTTATTTATGATTGCAGACGCTCTTCCAGTTTCAGATCCTGTTCCAGCAGTAGTTGGAACTGCAATAATTTTTGAAATTTTAGAACTATTTGCTCTTGTCCAATAATCACCAATGTCTTCAAAATCCCATAACGGTCGAGATTGATTACACATAAATGCTATAGCTTTTCCAACATCTAAACCACTTCCACCTCCTAAAGCTATTACACCATCACAGTCCGAGGAACTATAAACTTTAACACCTTCTTCTACATTTTCTCCAATTGGATTTCCCGTAAAATTAGAAAAGGTAGCTAAATTTTTAAAACTTTTTTTTAATCTTAATATTATATTTTTTATTAATTCTAAGTTAATTAAATCCTTATCCGTTACAAATAATGGATTTGAAATATTTAGCTCTTTACAGGCTAAGGGTAAATCTTCAATTCTATTTTCTCCTATCCACATAGTGGTTGGATAATTCCAATTAACACCCATAACAAAATATAATTTTATTTTTTTTAAAATGGTATTAAGATATATTTATAAATTTATTAATGATAGGAAAAATTCTATGTCAAAAGTAGCAATCATTGGTGCTGGTCCATGTGGACTTTCAATTTTAAGAGCATTTGAGCATTTAGAAAAAAAAGGAGAAAAAATTCCTGAAATAGTCTGCTTTGAAAAACAAGAAAGTTGGGGTGGTTTATGGAACTACAACTGGAGAACTGGTTCAGATCAATATGGAGATCCTATTCCCAACAGTATGTATAGATACCTGTGGTCTAATGGACCCAAAGAGTGTTTAGAATTTGCTGATTATTCTTTTGATGAACATTTTGGTAAGCCAATTCCATCTTTTCCACCAAGAGAGGTCCTTCAAAATTATATTTTGGGAAGAGTTAGTAAAGGAAATGTAAAAAGTAAGATTAAATTTAATACAAGAGTTACAAATACTGTTTATAAAAATGATAAGTTTGAGATTAGCTATCAAGATAAAGTTAATAATAAAATTTTAAGTGACAGCTTTGATTATTTAGTAGTCAGTACAGGACATTTTTCTGTACCTTTTATACCTGAATATGAGGGAATGAACTCTTTCCCTGGAAGAATAATGCACTCACATGATTTCAGAGATGCAGAAGAATTTAGAGGAAAAGATGTAATTGTTTTGGGTAGCAGTTATTCAGCTGAAGATGTAGCTCTGCAATGCAACAAATACGGTGCTAAAAGCGTAACAATTGGTTACAGACATAATCCAATGGGTTTTAAATGGCCAGATGGCATGAAAGAAGTACATTATTTAGACAAATTAGATGGAAAAAAAGCTATATTTAAAGATGGAACAGAGCAAAATGCTGATGTAGTCATATTGTGTACTGGGTATTTGCATCATTTTCCTTTTTTAGATGAAAGTTTAAAATTAAAAACTCATAACAGATTGTATCCTCCAAAACTTTATAAAGGTGTTGTATGGCAAGATAATCATAAGCTTTTATACTTAGGTATGCAGGATCAATTTCACACTTTTAATATGTTTGATTGTCAAGCTTGGTACGCAAGAGATGTAATCATGGGCAAAATAAAAATGCCTAGTAATGACGAAATAGTTAAAGACATTAATAAGTGGGTTTCGATGGAAGAAAAATTAGAAAATCCTGACCAAATGATTGATTTTCAAACAGAATATACCAAAGAACTTCACGATATGTCTGATTATCCTAAAATTGATTTTGAATTAATTAGAAAACATTTCAAAGAATGGGAACATCACAAAGTTGAGGATATTCTAACTTATAGAAATAAATCGTTTTCATCTCCTGTGACTGGATCAGTTGCACCAATTCATCACACGCCTTGGGAAACAGCAATGGATGACTCTATGGAAACGTTTTTAAATAAATAAAAAATTAATATTTAATTTTTAATTTTTTATTTTTAACAATTGCTTCTAATAAAGAGATCATTAAAGGAATTCTTCTTTTATTAATTTTTCTAAATACAAATGGAGCAATTTCTGTTGCTAAATCAGCACCTTCTATTGTATCATTTTTCATAAACTTTTTCTTTGCTTGGGTAAAAGTATAGCCTTTTCCGAGATACTCTCCCATTTTACTATTTCTTCCCCCCATTGCACTTACGTATAAATCTCCTAAACCCGCCAAACCGTAAACAGTTTCCTTTTTGCCCTTAAAATAATTTGAAAGATATTTCATTTCATCTATTGATTTTCTAAATAATGCTGACGATGTATTGTGCCATTGTCCAGCCCCAATTATCATAGAATAAATATTTTTTATAGCTGATAAAAATTCAACTCCATTAATATCTGTACTAAATTCAGTTTGATAATAATTTGTAGAAATTAATTTTCCAATTTTTTTGGTAGTATTAATATTTTTGTTTGCGATTACTGTGAAACTTCTAATTTTTTTAGCTAACTCATTTGCTAAACATGGACCTTTCAAAACTGAAACATTTAAATTTTTATTATACTTTTTTAATAAGCTAGACATTGAAATTAAATTTCTACCGTCTAATTTAAGACCTTTTGTTAATACCAAAATATGTGTTTTATTTTTAATTTTTGATAGATTTTTTCCAATCAAATCTATTCCTAAAGAACTCACAGCAATTACAATTAAGTCCCATTTTCGATTTAAAATTTCATTTGAAAAATTAATTATTTTCAGTTTTTTTGGTAAATTTATATTTAATGATGGGTGAATTTTTTTTTTTAAGATCAATTTTTGTAATAATTTTAAGTTGTATGGCTCTGTTAGAGCAACCAAGTGACCATTATCTAACAATGGTATCGAGAAGGCAGCTCCCATAGCTCCCGCACCAACAATTAATATTTTTTTCATTTTTTTTTTATGCTAAAGTTTTTTTAATTGCTTGCTTCCAACCATGCAATATATGATTTCTAAGTTTTTTATTAATTTTTGGCTTAAAAGCTTTATCTTTTTTCCAGGTATTTTTTATCTGATTTAATGATTTGAATTCTCCTATTTGATATCCTGCAAATAAAGCAGCTCCAAGAGCAGTTGTTTCTAAAACTTTGGGTCGAATTACTTTTAAATTAATTACATCTGCCAAAAATTGTGAAAACCAATTATTAGCAACCATACCACCATCAATTTTTACTATTCTGGGCTTTAAACCATCTTTATTCATTGAATTAAACAAGTCATAACTTTGATAAGCAACAGACTCGACTGTTGCCCTTACCAAAGTTTTCCAATCTGTATCTCTTGTAAGTCCTGTTATCAAACCTCTAGCATCAGGTCTCCAATAAGGAGCACCTATTCCACTAAAAGCTGGAACAATATAAACTTCGTTATTGCTTTTTGTTGATTTAGCTATTTTTTCCGTTTCATAAGCGTTGTTTATTAATTTAATTTTATCCCTTAACCATTGTACACCTGCTCCTGCTATGAAAATAGACCCTTCAAGAGCATAGGTAGTCTTGTCATTCAATCTATAACAAATTGTAGTTAATAACTTATTTTTGGAATTAATTTTTTTTGATCCAGTATTCATAATTATAAAAGCACCAGTACCATAAGTACTTTTTATGGACCCTCTGTCAAAACAAGCTTGTCCTACAGCAGCTGCTTGTTGATCTCCTAACACAGCTGAAATGGGTATTTCTTTTCCTACAACTCTCTTTTCTGTTTTTCCAAAATTATCTGCAGAATTCCTTACCTCTGGCAAAATACTCTTTGGAATTTTTAATTTCTGTAAGATTTCATTATCCCATTTATTATTATTTATATTAAACAACATAGTTCTGCTTGCATTAGTAGCTTCTGTTAAATGATTTTTACCTTTAGTTAATTTCCAGATTAAGAAGGTATCTACCGTACCAAATAATAAATTATTTGATTTAAGTAATTTTTTAGAAATTTTTACATTATCTAAAATCCATTTTATTTTAGTGGCAGAAAAATATGGATCTATAAATAAACCTGTTTTTTTTCTAAAAGTATTTTCGTAATTTTTATTCTTCAGAAATTTGCAATATTCCTGGGTTCTTCTATCCTGCCAAACGATTGCATTATAAACAGGTTTTCCAGTTTTTTTATTCCACAAAATTGTAGTTTCTCTTTGATTTGTTATTCCAATAGTAAGTATTTGACCTTTCAAACTTATAGCTTTTTTAATTACTTGTTTTAATGCTTTAATTGTTGTCGACCAAATTTCATTTGGGTTATGTTCAACCCACCCATTTCTTGGAAAGTATTGCTTAAATTCATATTGTGAAATAAATTGAATGTTGCCTTTAGTATCAAACAAAACTACTCTTGATGAGGTTGTTCCTTGATCAATGGAGACAATAAATTTTTTCAAAATACTAAGCTATGCCAAGATGTTTTTTTCTTTTTTCTACCCAACTTCTTATCAAATTATCAAAAATTAAAGCAATGAACGCAACACAGACACCAAGCGTTAGTCCAATTCCAGCTCCATTTTTATCGGATAGAGCTTTTAAAATATACTGACCTAAATCTTCAGTCCCTATGAAAGCTCCAATAATTACCATGAATAACGCAAAAACTATTGTTTGATTAATACCAAGCATCATATGTGGGAAAGCTAATGGAAATTCTATTTTAGTTAATCTCTGAAATTTATTAACACCTGACATAGTAGCTGCATCATGTAGGCCTGCTGGAACACTTCTGAGTCCTTCTATTGTATATCTAGTTGCAGGAATTGTTGCATACACAATTACTGCAATTAAGACAGATGTATCTGTTATACCAAACAACATCATAACTGGAATTAAATAAACAAATGAAGGAAATGTTTGAAAAATATCACAAACTCCTAGCATAAAGCTTGCTGAATGTTTGTTTTGAAAACTTAGAGTGCCGACTATAAAACCGATAGTACAAGATACAATTACTCCAAAAGTTGCCATGTAAGTTGTAACTAAAGCTCTATCCCACCAAGGACTTAATGCTATAAACAATGTTAAACCACATACAATTAAAGCTGAACGAATTCCACCAATTAAATATCCTGCACCTACTACTAAGACTATAGTAGCTATAGCAGGCATTCTTAAATACAAGGCTCTCATCGGTTGAAGAACGTCTTGAATTAACCATGTATTAAACGCTTTTATATAAACAAAAAAAGTATCAAATATCCAATCAACTCCTCTATTCCAAAAATCTGCAGTTGATATTCCTTTGTTATGTGGAACTTCAAATAGATAATTATGAGTTCCTTTAAACAAATAAGTTCCTATATATGCAAGTAAAATCCCAACAATTACTGTTCCAACAAAAAATAAAATATTTTTATTTCTTTGTATAAACGTAAGGTTGCCAAAGTAATCTTCTTGTTTGTTAGCCCAAGCTAATGACATTTTGTCTAAAAGTATTGCAATTAAACTAATACACAATCCTGCTTCTAATGCCAAACCGATATCAAGTCTATTTAATGCTAATAATAAATTATATCCCAAACCTTTTGCAGCTATAAATGCTGAGATAACTGCCATAGAAAAACAAACCATAATAACTTGGTTTACACCAATTAAAATATCTCTTCTTGCTGTTGGAATTAAAACTTTGAACATTAGTTGCCAATTGTTACATCCGCTCATTTTACCTGCCTCTATAACTTCTGGAGGTACAGCTCTTAAACCTAATATGGTTAATAATATCATCGGTGGAATTGCAACTACCATAGTTATGATTACTGCAGCATGATCACCGACTCCAAATAAAACCATTGCAGGAACTAAAACTGCATATTGTGGCATGGTTTGCATAACTAAAAGTATTGGGTAAAGTGCTTTCTCTACACGTTTATTTCTAAATGCTGCAATACCCAAACCCAAACCAAATATAAATGATAAGGGGGCAGCAACTAATATAAAAGAAAGAGTTTGCATAGATGGTTTCCATTGACCAAAAATAGAAATATAAACCATTGTTAAGCCTGCAAATAATGCAAGACCCTTTCCACTTAAGTGATAGCTAAGCAATACTGCTCCTGCAGTAACTATTGTCCACGGTAAACCAGGCAATTCTGCCCAAGGATTATCACTAATCCAATCCCATCCTGTAAATGTAACTATTGTATTTATGCCTCCTATTAAAATTTCTCTTATCAATTCAATTAAAAAAGTCATGAAAAACGTCAATTTTCTACTTACTTCTAATAATAAAGGTCGAGTTTTAAATTCTTGAGTATCTTCATTCCAAAACTCTAATGGCATCCACTCATTCATTAAAAAAAATAATGAATCGTTAATCCAAATAGGTAGCCATCCTAACAAAGGAGGTAACCTCCAAAAAACATCAAAGGCGTAATATCTTACCTCTTTACCAAGAAAAACATATGTACTTTGATTTGGATCCTTAACAAATTCAGCTTGACCTCTTATAAATTTATATGTTTCGGGAACATCAATTGCAAAACATAAACCAAAAAAAACAAGTAATAAAAATAACCATTGAAATAATTTTGGATATTTCTTTAAAATTTCCATAATTAATTTCCGTTTCTTCTTCCACCAAAAACTGTGTTGATTATTTTTGAGGGATTGATTGAACCAATTAAATTATTTTTATCATCAATTACACCTACTGTTTTTTCTTGAGTAAGAATTTTTTCAGCAACATTTTCTATCACCTCATCTTTTAAAACCTTTAAATCACCCACACTATCTGTGGCTTTATCCATAACATCCTCTATTAATAAAACTTTTTCTCTTGGTACTTCTTCAGTAAATTTTCTTACATATTCTGTTGCTGGATTTAAAACAATTTTAGCAGGAGTATCTAATTGTTCGATTAAACCATCTTTCATAATTGCAATACGATCAGCAAGTTTCAAAGCTTCATCAAAATCATGGGTTATAAACATAATTGTTTTTTTTAATTGCTCTTGAAGTCTTAAAAATTCGTCTTGCATTTCTTTTCTAATTAAAGGATCTAGTGCTGAAAATGGTTCGTCTAAAAACCATATATCTGGCTCTACAGCAAGAGACCTTGCTATACCAACCCTTTGTTGCTGTCCTCCAGAAAGTTCTCTTGGAAAATAGTTTTCTCTTCCATCAAGACCAACTAGCTTTACCATCTCCATTGCTTTACCAATACTTTCCTCAACTTTAATTCCCTTTATTTGAAGTGGAAAAGCTATATTTTCTACAACAGTTTTATGTGGGAGTAATGCAAAACTCTGAAAAACCATACCCATTTTATTTCTTCTAAGATCAATAAGTTCTTTATTATTTAATTGTAATAAATCCTGACCTTCGATAAAAATTTTTCCACCTGTTGCCTCAGTCAACCTAGAAATACATCTAAGTAGAGTTGACTTGCCTGATCCAGATAAGCCCATGACAACAAGCATTTCTCCTTTTGCAACTTCAAAAGAAGCATTATTCACTCCAACTATACACCCGTTATCTTGAAAAGTTTTTGCGTCTACATTGCCGTTTGCTTCTTGAAGCATTTTTTTGGCATTTTCACCAAAAATTTTATAAACCGACTCGCATTTAATTACTGCCTCAGACATAAATTTTTATAAAGTTATACGATATTTATATAAATTAAAATCGTAATAATTGTTCCTCCTCATTAAAAATTTTTAATAAAATAAACTCTTGTATCAATTCCAGTACTTAAAAAACTTAATGCCTCACCACTTACTGTTATACTTTCATCCACACCAACATTATTTCCACTGACAGTGAAACCTGCAAAACATCTACCTTTTTCTTGGTCCCATTTTACAAATGTTTCATCAATTTTGTTTCCATTTATAGTGTAAATTTCATGTGCTCTATGATTTAAAAAATTTGCCCCCATAATTGCACGTTGTGGAATTAATTTTGTAGCTTTACAAACTTGTTCATATATTTCATCCGTCAATTTATGGTGATCTGTCCCGTCAAAGGTGACTAGAATTCCAGATGGAAGTTTTGAAATAAGCGCACTAAGTTTTTTTTCTTCAGCAATTCTTTCTTCTTCTAATTTCATTCTTTTAACTAAGTCATCCCCTTGTCCAAACAATCCATTTAAAATAGTAAAAGACAAAATAATAATTAATGTTATTAAAATTAAACCTATAAATTGCCTTAAGTCCTGAGGTAATTCTTTTAACTTGTTTAGATAATTTTCTTTTGACATTATTCTTGTAATTTTCCGTTCAGCCAAGTTCCTGTTTTTTGTTTTCCATCAGACCAGGTGAAAGTTCCTTGTCCGTTCATAAAACCATTTGCCCACTCTCCTTCATATGTAGATCCATCTGGAAAAAATAGAGTTCCTAACCCACTCCATTCACTATTTTTAAATTCTCCTTTATAGATGTAGCCATTTGGCCAAGTTTCGATCCCTTTGCCATTTTTTTTTGTACCAACCCATTCTCCTTCATATGTAGTTTTATCTGTATAAATCCACTTTCCATATCCGTTTTCACAATTGCCTTCTTTACAACCTGTGCTTCTAGCATATACTGATGAACTAATTAGAAAGCTTAAAAAAAATAAAAGAAGAAATTTTTTCATATATATATTTTACACAAAATTAACTAAAAAAAAATCCCCCCCAAATAAATGGGGGAGATTTTAATTTTTAAGTTTTTTAATTATCCTTATTTTACAAAAGCTTTCCAAGTTGACTCATTATCAGCTAACCATTTTTTAGCTGCATCTTGGTGTGTCATACCATCAACGTCAACTAAAGCTGCCATAGCTCCAATTTGACTTGTAGAAAATGACATTTTTTTGAAAGCTGCTGCTGCCTTAGGATGAGTTTTTGGGAAATCCTCATGAACTGCTTTTTTCAAGTATCCATCAGGAGAACCACATTTACCATCTCCACCGTCTGCTGGTCTGCAACCTGCTGTGTATGGAGGGAAATCAATAAATGTAAAACCAGCACCATCTGTAAAATTTGGAGTCCAGTTGAATATAATTGTTCCTCTTCCTTCTTTTTCAGCCGCTTTTAATTCTGCCCAAAGTGCATCAGCACCTCCTGCAAATTTTACCCACCACAAGTCACCTAAACCTAGTGCATCAATTCTTTGCGGAATTAGGTCACCATGCCAAGTTTGTGGACCTTCCAACATTCTTCCTTTTCCATCTGGAGAGTCAGGTGTTGTAAAGTTTTTTGCACAGTCTGGATTTTTTAAAGCTGTCCAATCTGGTAATCCTGGACATAATCCTTTTTCAACAACCCAGTTTGGATATCCCATATCTTCAAGAGTTCTTGCTTCATGATCTCCCCAGTCTAACAAGCCACCTTTATCTCTAGCGGTATCGAAAGACTTACCAAATGCAGACTCCCAAACTTCGTGTGATATTGTTACATCACCTTGTCTAATTGACTCGTAAACTGCTTGTGAGTCAACACCTTCAGCGTATGTAACGTTGTTGCCCATGCTTTCGAAAATTCCACCGATAACATAAGCCATTACAATTTGGCTTGACCAGTTATGAGTTGGAATTACGATAGGTTTTTTGCTATCGGCATTAGAAATTCCTGCAAAACTTACTACAGAAATAACTAGAGCAGATAGTAATGATATTATTTTTTTCATATATACCCCTCTATAATTAATATATTAATTACGAAAGTATGTTCCTATTTAAAGTTATAGTCAACTCGTTTTGATTATAATATGGTCACAATAGTAAATTAAATTATCGCAGATTATGTTGAGTACAAGTAAAGAAATTAAAAATCCTGGACTAAATATTTTACCACCTGGAGTTGAACGACATATTGTAAACGGTGGTGCTCTTACTGCTTTTCAAATTTTTCCAGATGATGAATTAGAAATTATTAATAATGAGGGTAATCAAATCTGTGAAATAATGTGTTTTAATAAAGACGGTAAATCTGATGCTGGAATTTTAAATCTTAAAACAAACAATGATAAAAATTTTATTAGATCTATTCTTAACGGTAAGGATGAAACAATATTAGCAACAAATCATCAATTAAAAAAAAGAAACTTAAATATCGCAGACTCAAAATCTTCAATCATATTTGATTTAGATACAAAAGCAGGAGAAAGCTTTAAATTAAAATCAAAAGACAAGTGTTATGCTATTTTTGCTGCTCCTAGTGAGGATATGGATGTAACAAATCAAAATCCACCTAGTGATTTAACAATTTTTATTAAGCGATCACAAATTGTAAATGATAAAGAATTAAATGTGATCCCAGATCCAGTTTTTGAACCTTTATATGAAGAAAATATAAATAAAGAAACTTCTATATCTTACCAAGTAAAAGAAGGAGATTATATCCAGATTATAAGTCCAACTGGCAGACAGTGTTCCGACTTCGTGGCATTTGACACAAGGAAATTAGAAAAAGGAATTGAAAAAGGATTGGACTGGCAAACTACAAGAACATTTATGGGAAACACTTTTCCTGGACCTGGATTACATTCTAAATTTTATGATACAGACCATGAGCCTCTTGTTGAAGTTATAAGAGATACTGTAGGTAAACATGATACTTTTAATCTAGCATGTACTTCAAAATATTATGAAGACGCAGGATATTTTGGTCATCCAAACTGTTCAGATAATTTGACTGAAAGCATGTCAAAATTTGGCGTACAGAAACAAAAAGGTTGGCATGCAATTAACCTTTTCTTTAATACTTCTGCTGCAGGTTTAAATTCTGTCATATCAGACGAGTCTTATTCTAGGCCAGGAGATTATGTAATGTTTAGAGCTCTGAAGGATTTAACAATTGGCACAACAGCTTGTCCTAGTGATATTGATGCTTGTAATTCATGGAAACCTACTGATATTTTTGTTAGAACTTATGATAAAAATAAAGAATTCAGTAAATCATTTGCCTTTCGAATGAAAACAGACTCAGAAAAAAAATTAACTAGAAATTCAGGATTTTATGAAAGAACCTCAAAGCTAACTAGAAACTTTGTTGATGCGAGAGGTTTTTGGTTACCAAACGATTATACTAAACATGGGTTGGTAAATGAATATAATGCTTGCAGAAATAATGCAGTGCTAATTGATTTATCATCATTAAGAAAATTTGAAATAATAGGTCCCGATGCTGAAGAATTAATGAACTATACTCTTACAAGAAATATAAAAAAACTTTCTGTAGGTCAGGTGGTTTATTCAGCAATGTGTTATGAAAATGGAATGATGTTTGATGATGGAACTCTTCTAAAATTAAGTGAAACAGGTTTTAGATGGATTTGTGGCGATGAATATGCTGGAGAATGGTTAAAAGAAATTGCTAAGAAAAAAAATTTTAATGCTAATATTAAAAATTCTACTGACCAAATAAGTAATGTTTCTTTGCAGGGTCCAAAAAGTAGAGAAATTTTAAAAAAAATTATTTTTACTCCACCTACTCAACCATCGATAGATGAATTAGGTTGGTTTAGATTTACCATTTGCAGAATAGAAGAGTTGCAAGGAATTCCTCTAATTGTCTCAAGAACTGGATATACAGGTGAACTTGGATATGAAATATGGTGTCATCCAAAACATGCTCCTGAGGTTTGGGATAAATTAATGGAAGCTGGAAAGGATGATGGTTTGATACCAGCTGGATTTGCTGCATTAGATAAACTTAGAATCGAAGCAGGATTAATTTTATTTGGAAATGAATTCGATGGACAACAAGATCCTTTTGAAGCTGGTATAGGGTTTGCAGTGCCTTTAAAAACAAAAGAGGAGGATTTTATTGGTAAAGAGGAATTAATTAAAAGAAAAGCCAATCCACAAAAAAAACTCGTTGGTTTAGAACTTGTAGGAAAAGAAGTTACAGGTCATGGAGACTGTGTGCATATTGGCAGATCGCAAGTAGGTATTGTTACTAGCGGATGTTTATCATCAACCTTAAATAAAAATGTTGCTCTGTGCAGAATTGATTTACAATATTCTGAAATAGGCACAGAAGTAGAAGTGGGAAAAATTGATGGACACCAAAAACGAATTAGTGCAAAGGTAGTTGGGTTTCCATTCTATGATCCAACAAAGTCAAAAGTTAGGGCATAAAGAAAAGTAATGCCCAAAGAAAAAAAAACACTCTTAGATTTTTGGGAGGATCAAATGAGGCAATCCCATACATCAAGCAATTATTTTTTTAGAAAATCACCATCGCACTATCATATGATGTTGCTAGTAATGTCTGCTTATAAAGAAGGTAAAAAATTATCAGTAGAGGAATTAAAAACAAAATTATTTAAGACTTCTAGACCTAAATCAGCTTTAATAATAACAGAAGCTTGTGAAAAAGGCTTCTTTAGACTGGAAAAAACTTCAACTGATCAGCGAATTAAAAATATAATGCCAAGTGAATCTTTTATTAAAGAATTCAATGATTATTTGCTTACTTTAAAAAACATAAGTTATTAGCCAAATTTTAATAAAACTGAAGTATCTATTTTTTATATATAAATTTTAGTTCTATAAAAAATTATATTAATTACCTTTGCCAAAAAATAATGTTTTGTCATGACGACATTACCATCGAAAGCTAAAGTAGTTATAATCGGTGGAGGAATTCATGGTCTAAGTACTGCTTGGAAACTTTCAGAAACATATAAAAATCCTGGTGACATAATTGTATTAGAAAAAAAAGATACAGCTGCTGGTGCAAGTGGAATAGCGTGTGGTGTAGTAAGAAATAATTATTTTCAACCAGCAATGAGAGAATTGATGGCTCACTCAGTTTCTGTTTGGGAGAGTGATCCTAAAGCATTTAAATACAATCCAGTTGGTTATATGCAAATATCACCTGAGGTAATGCATGAAGATGTTGCAACTATTTATGAACAACAAAAAGCTATTGGATACGAGTCAGTCTTCATAGAAGGTGAAAAAGATTGTTCAAATTATATGAAGGGTATTTTTGATGATTGGCAGGCACAAGGTATAACTTCTGTACTTCATGAAAAAAAAGGTGGATACGCATTTAACAAAGATTCAATTAAAGCACTTGAGAGTAAATCTACATCAAATGGTGTTCAAGTGATAAAAGGTGTAAAGGTAACAGGATTTAAAAAAGGAAGTAACAGTCAAGCTGTTACAGGAGTAGAAACGGACAAAGGCATAATTGAGTGTGAACAGGTTGTTATCGGTGCAGGTCCTTGGGCAAGAGATTTTTGGAATATGTTAGAGTTACCTAAAACAGCTAACATAAAAGGTAAAGATGGAAAAATGCATGAAACTGATATGTGGACATACTGGATGTTACAAGAAGGTGTTATTGGTGTTGAACCAGATTTTTTGAAAACAAATGATGGAAAACAACCACCTGTAGTTCATGTTGACTCTACTGCTCCATTATATTCAGACAAAACTAAAAAATTATTAACAGATAAAATTTGGGGAATTTATTATAAACCTGATATTGATGGATTAGGTGTTCAAGGTGGTACTTCACCTTACATAGTAAAAAAACATTTTGATCAAGTTAATGTTGATCCTTATGGAATTGAATCTCCTGAGTATCAAACTACTGATGCATTTAGTGAAATGTGGTGTTCAGCTTTAGCACATTGTCAAAAAAGATTTGAAGGTAAATCTGATTTGTATAGAAAAGGACCATCGGGCGGTCTTGGATGCATGACGCCAGACTCTTTTCCAATCTTTGATAGGTTTTTTGAAAACGTTTACATGATTGCAGATGCAAACCATGGATACAAGATGATCGGCGTTGGTGAGCTTGTTGCAAAAGAAATTCTTGGTACTGAAAGTGATTTGTTAAAACCATTTAGATTCAACCGTTACGAGAAGGGAGAACTTCACCCTACTTCGAACAGTCCGTTTCCTTGGAGCTAGACTCTAAGCCTAGACACAAATAAATTTTTCAGCTACTTTTGGATAAATTAAATTCATTGAGGGGTGAAAATGACAGATCTAGAGAAACACGTAAATCAGCCAGGTAGAGCAAAATTAGTTAAAAAAGTCAGAGAAAAAATTAATGAACTTGGCATCACGTATATTTATTATCAATTCATTTCTGTAACAGGTAGAGTTGTTGGTAAAGGTATACCTGCAGATCATTGGGAAAGAACTGCAGAAAAAGGATTTCAATTAGTTTACGGAGCAACTGCAAACTTATTTTTAGATCGTCACAATAATTACATTGGCTATGGTCCAGAAGCTATGGAGCTTGTTGGAATACCTGATCCTGAAACTTTTGTTCAATTACCATGGGATAAAAGAGTTGGAAGAGTATTTGTAACTTGTTTTAGAAACAGAGAAGAAAGAAAAAATCCAGGTGGTCATTTAACTTCAGACTGCAGAGGAAATCTAAGAATTTTTATGGATGAATTTAAGAAAAAACATGGTCTAGAATTAAGAGTTGGTACTGAGCCTGAAATGATGTGGTTAACAAAAAATGAGGATGGAACTCCTACAGGTAAAGGTTTTTCTAAACCATTCTGTTATCACATCGATCAGTTTGAATCGCTGAGACCAGTATTTATGAAGGTTATTGAGTACGCTAAAGCAATGGGTCTTGATATGATTCAAGGAGACCATGAAGATGCGCCAGGTCAATTAGAATTAAATTGGACCTATGATAACGTTTTAAGGAACGCAGATAGATTATCAACCTACAGACAAATTTGTGCTCAAGTTGCAAGAGAACATAATTTAATAGCTTGCTTTATGACAAAACCATTTATGGGTGTTTCTGCAAGTGGTTGTCATACAAATATGTCTTTATGGAAAGGTGGAAAAATTAAACTAAATAAACTTGGAAACAAAACACTTCCGGGTGTTGAAGAAGTATTTAGTTATGTTGAAGGTGGAACTAATACTTTCATGCCAGATACAAAAGATATGCAATTACCAGGTAAAATTGGTTTACAATCAATTGCAGGTATCATGAAACACTTGCCAGCATTAACTGCTCTTGGATCTTCAACCGTAAATTCTTACAGAAGATTATGGGATCAAGGTTTTTGGGCTCCTGTTTACGCTGACTGGGGATATCAAAATAGAACTTGTGGTTTAAGAGTTTCTGCTCCGGGAAGATTTGAATATAGATCAGTAGACTCGATGCATAATCCTTATCTACTAGGTGCTGCTTTATTAAAAGCTTGCGATGAAGGTATAAGTAAAAAGATGAAACCAGCAGCTCCTGAGTCTAGAAATATTTATGAAGCTCAAAAAGCTGGAAAAGATGTTAAAAAACTTCCATTAAGTTTAGGTGAAGCTTTGGATAGACTGGCCGAGGATGAAGTCATCAAATCTGCAATGCCAGATGAAATGTATAAAGTTTTCCATTGGTATAAAAATGATGAGTGGGAAAGATTTCTTGGTGCAACTACACAATGGGATCTGGATACTTATCTTGATTGTCTACCGTAGGTCACAGAATTAGATAGAAAGGGTATAAATATATGTGTGGAATAGCAGGTTTAATTCATAGAGGAAAATCCTCAAATGTTGGAAGTGAACTACAAGGGATGCTCCAAGCATTAAAACATAGAGGTGAAGATTCTACAGGGTATGCGTTATATGGAGATACAGATGGAAAAAACTTCATTATGCGTTTTAAAGTTGGAGAAAACGTAGGAGAAGGAAGTTCATCGGTTATGGAAGATGTGTCTGTTTACGATGAAAGAAAAAAAATTGTAGATGAAACTCTAGCTGAGATGGGAGCTAAAGTGATTAAAGAAGAGAGAACTCTTCCTTACTCTCTAAGATATGAGATTGATTATGAAACAAAAGATTTGTTAGACTTTTCACAAAAGATTGAAAGTATTCCAGGTGTAGAAATTCTATCTATGGGAAAATCTTTAGAAGTAATTAAAGATCTTGGAAATGCTAAAATGGTTTGTGACAGATATAGTTTAGATAAAGTAGTTGGAACACATGCAATCGGTCATGCTAGAATGGCAACTGAGTCAGGTGTGGATATTAAGTCTGCTCACCCTTTTTGGGGCTATCCATTTAGTGATGTGTCTGTAGTTCATAATGGACAATTAACTAATTATTGGAATAACAGAAGAGTTTTAGAAAACAAGGGTATGAGATTTATGTCTGAATGTGACTCAGAATTAATTGCAGTTTACATTGCAGAAAAAATGAGACATGGAGCAACTTTAGAAGAAGGAATGAAAGAATCTTTAACTGGTCTTGATGGAGTTTTCACATACTTTGTTGCAACTAAAGACTCATTAGGAATGGCTAAAGATACAATGGCTGCAAAACCTTTGGTATTGTACGAGTCTGATAATTTAGTAGCAATGGGATCAGAGGAAATTGCAATCAGGTCTGTGTTACCACAAGAAATTGATACATATGATCCATTTGATGGGGAGGTGAAAGTATGGCAAATCTAAAAACTGTGTCGAAAAAATCAAAAGCACAATCAATGGGTATGCACACTGAGGTATTAACAGGAAGAACTCAACAAAAATTCTTTAATCCTGATGAAGCAGAAAACTTTTATTACTTTGGTACGTATGATGTAGATTTCAATAAAAGAACTGAGCTTGATGTTAAAGATATGACAGCACCAGAAGCAAATAAAGAAATTGATAACTTAATGAGCCAAGGGTATGGAACAATAGTTATTAAAAACCCACAAGGTAAACATAGTCTTGGAGTTGGTATTTTAAATAAACTGAATTTAATTTTTGAAGGAAGTTTAGGGTACTTTGGAATGGGTTCTTGTGATGGTCCAATAGTCAGAATTAATGGAAGAGTTGGATGGTCATGTGCAGAAAATCTGATGGCTGGTAAAGTGGTAATTGAAAAAAATGCTGGATCATGTTTTGGTGCGGCAATTAGAGGTGGAGATTTAATTTGCAAAGGTAGTGTTGGTGCCAGAACTGGAATTGACATGAAAGGTGGAACTATAATTATTGGTGGAGATGCGGGTGCATTCACGGGTTTTATGATGCAAAGAGGAAGAATAATTATCCTGGGAGATGTTGGAATTAACCTCGGTGACTCTATGTATGATGGGACAATTTTCGTAGGTGGAGAAATTGGGTCATATGGTAGTGATGCTGTAGATTCGGAATTAACATCAAGTGATCAAGATTGGCTTAAAAGAAAATTAAAAGTTGCTGAGATTGGTGAAAATTTCGATGTAAGTAAAATGAAAAAAATTGTAGCAGGTAAAAAACTTTGGAATTATGATAATTTGGAACCTACAGAGAAGAAGGGAGCAATTTAATGCCTAAGAAAAAAAGTAAAAAAGTTAAAAAAAATGGAAAAGGTGTTGGTGGAAAAGCAGATGTCCATGTGCACGAAGAAGGTAAAAGAAATAAAAGTTTATTAGGACATAATGCAATCTTCACTCCTGAAGTAATAGACGACATTCATATAAAAGCTCAATTAGGAAGATACAGAATGCGTGGAATGGCATTAATGAAAAAAATTCCTACTTTTGATGATTTAGTTTTCTTGCCTGGAACACTAACTAGATTTGTAATCGAAGGTTACAGAGAAAAATGCGAAACAAAAACAGTAATTGGTCCAAGATGTGAAAATCCAATTGAGTTAGATATTCCAGTTTATATTACAGGAATGAGTTTTGGTGCTCTATCTTATGAAGCAAAAACTGCTTTAGCAAGAGGAGCAACTATGGCAGGTAGTGCTACATGTTCCGGTGAAGGTGGAATGATACCTGATGAAAGAAGATATTCTGAAAAATGGTATTACCAATGTATTCAATCAAGATATGGTTTTAACCCACACCACGCACAATTAGCAGATGGTATTGAGGTGTTTATTGGACAAGGTCAAAAAGTTGGAATGGGCGGACACTTAATGGGTCAAAAAGTTACTGACCAAGTTGCTGAGATGAGATCATTACCATCTGGTATTGACCAAAGATCTCCTGCTAGACACCCTGACTGGTTAGGTCCAGATGATTTAGCTTTAAAAGTAGAAGAGCTAAGACAATTAACGAAAAATAAAGTGCCGATTCAATTAAAATTAGGTGCATCTAAAGTTTATGATGATGTTCGTATGGCTGCAAAATGTGATCCTGACTCAATTTACTTAGACGGAATGGAAGGTTCTACTGGTGCTGGCCCACATATTGCTGCTGCAAATACTGGTATTCCAGGTATAGCTGCTATTCGAGAAGCTAGAAGAGCGATAGATGATGTTGGTAAAACAGGAAAGGTAACTTTAATTTATGCTGGTGGAGTGAGAGATGGTGCTGACATGGCTAAAGCTTTAGCTCTTGGAGCTGATGCAATCGCTATTGGTACTGGTTCAATGATTGCCTTAAACTGTAACAAAGATATCCCTGAAGCTGACTTTGAAAAAGAGATGGGAGTAAAAGCTGGTGAATGTTATCACTGCCATACAGGACGTTGCCCAGTTGGTGTTGCAACTCAAGATCCTAAATTAAGAGCAAGATTAAATCCTGATGATGCTGCATTAAGAGTTTATAATTATCTTCACTCAATGACTTTAGAAGCTCAGCTTTTAGCAAGAGCTTGTGGTAAAACAAATATCCACTCTCTAGAGCCAGAAGATTTAGCTGCTTTAACATCAGAAGCATCGGCTTTAGCGAAAGTTCCATTAGCTGGAACTAACTACACAGTTGGTGTTGATAACTACCACAAAATATAGAGTTAACTATGCCAAAGAAAAAAAATAAAAAAGTATCAAAATCAAAAGTGATCAAAGGTCAATTAGGTAAAAAAAAAGAGACAGCCAGAGAAAAAATGATTGGTCAGTCTATTGGTTACAGATATGATGTTAATCTTTTACCTGATTATAGCAAAATTACCCCTTTTCTAAAAAAATATATAGAGGCAATGGGATGGGATGATCTAAATTGGTTAGAAGATGTACATATGGGTTATGAAGAAGATAGACCTGCTGTTTTTTGCAGAAATGCGAATGGTTGGGTTACTATTCCAAGTTCAATAAAGTTACCTAACAATCAACAAGATAGAGATATGATTGCAAGAGAGCTATTAGTTAAGTTCCAAATGTCTCCGAAACATCCTCTTGTTGATTTGAAAAAAGCATATTTAAAGTTTTAATATTACAATCAATAGTTGATTATTTTTGTAAATCTGGTGTTCATAACTGGATTTTTATAGCCTCTTTATATTTGTAACGACTCATAAAATTTAATAGGGTTTAAATAAACAAATATGGAGAGAGAATATGACTGATCAGTTAGGTGCTCTTACCACGATATTTACAGAATTTTACTACTGGACAACAGTAGTGCTAATGTTTTTAATTCACGTTGGTTTCTGTATGTATGAGGTCGGAGCTTCAAGATACAAACACCATCAACATACTCTTATGAAAAACACAATGCTGATACCGTTGGTAACAGTAACTTGGTTTTTGTTTGGTTGGTGGATTTATTGGGCTTTTCCAACTGGACCTGGATTAGCTCCGTCAATAATGACAGAAAGTACAGGGCTTGTCCTTGGTGGAGGATTTGGAGGAAATGATCTTGCTAATCCGACAAATGCTCTTATGGCAATCAATCTTAACGACCATATAATGGGTGTGTTCTGGGCAGCATTCCTTTTATTTTCATGGACCGCAGCATCTATAGTTTCAGGTGCAGTTATTGAAAGAATTACAACTTTTGCATTTGGAGTTTTGGCAATTGCAATAGGATCTGTTTTCTGGTCAATAGACGCGTCATGGGGATGGCACTTTGATGGTTGGATGCTTAAAATCTTAGGTTATCATGATGCATATGCATCGGGTGTAATTCACGCTATTGCTGGTGGATTTGCTTTAGGTGTGCTGATGGTTTTAGGTCCAAGAATTGGAAAATTTTCATCAAGTGGTGAACCAAGAAATATTGGTCCACGAAATCCTTGGTTAGTAACAATTGGATTGTTCTTAATTTACACTGGATTTTGGGGATTTTATGCGGCTTGTAACGTTCCAATATATGATCTGGGCCCAGAGTATGGCATGGAAGGCATATCATTCTGGACAGCAACTAATATATATTTAACACCCACTACTTTAAGTGGAATTACAATGAACTTTTTAATGTCATTGTCAGGAGGTTTATTGGCTGGATATGTTATTGCTAAAGGTGATCCTTTCTGGACTTACTCAAGTGGACTAGCTGGCATTATATGTGCATCTGCAGGAAACGACTTATATCATCCAATTCAAGCATTGATTATTGGTATGATCGGAGTTGTTATTGCCTACAAACTTCATTACTGGGTTGAACGAAAGTTCAAAATTGATGATGCTGTTGGCGCAGTAGCTGTACATGGTTATGCTGGTTTTGTAGGTCTTGTAATTTGCGGTTTCGTCTTAAATGGTTACCCTTCATCTGGTTATAGTGTTGGGGCTATGTTTGATGGAACAACTTATGCAACAATTAATCCACTAGGACAATTTATTGGAGCAATAATAATGTTCTTTGTTTTAGGATTAATACCTGGCTATATCATCGCCAAAGTTCTTAATGGTATGGGTAAATTAAGAATCCCACGAGAAGTTGAAATAGCTGGACTAGACTATGAAATGATGGAAAGTGCTAAAGAGGACGAAAAAGCAGTTTCATCAGCAACCAGGTAAAGGAGAAAAATATGGCAACAGTATCAAACTGGATAGATCATCTTAATAAACCTGCTGAAGAAGTTGGCGGATCGGTTTATCCTGGAGCTGGATCTAGTGAATTTATACTAGTTCTTTTGTTAATTGCTGTGTGGATAGGATGGACTGTAATTACAAGCAAATCTGAAAGTGATGAGCTGAACGCATTATCCAGAAAAAGACACAGTGCTAACGACCATAAAAGTAATATTACTGAATGGTAAAATAAAATTTGGGCGCTACAAAATTGTAGCGCCCTTTTTTAATGATTTAAATGAGTGAAGACAAAAACGAACAACTAAGACCGAGTAAAATGAGAGGTGTTGCTTTTCCAAAAGCGAAGTATGGAGTAATTCTTGCAATTATCCTGATAATTTTAGTTAATTTTATTTATTATAAAGAAACTATCTTTTCATTTTTCAAATAATTGTGGTAGCCTTAGTAATGGCTAAAAACTTATTTAAAATAGCAAAACAAAAAAAAATAAAATACTTCTTAATAAGTTTTGTTGATCTTTTTGGTGTACTTAGATCAAAACTTGTTCCTGTTCATGCTATTAAAGAAATGCAAACTGCTGGGGCAGGATTTGCTGGTTTTGCAGCATGGCTAGATATGTCTCCTGCAGATAGTGATATGTTTGGTATTCCAGACCCAGATAGTTTAATTCAATTACCTTGGAATAAAGAAGTAGGATGGCTTGCATCTGATTTGTGGATGGACGGTAAACCTGTGGAAGCTTCCCCAAGAGTAATGTTAAAAAATCAAATAAAGAAATTAAAAAAACAAAATTTAACGATGAAATCAGGTGTAGAGTGTGAATACTTTTTAATCTCATCAGATGGAAACTCAATTGCAGATCTGAGAGACACTCAATCTAAACCTTGTTACGACCAATCAGCGTTAATGAGGAGATATGATTTAATCAAAGAGATTTGTGATTGCATGATTGAGATGGAATGGGGTCCTTACCAAAATGATCATGAGGATGCTAATGGTCAATTTGAGATGAATTGGGACTATGATGATTGTCTAAAAACGGCAGACAGGCATACTTTTTTTAAATATATGGTAAAAACTATAGCTGAAAAACATGGTTTAAGAGCAACATTCATGCCTAAACCATTCGAAAACCTCACGGGTAATGGCTGTCATGCCCACATATCAGTTTGGGATGGAAAAAAAAATAAATTTTTAGATAAATCAGACAAGCTTGGATTAAGTAAAATGGCTTACAATTTTTTAGGTGGAGTTATTAAAAATGCTTCTTCATTATCTGCTTTTTTTAATCCAACAATTAATAGCTATAGGAGGATTAACGCACCCCCAACTAAGTCCGGAGCATCTTGGTCGCCAAGTAGTATATCTTATACAGGAAATAACAGAACTCATATGATCAGAATTCCAGACCCTGGAAGGTTTGAATTGAGGTTGATGGATGGATCTGTAAATCCATATTTATTACAAGCAAGTGTGTTAGCAGCAGGGTTGGATGGATTAAAACATAAAATCGATCCAGGTGAACCTTTAAATTGCAACATGTACACAGATTACAAGAAGTACCCCGACCTGCCAAAACTACCAAATGAACTTAAAGAGTCACTTGAACTATTAAGAAATAATAAGGAAATGAATGACGCTTTTGGAAAAGAAACAATCAATAGTTATATAAAACTTAGAAAATCTGAAATTAATGAATTTGATAATATAGAAAACTTCGATAAGTCCAAACCTGTAACTCAGTGGGAAAGACAAAATACTTTAGACTGTTAAAGTGAAGAGTTTAAAAAGCATTAAAAACTGGACACTTACAAAATCTTTAAAAAATAATAATTTTAGTTTTAAAAGAAATTATGTTTTAAAATTTGTTCCTTCATTACTATTAACAAACGCTTTTAAATCAATTTCCAGTTGGAAAAATTATAAACCAACCCCATTATTAAAACTTGATAAATTACAAAAACATTTAAAACTAAACAATGTTTTTTATAAGGATGAATCTAAAAGATTTCATTTAAAATCATTTAAAGCTTTGGGTGGTGCTTATGCTGTTGAAAAAATATCTAAAGGAAAAAAAAATATAATCATTTCTTCGGCAACTGCTGGGAACCACGGAAGATCTGTAGCATGGGGTGCGAAAAGGCTTGGGTTAGAATGTAAAATCTTTGTTAGTCAATACGTTAGCGACACACGGGTTAAAGAAATTAAAAAATTTGGTGCTGAAGTAATAAGAGTTAAAGGAGATTATGAAAATGCACTCAACGAATGTAAGAAATTATCAAAAAAAAATAATTGGAAAATTGTACAAGATGTTTCAACAAAAGATTACAAATTGGTCCCTCAACTTACTATGGCAGGGTATTCCGTAATGATCAAAGAAATTTCTAAACAAACAAATCAATATATAACCCATATTTTTTTACAAGCTGGTGTTGGTGGTATGGCTGCTGGTGTAGTTATTGGTGTTGCAAAATATTTTAAAAGAATTCCAAAGATAATAATTGTTGAGCCTGATAGAGCTGATTGTGTTCTTCAAAGCATAAAACACAATAAATTAAAAAAAATTAAAATTAAAAAAGAGAGCATCATGGGTGGTATGTCATGTAATGAAATGTCATATATTCCTTGGCAAATTTTGAAAAAGACGAGCAATTGTTGTGTGTCTGTAAGTGATCGAAATATTTCTAAAACTGTAGCGATGTTGAAAGACAAAAAGCTTAGTAAAAATTCAATAATTGGTGGCGAGTGCTCTGCACCTGGTATTATGAGCCTGGTAGGCGTTTGTAATAATACTAAAATTAAAAAAATTTTAGAACTTAACGAAAATTCTAATGTTTTGGTAATTGGATGCGAAGGTAATGCAGATGTAAAACTTTACAAACAACTGCTATCTAAAGGCAGAAAATAAAATCACATGAAAAAAAATGCGATATTTTGGATTAGAGAAGATTTTAGAATTGAACATAATCCTGCACTATCTTTTGCAAGTCAAAATCATGATAACGTTATTGCATTGTTTATTTATAATAAAAGTGATTTTGATAAAAAAAGAGAAGCACAAAAATGGTGGCTATATAAGTCTTTAGTGGAATTTAAATCAGAATTATTTAAATACAAAATCAATCTTCAAATATTGGAGGGAGACGAGATAGATATATTATCAAAAATTAAAAAAAAAGATAATATTTCTGTCTATTGGAATAAGATATATGAACCAGATGTAATTGCTAAAGGAAAAAAAATAAGAGATACTTTTCTAAAAAACGAAGTTGAGTTCAAATATTTTAAAGGAAATATTCTTAATGAGTTTCAAGAAGTAACTAAAAATGATGGCACACCTTTTAAAGTATTTAGTCCATTCTGGAGAAATGCTGAAGAGAAATATCTTAGTTTGCCCCCAAGCAAAAATTATGTCGTAAAAAAAAAAATTAAATTAATTTCTTTTTTTAAAAATAGTGTTGAACCTAAAAATATTTTACCAAAAAAAAAATGGTATAAAAAATTTGAGAAATACTGGAAAGTTTCTGAAAATGATTCGAAAAAAGTTCTTAACAATTTAATTGAAAAAAAAATTAAAGATTATGGAACAGCTAGAGATTATCCATCAATCGAGGGTACATCAAAATTGTCTCCATACATTAAACATGGTCAAATTCACGTAAGTAGTATTTGGCAAAAATGTAATGAAATAAAATCTAAAGGAATTGGCTATAGGAAATATATCAATGAATTAGGATGGCGTGAATTTTCACATAGTTTAATTAATTATTTTCCTGAATTTTTAAAAGGTAATTATAGAAAAGAATTTGATAAATTTCCGTGGGTAAAAAATGAGAAATTTTTAAAGGCATGGAAATCAGGAATGACTGGCTATCCTATTGTGGATGCTGGAATGAGAGAATTATATGAAACTGGATGGATGCATAACAGAATTCGAATGGTTGTTGGTTCCTTTCTTGTAAAACATTTAAGAATTAATTGGACGGAAGGTGAGAAACATTTCAGAAATTGTTTATTAGATTTCAATAAAGCAAATAATGTAGCTCAATGGCAATGGGTTGCTGGTTGTGGAGCTGATGCTGCACCTTACTTTAGAATATTTAATCCGATTTTGCAGGGAGAAAAATTTGATAAGGAAGGTTTATATGTAAAAAAATGGGTTCCTGAATTAAGCAAAGTGCCAAAAAAATTAATTCATAAGCCATGGGAAATGGAATTAAAGTATCAAGAAGCTATAAAAACAATTATTGGCAAAGATTACCCGGGCCCTATTGTTGTTCATGAAAAAGCTAGAGCTGCAGCTCTTGAAGCGTTTCAATCTTTGAAGAAAAAATAAATTTAATTTTATTCTCCAATAAAATGATGAATTATAGTTCTTTTTTGTGCCTCTAATCTGTGTTCAAATAAATATATGCCCTGCCAAGTTCCAAGCAACAATTCACTATCTTTCACACTTAGAGAAATTTGATTATTTGTTAATGCAGATTTAATATGTGCAGGCATATCATCTTTTCCCTCCGTAGTATGAACATATAGTTTGTTATCCATAGGAGCTAATTTATCAAAATAATTTATTAAATCTTTTTGTACATCTGGATCTGCATTTTCTTGAACAATTAATGAGGCGCTTGTGTGCTGAATACTTAAATTAAGAATACCATTTTTAAAGTTATTTTGACCAATCCAATGAATTGTATCATTAGTAAATTCATATAACTTTTGACCATTGGTCTTAATTTGAAGATTGTAAAATTCTTGTTTCATTAATTATACTCGTTCGATGTAAGCTCATACAAACGACTAATAGTTCGTTTAAATGGTTTTTCTAATAATCTTGAAGAGGTAAATTGATCTAAATTTATATCAGCTGTAACTGCTAATGAAATATTTTTATCATAAATTACATCTAACAAAGTGATAAAACGTTGTTGTTGATTTGAATTTACATCATTAAATTGAGGTATTTGATCTATTACCATAAATTTACAGTTTTTAACTATTTCTAAATAATCTTCCGCTCCTAAATTTTGATCACAAAGTTGATTAAAGTCACATCTAACAATTCCCTCATAAAAGTTTTCTATTTTAAATTCTCTTCCCTTTACATTTATTTTTATAGAAGATTGTTTTTTATCCTTTGTTATAGTTCTAAAAAATTTATTAATCTTAAAATTGGTTTCTTTATTAAGTGGAAAAAAATATCTTTGTTTTTGATTATCATTAGATTTTCTATAATCATCCTCAATTTTTAATTCATACTCGATGGACTGATCTTCCATTATTTTTATAAAAGGTATAAATTGTTCACGTTGAAGACCATCTTTATAAAGTTCAGAAATTTTAGTATTTGAAGTAAGAATAATTTTAATATCTTCTTTAAAAATTTGTTCAAATAGTTTTCCTAAAATCATTGCATCAACAATATTTGTTACTTGGAACTCATCGAAATAAACTAATGAAGCTTTTGATTTTAAATTTTTGATAAATTGATTGATTACATTTTCTTCATTTTTTTCTTTTTGCTCATGGACAAAATCATGAAACCCTAACATAAATTCATTAAAATGCTTTTTTAATTTTTTTTCTTCAAGATAATCATAAAAGAAGTTTAAAATCATTGTTTTACCAACCCCCACACCACCATATAAATAAAATCCTTTTTTAGTTTTTTGTTTAGAAAATAATTTTGAAAAAAATGATTTGTAATTACTATCATGGTAATCCTCTAATTTTTTAATAACTTTGATTTGATTAGGATTAACTTCTAAATTTTTATTTTCACAATAAGATATGAATTCTTTTTCAAATTTTTTTGGCATCAATTTTTTTTAGTTTTAAAGTCAATACCATACTCTGATCTTGGTCCTTTCCTTAAACCAAATGGACCTGAGATAAATAAAGTTAATGGTTTGGTTCCTGGTTCCAAATCTACTCGATGTAAATTATTTGCTGATCTAAAACCAATATACCCTGGTGGACGCCAAAACTTGCCAGTGCTTAATGTTTCCCAATAACCGCCTCTTAAAATTATAGTGATATAAGGAAATGTGTGATTATGAACTCCTTCTCCATGATCATCTGCTAGCATCTCATGAATTAATATATTGAATGGAAACCATTTAGGTCGATACCTCATCAAAACATAGTAACGGTTCATCCAAGGCTTTGCCTCTTTAAAATTTGGATGTGAAGGTCCTCTATCTAATACAACTTTTTTTCTTCCAATTTTTTCTAAAAATTTTAAGAACATGTTTAGTTATATTGTACAATTGAACCATTTCTTACTACATATAAATTGTTATTAAATATAAACGGTTCAGATACTAATCCACCAGAAACTTTTTCAATTTTTATTATTTTTCCATCCTCAATCCCGACTATAATCATCTGACCATCTGAGTTGGTTAAAAATAAATTTTTGTCCCCAATTACAAAACCAATTGGATAAATATTTTTTCTTTTTTTATCTTTGTAATTCAGAAATAGATCTGTAATTCGAACTATATTGCCTTTATTTTTGTCAATTAAATATAAATAACCTTCATTAGAAATTGTAAAAATTAGGTTTTCAACCAATATAGGTTTTATATTTGAATTAACTTCATTTATCCAGTTAGTAGTTCCTGTTTTTATATCAATTGAATAAAACTGATTTTTATTGTTTGAAAAAAATACGGAATTTCCATCTGATACTAGTTTAGAAGTCTTAAAATTATAAGTTTCATTTATAATTGAGCTGCTCTGTGTAGGTAGTTGCCATGCAATTAAACCAGATTCAATATTTACAGCTGTAATATCTCCAATGGAATTGTTAAATATAACGTTATCATTTACAATAATTAAAGAATATTTAGTATTTGAAATTGTAAATGAGTCTTCTGTTTGTAAGTTCCAACATTCAGAGCCATCTTTAATTTTGTAACATCTCAGTGTATTTTTATAATCGACAACAAATATTTTGTCTTTATACTTTTTAATACTTGAATTGAATGGATACTCATTATTTTTTGACCAATTTAATTTTCCATTACTAATATTTACGGAATAATATTTTGCTATACTATCAACAACTAAAAGATTTTGACCATCTACTAAAAAATTAAGCTTTGGTTTTAATTTTTTTTCAGCTTTTGAATAATGATTTTTTTTCCAAATAACTTTATGATTATTATCGTACCTTATAATTGAACCTTTTTTATCAAAAAATATTATTCCATTTTTTAAAAAAGTCGGCTCAAAATTAAATTGATTAATTTCATCTAATTTCGAAAATTTAAAGCTACCAATCTTTTTTAATTGACCTTTATAATTTTGTAAACCTAAGTCATTTTGGTTATCATTTTTTTTATTCTTTATTTTTATTGAAGATAGATCTAATTTTAAATTTTGATTAAATTCTTTAACAGTTGCTTGATCTTCTACAAAAACTTTTGTTGTTTTTTTATCTGTTTCTAATTTATTTTTTTTGTCTTTCCAAATTCTAGAGTTTTCGTTTAATGAACAGTTATTAAAAAAAAATAAAACAATTATAGTAAAAATTAATCTACTCACTCAAGTCTCTGTTCAATCTTTTTTCTGCTTGAAGCCTTATATCTGGATTTGAATTTTCTAAAGCTATTATTTGGTTGAAAAATTCTTTAGCTTTTTGTTTTTGATTGTTTGCATAAAAATATTCTGCCATCAGATATAGAGAATGAGATTTCCAGACACTTTTTGAATTAATAAGTGGATTTAATATTTTTAAAAGATCACTTTCTTGAGCATTATCGGAGTTGTATAGTGCCTTCTTATAAATAATTAAGTTAGTAATCTCATCATCTAATGAAGTATCCTTTATCAATGTATCAAATAAAGAATTTACTTTAGCCTGATCACTTAGAAGATTATTATCAATTATAAAATAAAGTGATAGGGGTGAATAAGTTGGGTCTTTCTTGTTAACTATTTCGATTAAATTATTTTTGGTCTTTTCTTTTGTTTTCTCTGAGTAATCTATTGTTATTGAGTTGAATTTATCTGATATTTCTTTTTTTTTTCCTATTAAATACTTATCGTAACTAAAAACACCTATTATAATAACAATTATAACAATTATCCCTAATATTAATTTATTTTTATTATTTATAAAAAAATTTTTAATTTTTTCGTTTCTAGTATTTGCATTTATAATAGATAAATCTTCGTCCATAACTAAATCATATTTCTTAAAACGTATTGGAGAATACCACCATTCTTATAATACTCTAATTCATTTTTTGTATCAATTCTGCATAAAGATTTAATTTTCTTTATTTCGCCTGACACATATTTAATTTCTACCTTTACCTCGTCAGAAGGATTTATGCCCTTCTCTAAATCAATAATGCTAATCAACTCAGAGCCAATTAATTTGAGATTTTTTCTATTAACATCATTAATGAACTGTAAAGGTAATATTCCCATTCCAATTAAATTAGATCTGTGAATTCTTTCAAAGCTCTCTGCAATAACTGCTTTTATCCCTAATAATTTTGTGCCTTTGGCGGCCCAATCTCTAGAAGATCCAGTTCCATATTCTTTTCCACCGATTACAACTAAATCGGTACCTCTTTTTTTATATTCAACCACGGCATCGTAAATAGGAAGAACTTTTTCTTCTGGATATAACTTTGTAAAACCGCCTTCTGTACCAGGCGCCATCTCATTTCTGATTCTTATATTTGCAAAAGTTCCTCTCATCATAACCTCATGATTTCCTCTTCTTGAACCGTAAGAGTTAAAATCTTTTGGCAAAATCTGATGTTCCATAAAATATTCACCGGTTGGACTATCTTTTTGAATACTGCCAGCTGGTGATATATGGTCTGTTGTTACCATGTCCCCTAAAATTAACAATGGTCTTGCATCCTTTATTTCTTTAAATCCTTCTGGTTCATCAGAAAGAGAGTCAAAGAATGGAGGTTTTTTTACATATGTTGAACCCTCATCCCAATTGTAGATGCTGCTTTTATCGGTTTTAATTTTTTGCCATTGAGTTGGGCCCTCGGATACATTTGAATATCTTTGTATAAACATCTCAGCATTAAGTGAGTCTTTTAAAGTTTCTTCTATCTCTTTATTGGAAGGCCAAATATCCTTTAAAAATACTTTTTTACCATCTTTATCTTTTCCTAGTGGATCTTTGTATAAATCAACTTCCATATGTCCAGCTAATGCATATGCAACAACTAGTGGAGGTGAAGCTAGATAGTTTGCTTTTATATATGGTGAAATTCTTCCCTCGAAATTTCTATTTCCTGATAAAACTGAAACTGCATAAATATTTTCTTTTTGGATAGCCTCTACAATATTATCTGGTAGTGGTCCTGAATTTCCAATACAAGTAGTGCATCCGTAGCCAACTAGATTAAATCCTAATTGATCCAAATATGTATTTAGTCCAGCCTTTTCTAAATAATCAGTCACTACTTGAGATCCAGGTGCTAAAGAAGTTTTTACCCAAGGTTTTACTTGTAAACCTTTTTCAACTGCCTTTTTTGCCAAAAGTCCTGCTCCAATCAAAACATTTGGATTTGAAGTATTTGTGCACGAAGTAATTGCAGCAATTAATATAGAACCATCTTTAATGTCGTAGTCTGTATTAGCTACTTTTGAAACAGATTTTTCATTTTTGCTTGTATCTTCCTTTAATACTTTTTTAAAAGAATTTGATGCATCAGTTAAAAGTACTTTGTCTTGAGGTCTTTTGGGACCTGAAATAGTTGGAACAACTGTAGACATATCTAAAGATATAATGTCACTAAATTCTAAATCACTACTTGCCCATAATCCTTGTTCCTTAGCGTAATTCTCAACTATATTTACAGTATGCTGATCTCTTCCTGAAAATTTTAAATATTTCAAAGTTTCTTCATCAATAGGAAAGAACCCACATGTAGCACCGTATTCTGGTGCCATGTTCGCAATTGTAGCTCTATCAGCAAGTGTTAAATTTTTTAAACCTTCTCCATAAAACTCAACAAACTTTCCAACAACTCCTTTATCTCTTAACATTTTAACAACAGTTAAAACTAAGTCAGTTGCTGTAGTTCCTTCAGGCATTTTATTTTTTATCTCAAAACCAATAACTTCAGGTATTAACATTGATATTGGTTGCCCAAGCATTCCTGCTTCAGCTTCAATTCCACCAACTCCCCACCCTAAGACAGATAATCCATTTACCATCGTAGTGTGGCTATCGGTTCCAACTAAAGTATCAGGAAACAAATAATTGTCTCCTTTGAATTCTTCTGACCACACTACCTTTGATAAATACTCTAGATTTACCTGATGACAAATTCCTGTACCAGGCGGTACGATCCTAAAATTATTAAAAGCTTGTTGTCCCCATTTCAAAAAAGAATACCTTTCTCCATTTCTTTCAAATTCAATATCTACATTTTTTTCAAATGAATCAGCTTTAGCAGACTGATCTACCTGAACTGAATGGTCAATTACAAGATCTACTGCCGATAAAGGATTTATAGAATTAGGATCTTTATTTTTTTCTTTTACAGCTTCTCTCATAGCAGCAAGATCAGCAACTGCTGGGATACCAGTGTAATCCTGAAGGAGTACTCTAGCCGGTCTATAAGCAATTTCAGTTTTAGATTTTTTTGTTTTTAACCAATTTTTTACAGCTTCTATTTGAGACTTTGTAACGCTCAAGTCATCTTCATATCTCAATAAATTTTCTAATAAAACTTTGAGAGATTTAGGAAGTTTACTTATACCATTTAGACCATTTTTTTCAGCTTCAGTTAAAGAGTAATATTTAAAATCCTTACCATCTATTGAAATTTTTTTAAGTGAATTATAAGAATTTTTGTTTCCTGGTTTCATGTTATAAATAAAAAGTTAATATGCTTAATAAAAGAAGCAGTGACATAACATAATTAAAATAATTAATAAATTTCTGATTTGTCGCGAATTTCCTAAAGAATTTACCTAGAAATGTCCATAATGTAATACTGGTTACTGAGACTAACAGGGCCAATATAACAATTTGAGTCGTATGACTAACAAAATTTTCTCCTACTTGAATGTAAGTTGATACAATTATAATTGAAGCAATTACGGCTTTTGGATTTAGAAACTGAAAAATAAATGTTTCTACAAATTTTACTGGATTTTTATTTTTGTTTTCTTGATTTTTTGAACTAGAGAAAGATATTTTATATGCTAGATAAATTAAAAATAATGTTCCAAGATATTTTAATATTTCTTGAATTAGTGGATAAAGTTTAAAAACATTTATTAAACCTAAAGCTACACATAATAATAAAAAGGGGAAACCAAAAGTCACTCCAATGATGTGTGGAAGAGTTCTAGTAATACCAAAATTAAATCCAGAATAAAATGCTACAAAATTATTTGGCCCTGGAGAATAAGCGGCTACAATTCCAAACAATGTTATAGATAAAATTTCTGGGTGCATTTTTATGCAACAGGTAAACCATTCTCAGATTTTTGAGATGGATGGACCAAAATTACTTTGCCCTCCTTGTCTATTGAGCCAAGAATAAGTACTTGAGAAACTACACCAGCTATATTTTTTTCTGGAAAATTACAAACACCTATTACTTGTTTTCCTTTAAGATTTTCTTCATTATAATAATGAGTAATTTGGGCAGAAGATTGTCTAATTCCAATTTCTTTTCCAAAATCTACTTCAACAACTAAAGAAGGTTTTCTAGCCTTTTCATTTTTTTTTACAGAAATAACTGTGCCTACTCTAATATCAACTTTGTCAAAAATATCATAGGTAATTTGTTCTTTCATATAATTAATATATAATGTATGAAAATTATGAGTACAGAAAATAATTCAGAGCTTTTATTCAAAAATTCAATAAAAATATTAACCGATCTAATTAGTTTTAAAACTATTTCAGGAGAAGACAATAATTCTCTAATTGATTATTGTGATAACATTTTAAAAGATCTTGGTGCTAGCTCTTTTAGAACATTTGATGATGATAAAAAGAGAGTAAATCTATTTGCTACAATTAAGGCAAAAAATACCAGTAATAAAAAACCAATAATTTTATCAGGACATACTGATGTTGTTCCTGTATCAAAAGGCTGGGCAACTGATCCCTTCCAAGCAACAATTAAGGACAATAAACTTTTTGGACGAGGTTCATGTGATATGAAAGGTTTTATTGCATGTACTTTAGCTTTTGCTCCGATTTTTTCAAAGTCAAATTTGGATAGAGATATACATTTCTCATTTACTTTTGATGAAGAAACTGCATGTCAAGGAGCACCTATTCTAATTGAAGAATTAAAAAAAAGACACATCAAAGATGGAATTTGTATTGTCGGTGAACCAACTAATATGAAAATTATCGATGCCCACAAAGGATGTTATGAATACACTACTTATTTTAAAGGTTTAGCTGGACATAGTTCAACACCCCATAAAGGCGTAAGTGCTGTTGAGTATGCCTCAAGATATGTTAATAAATTAATTGAATTGAGAGAAAAACTTAAAGAAAGATCACCCAAAGACTCTATATTTGATCCTCCTCATTCTACTTTATCTATTGGAGGTATATTTGGTGGAATAGCTCATAACGTAATTGCAGATAAATGTCATGTTAATTGGGAGACAAGACCAGTAGTAAAAGAGGATGCAGTTTTTCTTAACAAAGAGTTAGATAAATATGCAAATGAAGTTTTGTTACCTGAAATGAAAAAAGTTTTTCCTAATTCCTCAATAGAAAAAGAAATAATTGGAGAGATAGTTGGCTTTGATAGAGATGAAAACTCAGATGCATGTGAATTAATATCCAGCTTAACTGGAGACAATTCACGCCAAGTAGTTTCATTTGGAACTGAAGCAGGCTTATTTCAAGAAATAGGTATTAGTACAGTTGTTTGTGGTCCTGGCTCAATTGAACAAGCTCATAAAATTGATGAATTTATTATTTTAGATGAACTAAAAAAATGTTTGAAACTTCTTGATGGTATAAAAGAAAAGTCTACTGTGAATTAACTCCAACCACCTACAGCCTTAACTTCTAAGAATTCCTCTAAACCGAACTCCCCTGCTTCTCGACCTATTCCTGAATGTTTAAAACCTCCAAATGGAGCATCCACTGCAATACCGGCTCCATTTACATCAACCATTCCAGATCTCAATTTTCTGGCAACTCGTTTTACTTTGTCATGATCTTGTGATTGAATATAATTTGTTAATCCATAAGTGGTATCATTTGCAATTTTAATTGCATCCTCCTCTGTTTCAAATGGTATAACGGATAGAACTGGACCAAAGATTTCTGTTCTCGCAACTTCCATATTGTTATTAACGTCAGCAAATACTGTCGGTTTAACAAAATAACCTTTATCTAGACCATCTGGTTTTCCTGTCCCTCCTGCAACTAATTTTGCACCCTCATCAATACCTTTTTGAATTAAAGCTTGTATTTTTTTGAATTGATTTTCTGAAATGACTGGACCTATATGCTCTCCTTCTTTTTTTGGATCACCTACCTCAAAATTTTCCGTATATTTTTTTAATCTCCCAATAGCCTCGTTGTACATAGATTTTTCAACGAGCATTCTTGTAGGTGCATTACAAGATTGTCCTGAATTTCTAAAACATCTAAAAGCACCTCTTTCTATAGCTTCAGGATCAGCATCTTTAAAAATTATATTTGCCCCTTTACCTCCAAGCTCTAAACTTACCCTTTTAAAATCTTTTGCAGCGTTTTGTGAAATTAGAGCTCCAGCCCTTGTGGATCCAGTAAAAGAAATCATATTTATATCTGGATGACTCGTTAAAGCATCACCAGTAGTTGCTCCATCACCATTAACTAAATTGAATACTCCTTTTGGAAACTTTACCTCATCCACAATTTCAGCAAGTATCATAGAAGACAAGGGTGCAAGTTCTGATGGTTTTAATACCATTGTACATCCTGCTGCCATAGCAGGCATTACTTTCAAACAAACTTGATTCATTGGCCAATTCCAAGGTGTAATCAACGCACAAACACCTTTTGGTTCATAAATTAATCTTTGATTTGGAGCATGATCACCTAATGGCTTTTCAAATTCAAAATTTTTTAAATATCTTATGAATGATTTAATATGACTTGCTCCTGTACCTGCTTGCAATTTAGATGCAAAATCTTTTGGAGCACCCATTTCAAGAGTTATGGCTTTTGCAATGTCAGCCCATCTTTTTTTGTAATTTTCGTAAAGTTTTTCTAATAATTTAATTCTATCTTCCTTAGATGAGAAGGCCCATGATTCATATGCATTTTTTGCTGCTTTTACAGCCATATCAATATCAATTTTGTTACCTAAAGTAATTACAGCACATTTTTCTTCTGTAGCAGGATCTACTACTGCGATTTCTTCAGCACTGTTTGGTTTTATCCATTCACCATTTATATAAAAATTTTTTTTGTTTAACATGATAAGACGTTATCCTTTATCTATGATTTTGCAAATAAATTAGTTAGTTCATAAACAATAGTTGCTGCAGCTAAGGAAGTTACCTCGGCATGATCATATGCTGGTGAAACTTCGACTACGTCAGCAGAAACTAAATTTAATCCTGACAAGCCTCTAAGAACATTAACCATTTCTCTTGTCGTCATTCCTGCAATTTCTGGTGTACCAGTTCCTGGAGCAAATGCAGGATCTAAAACATCAATATCAATTGACAGATATAAAGGATTATCTCCTACTCTATTTTTTATTCTTTCAGCAATCTTATCCGTACCTTCTGTTTGAAATTCATCACAATGAATTATTTTAAAACCAAAACTTTCATCGTTTTTAATATCATTCCTACTATAAAGTGGACCTCTAATTCCAACATGCATTGATGCATCATCTAAAAACAAACCTTCTTCTCTAGCTCTTCTAAATGGTGTGCCATGAGTATAGGGTGCTCCAAAATATGTATCCCAAGTATCTAGGTGAGCATCAAAGTGAACCAAAGATACTGGTCCATTATTTTTTTTATTAATGGCTCTTAAAAGAGGTACAGCAATAGTATGGTCTCCTCCCAGGCTAATTATACCTCCAACTTTATTTAACAAATCCGTTGCACCAATTTCAATTTGTCTTATTGCTTCATCAATACTAAATGGATTACAAGCTATGTCGCCAGCATCAGCAACTTGCTGAATTTTAAAAGGTTCTACATCATAACTTGGATGATAATTTGTTCTTAAATGTCTTGAAGCTTGCCTAATGCTTTGGGGACCAAATCTCGCCCCTGGTCTATAGCTTGTTCCTGCATCAAAAGGAATGCCAACAATTGCAACATCGCAGCTTTCTACGTCTCTAAGCTCAGGAAGTCTCGCAAAAGTGCTTGGACCAGCAAATCTTGGAACTTTAGTTCCGCTAACTGGTTGAATAGGGTTTTTATTTCTTTCTTTTTTCATTTTTAAATAATCTAAGATAATATTATCTCATCTAATTCGTCTATAATAATTTAATGAAAATTTTAATATTTTTTGTTTTTATATTTCAAATTTCCTGTGTAAACGCTGATGAAATTTATAATTTATTAAAAATTCCAAATTTAGAAATTTATAAATTAAAAAATAACAATAACATTCGTTATTTAAGTGCTAAAGGTAATTTTAAAATTGGTATAAATAAAAACATTACCTGCGAAGAAGTTAATATAAATAATCTAAATACAAAATTTCCTTTAATTGAAAAAAATCTTAATCGATATAATTCTAATTTTCTTAATAAGATTAAATTAAAATATGTTGTATTTTGTGAAAATTTATTCATTTCTGAAATTAATACTGGAGGAATACCTGATATTAAAAATAGAACATTAATTTTAGATATTAATTTTAACAAAAAATATTTTGAGAGAATGATACACCATGAAATTTTTCATATGATTCAAAATACTCATATAAAATATTTTGATGAAGATAAATTTTCTTCTTTTAATCATGCCTCATTTAATTATGCTGAATGTTCAACTTGCTCTAATAGATTGAATTTAGATCAATATGAAAAAACTGACGGCTTTTTGACAGAATATTCTAAATCTATACCATCTGAAGATATGGCAGAAATTTTTTCATTTTTAATGACTGATAAAGAAACAATCGAAGTTAAAATTAATAATGACAAAATTCTGAGTAAAAAAGTGAATTATATAAAATTAAACTTAGCTAAAATAGACAAAAATATTTTATGATCAAAACTATTAGAGCATCAAAATCAGAAAAAATTTTATTTATATTTTTGATTTGTCTTTCAATTTTTGCTTTTACATCTTTTTTTTTATTAAAAAATAAATGTCTATTTGTTGAAAAAAATAATTTAAGCAATCTATATTTTAATGAACCAAATAATATTGCAGTAATGAATGTTGAGTGCGGAAATGTAATAATTGAACTTTATCCAGACATTTCTCCTAAAACTGTAGAAAGATTTAAAATTTTAATTGAAAAAAAAATGTATGATGGTTCTGCTTTTTACAAAGTTTCAGAAAATACTTTTGTACAAGCTGGAGATATTGAGTATGGAAATATAAATAATTTAGATTATTCCAAAATTGGTAGCGGTAACTCTGGATTAGGATTGTTAAAATCTGAATTGAATAATGATTTCAAATTTACGGAAGGAAGTGTGGGTTTTGCTAGAACAACAGAATTTGATACAGAGGATAGTGAATTCTTTATTACATTGAAAGAAATTCCAATTTATCAAGGCGAGTATACTCCAATAGGTAAGGTGGTTTACGGTTTAGATATTTTAACTAAAATTAAAACAGGTAATAAAGCAATTTATGTTTTAAGACCTGATTATATTAAAACATTTAGATTGTTGAATTCTAATTAACTAAAGGTTTGCCGGTTAGCAATGTATGTTTAATTCTATCTTGAGTTTGTTTTGTTTCAATTAATCTCATAAAAGAGTCCAGCTCTAATTTGAATAAATCATCTTCTGATAATACTTTTTCAATAGATGTGTCTCCACCGCTCAAAACATTTGCAAGCTCAGTCCCAACAAACATGCCATGATCAAAGATTACTTTTTCGTTATATAATTTCTCTAAAACCTTGATCATTTTATCTTTCAATGGTTTTCCAGAAAGTTTAAACTTACACTCTTCTGGAGGAACAAAATCAGTATTTTGATCAATTAACTTTTTTGCTTCCTCAAAAAGGCTGTTTCTGTTCATTATTTTTTTATCCTCTGGTCTTAAATACTTTAATGGCTCAGCTTCTATTGGTGATGTAGCTGTTTTAGCATAACCAATAATATCAAAAACTTTTAGTGGCGCATAATCTGGATCTGATTTTGCTTCCTCTGCTTGTGACCATCTCCATAACATTTCTTTGCATCCTCCTCCTGCTGGAACTAATCCAACAATAGTTTCAACTAATCCAACAACTAAATTTGTATGTGAGGCAACAAAATTACTTTGAACCAAAACTTCAAATCCTCCTCCAAGAGTAAGTCCAGATGGAGCGGATACAACTGGATATTTTGAGTATTTTAGAGTTTTACAGGTATCTTGAAAATATTTTATAAATTTTTCTATTGATTTAAAATCACTTTTGTCAGCAAAATTCATTGTATAACTTAAATTCACACCTGCCGAAAATTGCATACTTTCATTAATTACAATTAAAGGTTTGTCGGTTGCATTTTTCAGCGCATCCATTGAATCATAATCTAATGCACAAGCTTTTGTTGTAAATTCAACAATATTAAAATCTTTAAATCGATGAATTTCAGCTGAATTATTTTTATCTAGTTTAATTGCTGAAGGTCTTACTTTTCCTAAGGTTTGAATATCTGTATAAAGTTGTCTTTCACCATAAAAATTTTCATCTTTTGTTTTTGATAAATTTTCTAAAAATTTGTTATTTTCAAAGTTGTCAATTCTTTCAAAGAAATTCTTAACTCCTATAGATCTCAACATTTCGAAAGGACCCATTGCCCAATTAAAACCAAGTCTCATGGCTTCATCAATATCATTAAACTTATCAGTAATTCCTGGAACAAGTGAAGAGGCATATTTAATTATTTTTGAAATCACAACCCAGGCATACTCGCCAAACTTATCTTTTCGATTAATTAAATTATTAATATCAACAGTCTCAATTCCTAAATCTATTTTTTTTGTTGCTGAATAATCTCCTGTTTCTAAATTGATTGCTTCTAAAATTTTTTGATCTCCACTTTTGTTCATTCTATAAAAGCCACCTTTTCCTTTACGTCCAGTGTAGCCAGTATCAATTAATTTTTTTACTAATGGAATTTCTTTTGCAACAATTTGAAATTCATCTTTATCAGAAAGTTCTTTGATAAAGCTTTTTAACACATCAGCCATCAGATCAATTCCTATGAGATCATATAATCCAAAGACTCCTGTTTTTGGGATTCCCATTGGTCTACCGAATACTGCATCGGCTTCTTCTATTGAAAGTTTCATTTTGAATGCTTCCGTCATAGCAACCTGCATAGCGTAAACACCAATTCTATTACCTAAAAACCCTGGAGTATCATTGCAAATTATAGCTCCTTTACCAAGCTCAACTTCACAAAATTTCTTCAAAGAATTAATTTTATTTAAGTCATTATTTTCGTTTTTAACAATTTCTAATAACCCCATATATCTAACTGGATTAAAAAAGTGAGTGATACAAAAATCTTTTTTTTCTTCGTCATTTAGTTTTTCTGATAGAACTTTAATTGGAATTGATGATGTATTTGATGAAACTATTGCACCTTTTTTTCTGTTCTTAAAAATCTTCTCGTAAATATTATGTTTAATATCAATTCTTTCTACTACTGCCTCTACCACCCAATCTGCTTCTTTTACTACGTCAAAATTTTCTTCAATATTTCCAACATTAATATTGTTAATTTTTCTTTTATCTATCAGCAAAGGAGGTCTAGATTTATGAATTCTTTCTCTGGCCTTTTCACTAATTTCAGTTGTTAAATCTAAAAGAGTAACTGGTACACCTGCATTACATAAGTGAGCCGCTATCCCACTTCCCATTGTGCCAGATCCAATGACTACAACTTTTTTTATTTCCATAGCAACTTCTATATATGAATAATTTATTCTGGTAAATTATCTATTTATTCCTCTTAATCTCTCAGATCTTCTTCTTAATAACTCTGCACTAATTAATATCAAGGTAGATAAAAGAATTAAACATGTGGCAACTGCAAGAATTGTCGGGCTTAGTTGTTCTCTCAAACCAGTCCACATCTGTATTGGGATAGTTGTATTTTCTAAACCTGCTAAGAATAGTACAACTACAACTTCATCAAAAGATGTTACAAATGCAAACAGCCCTCCAGATATTACTCCAGGTAATATTAAAGGTAATGTTATCTTCATAAATGTATTAACTGGGTTACTGCCTAAGCTTGCAGCAGCTCTCGTAACACTATGATCAAAACCTGAAAGCGTAGCTGTTACCGTTATAACCACAAATGGTGTTCCAAGTATTATATGAGCTAATACTATTCCTGTATGAGTTGCTGCCAAACCAGCTTTTGCCATAAAAAAGAAAATTGCTACACCTGAAATAATTAAAGGAACAATCATGGGTGATATTAAAGTTGCCATTATTAATCCTTTATAAGGCATGTGTCTGCTACTTAATCCTAAAGCAGCAAGTGTTCCTAAAATAATTGATCCAATAGTTGCAAATATTGCTATTATAAAACTATTTTTTGCAGCTAGACCCCAGGGATTTTTTGTTCCATAAATCATATCTTTGTACCATCTTAGAGAAAATGCATCTGGATCAAGATTTTTCATTCCTTCAGAAAAAACTAAAAATTCTTCTGCATTAAACGACAAAGGAAAAATTACAAATAAAGGTGCAATCAAAAAGAAAAAAACAAAGGTACAAATTGTAAGATAAATATAATGCCAAATTCTATATCTAGTTTCTGTGTAACTTGGTAATGCCATAATTATCCTAATTTAATGTTATCAACTCCAACCAATTTGTTATAAATCCAATAAATAACCAAAACTCCTGTCAAAAGCATTAATCCCATTGCTGATGCAAAACTCCAATCAAGAGTTGTCTTCATATGAAATGCAATTTGATTACTTATTAAAGTTCCTGATGCTCCACCAACTAAAGCTGGGGTTATGTAGTATCCTATCGCTAAAATAAAAACTAACAAACATCCAGCTCCTATTCCTGGAATTGTTAAAGGAAAGTAAACTTTCCAAAAAGCAACGAAAGGTGTTCCACCTAATGATTTTCCTGCTCTCATTAAACTTGGTGATATTGTTTTCATAACACTGTACAAAGGTAGAACCATAAAAGGTAATAATATTTGTGTCATCGCAACGTAAGTTCCAACTTTATTGTACATCATCTCTGGCCTGTTATCATCTCCGACCAAACCAATCATTACAAAGAAATCGTTTACCAAACCTTGTTGCTGCAACAAAATCATCCAACTTGCAGTTCTTACAAGCAAGGATGTCCAGAATGGGAGTAATACACAAATCATCAACAAGTTGCTGTACTTCATAGGAAGTGTTGCCAGTAAATGAGCTATTGGATAACCCATAAAAAAGCTAAAAAGTGTAACAAAAAATGCTATTTCTAAGGTTCTAAGCCATAAAATTCTATGAATTCTTCTATCCTCTTCTACTTGGGTTATACTGCCATCAGAATCAAAGTACATATCCATCCCTTTCAAATATTTTGCTACAGTATAAGGAGGAGCAGTTCTTTTAATTGCTAGCCAGTATTCAACATTTCTCCATCTTTTATGAAGTTTATTAATTTGTTCTTTTATACTAATACTTTCATCAATTTTTTTTCTTTTAATTTGTCTAAAAAGCTTTTTGGTAATTGTATTAAAACCATTTTTTTCTTTATTTAATCTTTGTCCTAATTTTCCATGCTGTTGATTTTCAGCAAGTAATTTGTAGTCCTCATAAAAACTCTGATAAACCTCCTCTGGAGGTAGCTCTTCTAAATTTTCCCATTTTTCCATAGCTTTAAAAGTTTTAGGGAGCATGTTGGTAATCATTTTATCATCAACACTTCTCATAAACATATCGCCTATTGGAAAAATATAAGTGATAACTAAAAATAATAGTAATGGAGCAACAAGAAGAAAGGCTTTTATTTTATTTTTCTTCTCTGCTTTTTTTAGACTGACCTCTAGAGGAATGCCGTCAGTTGTTAAAATTTGTTTAGTTTCAGAGCTCATAAAAAAATAGGGCGGTTAACAATAACCGCCCTAAATATATTATATAAATTCAGTGTTTAAAACTGAAATTATAGTCCTGCTTTCATTGCTTCCCACTTCTCACTGATCTCAGTGTTATTATCAGCCCAGAAGAATGGGTCTACTAAGAAGTAATTTTTAGTGTTTGCAGGAGCTGTTGGCATTTGTGGCATCATTTCAGTTTTACCATCTTTATACCACGGCTCACCAGCAGTAATTACATCAAGTGATGATTTTCTGTATGGTGCATAAGCAATATACTTTGCACTACCAGCTAACATTTCTGTGTTAGTCATCATAGAAAGAGCTTTCTTAGCATCAGCTTCGTTTGGTCCACCTTTCACAAGTGCAAAGTATTCGTAATCAAGACCTTGACCATCCCATACTTGTACTAGTGGTGCACCTTCACCAACTATTGCGTTGAAGAATCTTCCGTTCCAGCCTGTTGCCATTACAACTTCACCACTCATTAAAAGTTCTGGTGGTTGAGCACCTGCTGACCAGAATACACATCCACCATTTGGATCTGTACATAATGCTTTGATTTTATTCATCGCTCTGTCAATTCCGCCATCTTCTAAAAGTTTTCTATAAACTCTAGTTCCACCATCTCCTAATTTAACTCCATCTGCAGCTAGTGCAATTTCTAAATTAGTTAAAGCGCTGTTATAGATAGCTCTTTTTCCAGGAAACTTTTTAGTATTAAAGAAATCTTTAATAGTTTTTGGAGTGCCGTTAACATTGTTTTTGTTATAAGCATAGTTCCAAGAATATAGAATGTTACCTACAGCACATTCACTCGGCATTGGAGCGAAGAAATCTTCACTCGCTGGGGTTCCATCTGGTGCTGCTGGGAAATCTTTGTCAAAATCAAATTTAACAAATAAACCTTCATCACATCCATTAATAGTATCGAATGCGAATAAGTCTATAATATCCCAAGTGATAGCACCTGCCTCTTTTTGTGCTTTGATCTCTGACAAACCACCAGAATAGTCAACCCAGTTGATCTCTACTCCAAGTGCTTTTGCAGTCGGATCACCATACCCTAGCTTTTGAGACTCTGTATAAGCTCCACCCCATGATGCTACAGTTACAGCAAAGGCTGAAGATGTTAGAGATACAACAAAAGAAAGAGCAAGTAATAATTTACTTATTTTTCTCATTATTCCTCCGTTTAAACGTTAATATAAATTAATTTATATAAGTAAAAGTACAACAAATAGGGATGATTAAGTCAACAGCTGATTTTGTCGTTAGATACATGTATTAAACATATATATTTTTAAATGAGATTATTTTGGGTCTAATGCTCTAGCATCAATACTATTCCATCCAATATTTATATCTTGACTAACTTTTAATTCTAAATTGGATGTGCTGTTAGGGACTTTAAGAATAAACTCAGAGCTTCCTAAAAGATTCAATCTTACCCTTGTATGATCTCCGTGATAAATTACTTCTTCAATCTTACCAGTAAACATATTATCCATTTTTTCACTTGGATTTATCAATGCTCTTTCAGGTCTCAATGAAACAGTAGTTTTTTCACCTTTAGACTTTACTGATATAGGATTAGCTAATATTTCTGAATTAGCTAATTTAACTTTACATTTATCTTTATCAATATCTACTATTTCTCCGTTAAAAGTATTATTTTCACCAATAAACTCTGCAACAAAAGAATTCACTGGTTTTTCATATAATTCTGCAGGATTTGAAAGTTGTTGTACTTTTCCATCATTGAATACAGCTATTCGGTTTGACATGGTTAATGCCTCACTTTGATCATGAGTTACATATACAACTGTTACACCAATACTTTCATGAATATGTTTAATTTCATATTGCATACTTTCTCTTAAATTTTTATCTAATGCACCCAAAGGTTCGTCCATTAAAACAACTGCTGGATCAAATACCAATGCTCTCGCAACTGCTACCCTTTGTTGTTGACCACCTGATAGCTGAGCTGGCATTCTGGTTTCAAAACCGTTAAGTGAAACCATCGATAAAGCTTTATCAACTTTTTTATCTATTTCATCTTTTTCAACTTTTCTTACTCTTAATGGGAACGCTAAGTTTTCATATACTGTCATATGTGGAAACAATGCATAGTTTTGAAAAACCATACCAATACCTCTCTTATGCGGAGGAATGTTAGAAATTATATTTCCATCTAATAATATTTCACCGTGAGTTGGCGTTTCAAATCCAGCTAACATCATCAAACAAGTTGTTTTACCTGAACCAGATGGACCAAGCATAGTTATGAACTCACCTTCTGCAATATCTAATTGAAGATCTTTAACGACAAGAACTTTACCGTCATAACTTTTATCTACTTTGTCAAATTTTACAAACTCTGGATTTTTAGACATAAAGGTGAATATAAAACATTTGTGTAAATAGATTTCAATAGCTAATTAACTCTTAATATGAAGCTCTTTTGGAAAATTGCAGAACAATTCTGATCCATTCTCTGTAACTCTTATTGCCTCAGATGCTTCAACACCCCAATCACCAAACTGCATCACTGCTATCATATGAAAACAAACATTAGGCTCAAGTATTGTCATATCTCCCTTATAAATATTAAGCGTATGTTCACCCCAATCAGGAGGATAACCAATTCCTATCGAATAGCCTGTTCTAGATTTTTTTTCTATTCCGTATTTATCTAATATTTTCCAAAAAGCTTGAGCAACATCATCTGCTGTATTGCCAGGTTTAATTTGACTTATGCCTGCATTTAAAGCCTCGATTGTTTTATTCATTGTATCAATCTTTAATTGATTAGGCTTTCCTAACAAAACTGTTCTCGCCATTGGAGCATGATATCTCTTATAAACACCAGATAATTCAATAATTGTAGCCTCACCTTCTACAAATTTATCTTGTGTTGCTGTTAAATGTGAAGCTGAAGTACCTTTTCCTGTTGGAAGTAAAGTTGCAATACTAGAATATTCACCTCCAAATTCCTCTGTTCCATAAAATAAAGTTTTTTGAATTTCACCAACCGCATCGCACTGTCTGACACCTGGTTTAATAATTTCCATTGCAGTTTTCATTCCTTTTTCTGAAATTTTTGCAGCAGATTTCATGAAACCTATTTCGGCATCTGATTTTACTAACCTTGCCCAATTAACTAGACGATCGCTATCTTTGATTTTTGCGTTAGGCAACCCTTGCTTTATTTTTTCATAACAAAACGCAGTGAAGTAATGCGCATCCATTTCTAATCCAATGCATAACTTATCCCATTTCCTTTCTTTTATAATTTCTACTAAATAGTCATAAGGATGTTTGGGCCATGTATGAATATAATTTTCGTCATAGACTAAAATATTTTCATCTTTTAAATAAGTTTTTATATATGCGCCGCCTGCATCTTGAGCTCTAACAAAACATAAAGGTTCATCTGCATCTATATGCACAATAGCGCATTGCGCATAATAAAAAGACCAAGCATCATAACCTGTTAGGTAATTCATGTTGTTAGTGTCATGTGAGATTAAAAGTTCGATGCCTTTTTCTTGCATCATTTTTTTAACTTTTTTTAATCTTTGCTTGTATTCTTCTTTTGTGAAAAGCATTAATTTTCTTTAAATAATTTACCAAATCCTTCGACAGAATTATTTTTGTTTATTTTAACAAGCGTATCCCAAATTAAAGCCTGGTTGCTAGATAAAACTGTAGTATTTAATTTTTTCTCTAATTTATCAATTATTGGTAATACTGGTAAAGCGGTACAAGAAACAAAGAGTGCCTCTGCCCCATTTAAATCTATTTCAGATAGAACATTATATAAATAATTCTGATCAACTTTTCCAATATCGTAATCAGCCTCTATATCAAAGTAAGAATTTGAAGTAATTACAAATCCTTCGCCTTTAAAATATTCCAAAACTTCATCGTTAAGTTTTTTGCTATAAGGTGTAAATAGACATATTTTATTTATATTTAATTTCTTTAAAGCTTTGATTGCAGCAGTACTTGGAGTTGTCACTTCTGCCATAGGTTTTGCAGCTTTTACTTTTTTCTCTATAGATTCATAACCGGCAGCTATTGTTCCAGATGTACAGCCATAAACAACACAATCGATATCTTGATCAGGCAATATATCTTTTGTTACCTCAGTAACTTTGCTCGACATTTTGATCAAATTTTCTTTTGTTAGTGGGTTGTAGCATTCGATACGATTTACAAAAAAATCAACTTCTCTATCTTTAATTACGTTTATAAAATCTCTTTCAATCATAAAATCACTTGCAAGCGCAATAAGTCCAATTCTTGGATTAGATTTCGTAATGTATTTAGGATCTATTTTTGTTGAATTCATATTTTAAAAGTTGAATATATCAGAAGTTCTTTAATAATCATTAATATAAAAAATAGGTATGAATATAAAAGATACTTTCGTAGCATCCTTGGTGCCTATTTTTTTAGGCTTTGGTTTTGTTATAGCTAAACCAGCTTTTGAGTCTTTTCCTCCTATTCTTTTAATGGGTATCAGATTTACATTTGCTGCTTCATTGTTAATTTGGTGGTTTCCAATTCCAAAAGGATATTTAAAAAGAATTTTTGCTGCATCATTAGTGGCTAATACTTTACAATATAGCATTACATATACAGGTTTAGATTTAATTGATGCATCTTCAGCAGTTCTTTTGGTTCAGATGGAAGTTCCGTTTGGAGTTATTTTTGCTTACTTCATGCTTAAAGAAAAACCAACGATCAGAGCTTTGATTGGTATAGCTATCGCATTTGTTGGTGTTTATATTTTAACTGGATCTCCTAACTTGGATGGAAAATTTATTGGAATTGGACTTACGATTTTAGGATCTGCTGTATGGGCTCTTGGACAAGTTATGGTTAAACCTTTAAGTAAAGAAATAAATCCTCTAGCTTTAGTTGCTTGGTTAGCATTATTCTCTGGACCAATATTAGTAATGTCATCTGCGATAATTGATGGAAATACAATTAATTATCTAACGAATGCAAAATTTGATCATTGGATTATTGCTATTTATATTGGTTTCATCATGCAACCAATTACATACGGTTGTTTCTATTATGTTTTAAAAAATAACCCACTTTATAAAGTTCTACCTATTGTAACTATGGGGATACCACCAACCGGTTTATTGGCAGCAATATTTCTTTTAGGTGAAAAGCCAACTTCAGAATTATTTATAGGTGGTACAATAATCATAGTTGGTGTGATTTTAATTGTATTTACAAAAAACAAAAAGGAAGAGGAAATAAAATGAAAATTGGATTTATTGGTTTAGGTAATGTTGGAGGAAAACTTGCTGGAAGTTTATTAAGAAATAACTTTGATCTTACAGTAAGAGATATAGATGAAAATTTAACAAATCCTCTAAAAGACTTAGGTGCTAAGGTAGCAAAATCACCAAAAGAATTAGCAGAAAAAACTGATTTAATAATTACATCTCTTCCTTCCCCTGAAGTATCCGCTGAAGTGATGGAGGCTGATGACGGAATTATAAATGGACTGTCAGAGAATAAAATCTGGTTAGAAATGAGTACCACAGACGAAAATGAGGTAAAAAGAATTGGAAAAAAAGTGATAGAAAAAAAAGCTATACCTATGGATGGACCTGTTAGTGGCGGATGTCATAGAGCAGCAACAGGTAATATTTCTATATTCGTGGGTGGAGAAAGAAAAGCATTTGAAAAAATTTTACCTGTATTAACTGTTATGGGGAGAAAAATATTGCACACTGGTGAGCTTGGTACAGCAAGTGTATTAAAAGTAATTACAAATTATCTAGCATCTGCGCATTTAGTTGCATTAGGTGAGGCTTGGACTGTAGCAAAAAAATCTAATTTAGATTTAGCAAAAACTTATAAAGGGATTGCTATTTCCTCTGGTAATTCATTTGTGCATGAAACTGAAAGTCAGGTTATATTAAATGGATCTTATAATATAAACTTTACAATGGATTTGGTTTTAAAAGACACAAGTCTATTTGATAATCTTGCAAAAAAAATAAATGCTCCTTTAGAAATTTCTCCACAAATAGTTGAAATTTTCAAAGATGGTCAAAAAAAATATGGTTCTAGAGCTTGGTCATCAATGATTGTGAAAAGGATGGAGGATTTAAATAATATTAATTTTAGAGCTAATGGTTTTCCTGATGAGTTGGTTGATAGCGAACCTGAGGAAAAAGGATATGAAATTTAATTAATGTGTTAAGATAAAAAATGTTAGATAAAAGAAAATTTTACATAAATGGTCAGTGGGTTGATCCAATTAAAAAAAATGATCTTGAAGTCATTAATCCATGCAATGAAGATCCGTTTGCTGTTATTTCTTTAGGTTCAAAAGAGGATACAGATTTAGCTGTCAAATCAGCAAAAAATGCCTTTAATACTTGGAAAGAAACTAGCAAGAAAGAAAGGCTCAGTTTACTTGAAAAATTATCATCAGTTTATAAAAAAAGATTTAATGAAATGGCTGAGGCTATTTCTCTTGAAATGGGTGCACCAATGGATTGGGCAACAGATGTTCAAACAGCTTCAGGGAAAGATCATTTAGATGATTTTATTTTAAGATTAAAAAATTTTAAATTTGATGAACACTTTGATAATAAATCAAATAATCATATCTATTATGAGCCAATTGGAGTTTGTGGATTAATCACACCGTGGAATTGGCCAATTAATCAAATTGCTTTAAAAGTCGTTCCTGCATTTGCAACTGGATGTACAATGATTTTAAAACCATCAGAAATTGCTCCTATTTCTGGAATGCTATTTGCAGAAATGATTGATGAAGTAGGTTTTCCAAAAGGTGTATTTAATTTGGTAAATGGAGACGGTGCAGGAGTGGGAACCCACATTTCAAGCCACCCTGATATTGATATGGTTTCTTTCACAGGTTCAACAAGAGCAGGAAGATTAATTTCAAAAAATGCTGCTGAAACAATTAAAAGAGTTTGTCTTGAATTAGGTGGAAAAGGTGGAAATATTGTTTTTGCTGATAGTTATAAAGATGCAGTAAGAGATGGCATTCGAAATGTAATGAGCAATTCTGGTCAATCTTGTGATGCACCAACAAGGATGCTTGTTGAAAAATCAATTTACGAAAGAGCTGTTAAAGAAGCTGTTGATGAAGCAAACAAAATTAAAGTAGATCAAGCTTCAAAAAAAGGAGATCATATAGGACCAGTAATTTCTAAAATTCAATATGATAAAATTATAAATCTTATTGAAAGTGGAATTTCTGAAGGCGCAACTCTTGCAGCAGGTGGACCTGAGTTACCAAACGGTTTGAACAAAGGGTACTTCATCAAACCAACTATATTTACAGATGTAACTAATGAAATGAGAATTGCTAAAGAAGAAATTTTTGGACCTGTATTATCTATAATTCCATTTGGGACTGAAGATGAGGCAGTCAATATTGTGAATGATACTTCTTATGGTCTCGGAAATTATTTGCAAACTGAAAATAGAGAGAAAGCACACAGAGTTGCTAAAAAATTAAGATCTGGATGTGTTTACATAAATGGAAATGGAGCAGATGCCGGAACTCCATTTGGTGGTTACAGACAATCAGGTAATGGGAGAGAAGGGGGTGTTTGGGGCCTTGAGGAATATCTTGAAGTAAAGAATGTTACTGGTTGGAGTTAACAGAATTTTTTAAATATCTTAGTCTCCCAATAATTTCATCTCGATCCATGTAATAACCTTGTAAATGTCTATGTCCTGAGTTTGGATCATATTCAGTTCTGCCGTGTAATAATCGTCTATTGTTAAAAGAAAAAATATCACCTGGTCCTAATCTAAATTTAATCTGGAATTGATCGTCATGGATTAAATTTCCAAATCGATGATGAGCTTTGTAAACTTTATCCATCAAATCAGGATGACAGTCTAAAGCATCCATAGTTGCAACGCTAAACCGAATATCATGGTAATCATTATCTTTTGTTAGAGATATCGCGGGTGCGTAATAACTTCTAACAGACTCTTGTGTATAATCCATATCTCTAAATTTTAAATTAACGTTTACTAGCGTATCAAATATTTCTTTCTCATTTTTTCTTAAATAATCTGCAACTGCAAAGCCATCTACAGCGGATGAGTCTCCTCCTGTTGCAGAATTAACTAAACAATGAAGAAATTGATAACCAGGTGGTGTTTCAAACCATGGTAAATCCATATGATTTCTTAGGGCATGTGCTGTGTAAGCAGAATTATTTGGTTTAGGAATATTAATTACTTCAAAAGGTGTTTTAAAAAAAGTTTCTCTAGTATGGCTAATTCTGTTTAAAATTTTAAAGCCAGAATTATTTTCAGTTGGAGCATTTTTAACTATAGCAATTCCAGTGTGGTGTAAGAGCTCTAACCATCTGACAAGTCCCTCATATGAACTCATAATTTCATCATGTTCAATCTCAATTGACTTCAGGTCATTTTGTAAAGAGTTGTCCCAAAGTTGATATGGAGATTTGTATTCTAAATTATTTTTTATCGTATAGCAGTTTTCTCTTAACCAATTTTGGTCATAATAACTTATATGGTCACCTTCACTCCATTCAATTTCAAGCTTGCCTTCATTATTTACTGCAAATTTTTTTGGATTAATTTTGTTTGATACTTTTAAAATATTAAACATTCTATGACGTGAGTCTTTGTCATGTGCAGTTGGACAATTGTCTCTTAGCCATAAATAATTAAATTTACTTTTTTTTCCATCGCTCCAGTCAACTTCTAAATTTGTAGAATTTTTAGTTATATTTGTGATTGTAAAGTTTTGTTCCATTAATTTTTATAATTTGAATGTTCTCTATCTAGTTTTCTTAATAAAGCAGCCCACTCCGTTTTTCCATCATAATTATAATCATCAGAGTCACTCATGTTTTCCCAAAAATACGCAGCTTTCTGTTTGTCTATTTCATGTTTGTTTAACCCCATTGCAAGGTTTTTTACCTGAACTGAACATGCTTGCTCTAGATAATAAGCTCTGAAAAATGCTTCTGCAGCAGTTTTTCCTACTGTATAATATCCATGATTTCTAGTAATCAAAATATCGTGTTTGCTAATTAGGTTTTCAAACTTGCTTCCAAATTCTTTGTCCTCAACAAATTCATAATCAATATATCCAACAAGATGATTTAAATAAACTGCAGCCTGCGAGAGATACATTAAACCCTCTTTAGTGCCACCAACTGCCATCACATCGTTGGCATGTCCATGAACATAAAAATTTACATCGTCTCTTTTATTAAAAATCCATTGAGCAAGATTAATACATCCATCGTTTAACCAAGGTCCATCTGAGTCTAATTTTTTTCCGTTTTGATCAATTTTAACTAAAGATGAAGCAGTAATTTCTTCATAAAACATTCCATATGGATGAACAAAAGAACAATTCTTATCTTCAGCAGATCTTGCTCCGGCACATTGATTAGCAAGGTCTGTCATGCCGTACATATGCAAAATTCTATAGAGAGCAGACAACTCTAGTCGCACATCTTTATCTGTTTGCGCCATATATAAAATTTTTATTTAAAAAATAAGCAAAAGCAAATAAATACAACTGTTATTTCTTAAAACAATTATAAGTTGTATAATATTTGTTTTACATATGATGATTGTAACTGTTAGAACATTACATCATGTCAAAAATTGAGATCAACAACGTATACAAAATTTTTGGAAACAACCCTTCTTCTGTGCTGCCAATGGTAAAAGATGGTGCAACGAAAGACGAAATTTTAGAGCAAACTGGTCATACCGTTGGATTAGATAATGTTTCTCTTAAAATTGAAGAAGGAGAAACCTTTGTTTGTATGGGTTTATCAGGATCAGGAAAATCAACACTAATAAGACATTTAAATAGACTAATCGATCCAACTGATGGTGAAATTTTAGTTGAGGGCACGAATGTAATGTCACTTGATAAAGATAAACTTATTGAATTTAGAAGACATAAAATGAGCATGGTGTTTCAAAGATTTGGTTTATTCCCGCATAAAACAGTAATTCAAAATGTTGGTTACGGACTAGAAATGCAAGGAAAAACTGAGGATGAAAGAAACAAAATCTCAATGGAAAAAATTGATGCAGTTGGTCTAACTGGTTTTGAAAATCAATACCCTGCTCAGTTATCAGGAGGAATGCAGCAACGTGTTGGTTTAGCAAGAGCATTAGCGACAGATACAGACATAATGTTAATGGATGAAGCTTTCAGCGCTCTAGATCCTCTGATTAGAAGTGATATGCAAAAACAATTGATTGATCTTCAAGCACAACTAAAAAAAACTATTGTATTTATTACACATGATTTGGATGAGTCATTAAGATTGGGAGACCACATCGGGATATTAAATTCTGGAAAATTAGTTCAAGTTGGAACCCCAGAGGAAATTATTATGAACCCTGCTGATGATTATGTAAAAGCATTTGTAAAAGATGTAAACAGAGCAAAAGTTATCAAGGCGAAGATTATTATGAAAACTGCTGATCAAGCAAATGACATAGATAAATCAAACTTAATAAAAGTAAATGAAGATGAATTTATAGAAGATTTTTTACCAAAAATTGTCTGTTCTGATTCAAATTGTGAAGTGGTTGATAAAAGTGGAAATGTAAAGGGATACATTTCAAATCAAGAATTACAGTCTTCATTAACAAGATCATAAAGTGTTATTAAAAACTTTCGAAGTAAAAAAGGAATGGGTTGATTACAACAATCATATGAACATGGCTTATTATGTACTTGTTTTTGATCAAGCATGGGAAGTTGCTCTTGAAAAATTTAAAATGGGTGGAACAGCAGCAAAAGATTTACATAGAAGCACAATGGTTGTTGAAACTAATACTAAATATTTAAATGAGATAAAAGAGGGAGAAATGGTTGATGTTAATCTAACTTATTTTGATCATGATAAAAAAAGATTACATTTAAAAATGGAAATGATTTCTCAAAAAACTAACAAACTTTCAGCATCTATGGAGTGGATATCGCTATATATAGATTTAAGCAAAAGGAAAGTCACTGAATTTGAAGAAGAAAAAGTAAAATTAATGAAAGATTTTATTGAAGAAAATAAGTCAAAATTTTCAAACGAAGCTCTTCTATTTTCTTCTAAATTAAAGAAATAATTAAATATTCTATACAATTTTTTTTTGATATAGGTGCATAATGAGCGCTAATAATAATTCAAAAGGTATACTTCTAATAATTACTGCAATGACATTTTTTGCAATGCAGGATGCTTTAATTAAATTTATTTTTGAAAAAGCAGCTTTATATGAAATATTTTTTGGAAGATATTTTGTTGCAGCAATTTTGCTTTTTGGTTACATAAAATTAAGAAAACAAAAAGTCTCTCTTAAAACTCACTATCCTTTTTTAACAATATTAAGAGTGGTTTTACATTTTATTGCTTTTTCAGCGTTTTTTATCTCATTAACTTTTATGCCTCTAGCAACAGCAAATGCTTTATTTTTTTCCTCCCCTTTTTTCGTATCAATATTTGCAAAGTTATTTTTAAAAGAAACTATTGGTATTAGAAGGTGGTCAGCAATTGTTTTTGGTTTTATTGGCGTTTTTATAGTCTTAAATCCAAATTTTTCAGACTTTGAATATCGAAGTCTTTTACCAGTTTTTTGTGCATTTTGTTATGCTGCCTCTATGACAATCACTAAATATACATCCGATAAAGATGATGTTAACACCCAACTTTATTACTTTTATCTAATTGCAATATTGCTGTGTGTAATTTTGTATTTTTTTATGGGAAGTGGTCAGCTAAATAATCCAAACTTTGATCCAACAATACAATTCATCTTTAGAGAATGGTTTTCAAATATTGAATATACATGGAAATTTATTTTATTTTTTGGTTTTGCTGCATCAATAGCTTTTGTTTGTATTTTTTCAGCATATATAGTTGCATCACCATCTGTTGTTTCTTTGTTTGAGTACTCATTAATAATTATGTCTATGATACCTGGCTACTTTTTATTTAATGAGGTACCAACGACCAGAACATTTATTGGTGTTGCGTGTATTATAGCAGCTGGAATTTATATTTATATGAGAGAGAGAGTTAGAGATCAATTTATTGCAACAGAAACACCGGTTAGAAGATGAGCAAGAACTTTATACCAACAATTAATATCTCATCTTTAATAAAAAATAATTTTGAAACTCAAAATGCATTTAAAACAATTAAAGAAATTGAAAAAGCTTGTGTTAATGTAGGATTTTTTCAAATTACTGAACATGGAATTAATCAGAAAGAAATAAAAAAAACATGTGAAGTTGCTAATAAATTTTTTAATTTACCAGACAGCACGAAAAGAAGATTAGCACCTAAAAAATGGAATAAAAAAAATAAAAATTTATACAGAGGATATTTTCCTAACGATGTTAATGGAAAAGAAGGTCTTGATATAGGTGATTTAAAAGTAACTAAAAAATATTCCTCAAATCTCAAAAATCAATACATAGAGTTTATTAATCTAGGCATGTGTTTTAATAAAAGCTCAATTAAAATTCTAAACAAATATTTTGATAACATCTATAGATTGAGTGAAATATTGTTTAAAAGTTTAATAAAACTTAATAAAAAAAATCCTGAGATTTCTACTGTAGCTTTTTCAAGATTAAAAACTTTAAGCACATTAAGATTTAATTATTACCCAAATCAAACTAAACCAGTAGAAATATCAAAACAAGATGGAGTAGCCCTTGGATGTGAAACTCATGTTGATAGTGGAATATTTACAGTTCTCTACCAAGATAGAAAAGGTGGATTACAAGTACAAAATAGAAAAAACAAAAAATGGTATGATGTACCATTTAATAAAAATGCTTTAGTAGTAAACACGGGAAGAGCTTTAGAATATTTAAGTAAAGGTAAATTTAAAGCAACCAATCATAGGGTTTTGTGGAATAAAAGTAAGAGGCTCTCTGTTCCTTTTTTCTTCGAACCTTCATATGATTTCAAAATGAACCAATCATTTTTAAATGGAAGCAAATTCAAAAATAATGGTCTTATTTATGAGAAATTTCTTAACAAATCTTTAAAGAAATTTATTGAATATCAACGTTAGTAATTATAAGGTTTACATATAAAGCGATACATAACTCGTCGTTAAATTCAAAAATTTACGAAAGTGGGATCGGTCGTCTTTAAATTAATTTTTAAAGGAGGCTTTATGAAATTTGGTTATTTTTGTAACACCACAAACTGGACACACAAACCTTATCATCAATTATTAGATGAAACTAAAGAAATCACAGAATACTGTGATCAAAACAAATGGAATTCAATTTGGTTTACAGAACATCACTTCAATCACGAGGGAATGGAGTCTTGTACAAATCCATTAATGATGGGTGCAGATGCAGCTGCAAGAACAAAAAATATTAGAATAGGCCAAGCTGCAAACGTTATTACTTTTCATAATCCAATAAGATTAGCTGAAGATATAGCTACACTAGATCAGCTTTCTAAAGGAAGAGTTGAAGTAGGTGTGGCAAGAGGAATTTATGGAAGAGAAGCAATTAATCTAAATAAAGAAGCTGACTTAAAAGATCAGGCTAAAAATTTTAGATTATTTGCTGAGACTTTAGAAGTATTGAAGAAAGCATGGAGTGAAAAATTTTTCAGTCACCAAGGAGAATTTTATACTTATCCATCCCCAAATTATGTTTGGCAGCATGATATGAGTCCTCCTAGTGAAGAATTTATGAATATGGAAGACAGTACTATGAAAAAAATTAGTGTTGTTCCTCAGCCATATCAACAGCCACACCCTCCAATTCATCAAGTAGTTGATGGAATTAGATCGATTGAGTGGGCTGCTGAAAATAATATCAATGTTATCATGTGGATACCAACAGTAAAAGCTTTGAAGCCAAAGTTTGAAGCTTATAAAAACAAAAGATCAGAAGTAACGAAGAAAAATATACCCCTTGGAGAAGGGGTGTCTCTTGTAAGAGATATGTTCGTTGCAGATACGATGGAAGAAGCAAAAGAGAAAGCTGGTGAACATATGGTAAATTATATGAGATGGGTTTGTCATTGGAGAGGTTTAGGAAATCATATGGATCCAGGTGAAGAATTACCAGAGACAAAAGGTAAATTGGATTTGTTAAATTATGAATTTTTACATAAAAGAAATATGTTATTTGGAACACCAGAATATGTGATTGATAAAATTCATGAATTAAAATCTGAACTCAATTTACAAAATTTACAAGTTTGGTCTAATTTTCCAGGTGTGAAGCATAAAGATTGTATGAAAAGTATAAAACTCTTTACAGAAAAAGTTATGCCTCACTTCCAAGATGATTTTGATACTGAAGTAAAAAAAGTTTCGTGAATAATAAACGAAAAAGAATTAGCGGCGGACAAGCTGCTGTTCAATCATTAAAAAAAGAAAGAGTAAAACATGTTTTTGGACTTATTGGTTCAGCAACAATGGAAATGTTTGATGCTCTTTATCATGAGAAAAGTATAAAATTTATTGGTGTCAGAGATGAAAGAACTGGCACACATATGGCTGATGGTTATGCAAGAGCCTCAAATAAACCTGGGGTAATTATTGCAGGCCAAAACGGACCTGGTGCTACTAATTTAGTTACAGGGGTCGCTCAAGCAAAAGCAGCCTTTTCTCCAGTTGTTGCAATTGCAGGTTCATATTCAACTAAAGATAAAATGGAAGATGCATTTCAGGGTTTAGATCAACAGTCTTTGTTTACACCTATTACAAAAAAAACTTGGACTATAAAAAATTCAAAAATAATTCCAAAAATTATGAGTGATGCTTTTAGTTTGGCAATGAAACCTAGAAAAGGACCTGTTTGTGTAAATTTACCAAGAAATATATTAGCAGCTTCAAACAATTATAATATCAATACTAAAAGACCATCGTTCACAAATGTAAGCAAACAAAAAGGAAATAAGGAAAATATCAAAAAAGCTGCAAAATTAATCGGATCTTCAAAATGTTCGGTAATTATTGTTGGAGCAGGAATTAAGTATAATTCTAAATACAAAGAGGTAATTAAGTTAGCTGAACTATGCAACCTACCTATTGTTACAGCAGCAGGTCATGGAGATGCAATTCCTTTTGGTCATAAATTAAATGCGGGACAAATGGGTCCTAGAGGAAATCCTGTAGCATCAAGATTAGTTAAAAATGCAGATGTCATTTTAGCAATTGGAACACGTTTAGGATTTAATTCAACTTTTTACTCCTATGAAAATATAAATAAAAAAGCAAAGATAATTCAAATTGAACTAGAAAAAACAATGCTTGGAAAATATTTTCCTGTAAAAGTAAAGATACATGCGGATGCTGCGACTGCAACTAAACAACTTTACGAAGAGGTTAAAAAAGAGAAAATTAAATTAAATGTTAAAGATTGGACTAACTCTTATTTAAAAGAGAGAAAAGAATATTTGATAAATAGAAATAAAGAAAATTTAGGTCCAAATTTTCCTATACAACCAAAAGGACTATTTAAACAATTAAGAAAAGTGCTACCAAGAAACTCAGCAATTACTCTAGATGCTGGAACGTTATGTTTGCAGGCTACAGATGCTTTAGAATATTATGATCCTCCTTCATTATTTACTCCATTGGATTTTGGTTTAGTTGGTTTTTCATTTGCATGTGGTCTTGGAGTCAAGGTTGCAAAACCTAAAAAAACAGTCGTTAGTCTTATGGGTGATGGGGGTTTTGGCATGACAATATCTGAATTGAGCACTGCTGTTGAATATGGAATTAATACTACAACTATTGTGATGAATAATAAAAGTTGGGGTGCTGAAAAAGCTTATCAAAAAGATTTTTTTGGAAAAAGATATTTAGGTGCGGATATTACCAGTCCATCCTTTGATAAAGTTGCGGAACTTTATGGTGCAAAAGGTTTTAAAGTTAAAAAAATTTCTGAGATTTGTGAAGCTGTAAGAGCAGCAATTAAATCAAATAAGCCATCTGTGATTGATGTTGATGTAGATCCAAAAGCATTATACAGTTTTAGAAGAGATAGTTTCAAACATAGAGTAAAAAAATGAAATTAGAATTAAGAAAAATTACAAAATTTGTCGACAAAACTTTTATTGAAGGTGGTAAAGAAGCGAAAGAACCAGTTTTAATGGTATCAGTAGCAGCAGTTTTTAAAAATCCATGGCATGGTCAGGGTTTTGTTGAAGATCTCAGACCAACTATTTTAGATCTTGCACCAAAGCTAGGTGATTTACTTGTTCCAGAATTGATAAAAGAAATAGGATCACCTGAAAAAATATTAGCATATGGTAAGGCAGGTGTAGTTGGACTGAACGGTGAAATAGAACATGCTTCAGCTTTTATTCATACTTTAAGGTTTGGAAATAAATTTAGAGATGCGGTGGGTGGAACTTCATATTTAAGTTTTACAAACACAAGAGGACCAGCTGGATCAAAGATTGCAATTCCTATGATGCATAAAACAGACTCTGGATTGAGACCATATTACCTAACTCATGAATTTACTATTCATGATGCACCCTTCGATGACGAGGTGGTTATTGCAATTGGTGGGGCATCAAGTGGTAGAGCACATGCAAGAACTGGTGACAGATATCAAGATATGAAGGAAATGGGCATTGAGCCAAAATAATTCTTGATGATTACAGGAACTACTGCCTCAGGAACCTATTACTTATTCAATAAAAAAGATCAAGAAGTCCCAATAGTATTTGTGCATGGTGTTGGTCTAACTCATGAAATTTGGCAACCTCAGCTTGAATTTTTTAATTATCATTCAAATATTGCTTACGACATTTTAGGTCATGGAAGATCACCATTAGAAGAAGGTGAAATAAGTTTTGATGATTTTTCTAAACAACTTATCGAGCTTTTGGACCATCTTAAAATAAAAAAAATACATCTTGTAGGTTTCTCTATAGGGTCTTTAATTGCACGAAATTTTGCAATCAAACATAATGAATGTTTACAGACATTAACTCTTTTGTGTTCTATTTATAAAAGAACCGAAGAACAACAAAAAATTGTTAATCAAAGGTTTGAACAGGCAAAACAAGATTTAAAACTTTCAAAGCAAGCTTTAAAGAGGTGGTTTACTGATAAATATTTAGAAAATAATCCAGAAATATATGAAAAAATAAGTTCAATTTTATCTGCAAATAACATGAATAATTTTCTAAAGGTTTACGAGCTATTCGTTAATCATAAAAATGATGAAGATTTTAATAAAATTAAAGCTAATACGCTAGTTGTGACAGGTGAATACGATATTGGCTCAACTGTAAAAATGTCTCAAGAATTGAATGCTTTAATCTCTAAAAGTCAATTAAAGATCATTAAAGATGGAAAACATCTTTGTGGTATTGAGTGTGCTGATGATGTAAATTTAACTATCGAAAATTTTATTGAATCAGATGAGTAAACTTAAACAATATAAAATGTTTATTAATGGAGAGTGGGTTGACTCTGAAAGTAAAAGAACATTTGAAACTCTAAATCCAGAACATAATGAGCCATGGGCAGTCGTTCCAGAAGCAAGTGCTAAAGATGTTGATAATGCAGTAAAAGCTGCTCAAAAAGCATTCGAAGGTGAATGGCCAAAACTACTTCCCAGAGAAAGAGCTAAATATTTAAGAGCTATTGGAAATCAATTGAGAGAGAATGCAGAAATGCTAGGAGAAATAGAAACAATTGATACTGGAAAACTTTACAGAGAAACAAAAAAACAAGCAGTTTATATAGCAGAATACTACGACTATTATGCTGGCTTGGCAGATAAAGTTGAAGGTACGGTTTTGCCAATCGATAAGCCAAATGTTCAAGCAATAACAACAAGAATACCTATAGGAGTTATAGCTGCAATCATTCCATGGAATTCACAAATGTTTTTAACCGCAACTAAAATAGCACCAGCACTTGCTATGGGTAATACAGTGGTAATTAAATCTTCAGAACTTGCACCTGCTGTTTTGTTTGAATTTGCAAAATTAGTTGAAAAAACTGGTATCCCTAAAGGTGTGGTGAATGTAATTACAGGATTTGGAGATCCTTGTGGTAAAAGTTTAACTACTCATAACTTAGTTGAAAAAGTTGCTTTTACTGGTGGTCCTGAAACAGCAAGACATATAATTAAAAACTCAGCAGAAAATTTATCAGAAGTAAGCTTAGAATTAGGTGGAAAAAGTCCAGTTGCAGTCTTTGATGATGCAGACCAAGAAAATGCAATAAATGGAATTACTGCAGGTATATTTGGTGCAAGTGGACAAAGTTGTATAGCAGGATCAAGACTTTATTTGCAAAAAGGAATTTACGATGAATTTTTAAATAAGCTTTCAAATCGTGCATCAAAAATAAAAATTGGAGCACCAATGGATCCAGAAACAGAGATGGGTCCTTTAAGTAATTTTAAACAATTAGAGGTAATAGAAAAAAATATTAAAGAGACAATTGATCAAGGTGGAAAAATTAAGTGTGGAGGTGAAAGACATTCTTTCTCAAATAAAGGGTATTACTTTCCCCCAACAATTATTGAATGTGACAATCATAATCTGCCTGTAGCAGAAAACGAATTATTTGGACCTGTATTATCGGTTATGAAATTTGATACGGAAGAAGAAGTAATTTCTAAAATGAATGATAATCAATATGGATTATCTTCTGGAGTTTATACAAGCAATTTATCTAGAGGCATGAGAGTTTCGAAAGCAATTAGGGCAGGAATAACATTTGTTAACACTTATCGATTAATTTCACCATCTGCACCATTTGGAGGCATTAAAGATAGTGGATATGGAAAAGAAGCAGGAATTGACTCGATTAAAGACTATACAAGAGTAAAAACAACTTGGTTCTATACATCAGATGAACCTTCTTTAGACCCCTTCTCAATCAGGTAATTTTCAGCGTCAATTGACTGTCTAAAATAGGATAATTTTGTCATTGAATATTAATAATATTCATACTTAAATTGGTCTTTTATAAATTGTTAACAATATAGAGGAAGATAATGAGAAAACTATTTATCGCTGTATTTATGTTTGTATCAAGTTTTGGTTCAAATGTAATGGCAGACGGACATTCGATTAAAATGGGGATAATCTTAGGATTTACTGGTCCTATTGAATCTCTAACTCCAGCTATGGCTGCATCTGCAGAGCTTGCATTTAAAGAAGCATCTGATTCAGGTTCACTATTAGGTGGAAAAAAAATTGAGCCAGTAAGAGCAGACTCAACTTGTGTTGACTCAGCAGCGGCAACAGCTGCAGCTGAAGGTTTAATTTCAGGTGGTGTAGCTGCAATTATGGGAGCAGACTGTTCAGGTGTAACTGGAGCTATTGCAACTAACGTTGCTGTACCAAATGGTGTAGTAATGATTTCACCTTCAGCTACTTCTCCAGGATTAACAACTCTAGATGACAAAGGGTATTTCTTTAGAACTGCTCCATCAGATGCTAGAGGTGGTCAAATTTTAGCTGATATAACTAAAGACAGAAAAGTAAAAAGTGTTGCAATCACTTATACTAACAATGACTATGGTAAAGGTTTAGCTGATGTTTACAAAGCGGCAGTTGAAGCTCATGGTATTAAAGTTACAACTGTAACTGCTCACGAAGATGGAAAAGCAGATTACTCATCTGAAGTAGCAACTCTTGCTTCTGCTGGTGGTGATGCTGTAGCAGTTATTGGTTATCTTGACCAAGGAGGAAAAGGAATTATTCAAGCTTCTTTAGACTCTGGTGCGTTTGATAGATTTATTTTATCAGATGGTATGATTGGTCAATCTTTAGTTGATGCATTCGGAAAAGATTTAAGCAAATCATTTGGATCATTACCAGGTTCTACTGGTAAAGGTGCAGGTATATTTGCTGAAGTTGCAAAAGCTGGAGGTGTAGAAGCTTCTGGTCCTTACACAGGTGAATCTTATGATGCAGCTGCTTTAATCGTTCTTGCAATGCAAGCAGGTAACTCTGCTGACAGAGCATCAATTGCAAAAAATGTAATGGATGTTGCTAATGCTCCTGGAACTAAAATTTATCCAGGTGAACTTAAGAAAGGTTTAGACTTACTAGCAAAAGGTAAAAAGATTAATTACGAAGGTGCTACTGGAGTAACTTTTACTAGTGTTGGTGAAGCTGAAGGTTCTTTCTTAGAACAAGAAATTAAAGGTGGAAAATTCAAAACTAAAAAACAAAGATAATTTTTTATCTTAATTCAAAAAACCCCAGTAATTTAATTACTGGGGTTTTTTTTTAAGTCAGCTCTTATGGTAGATAGAGCTATGATAATTAGAAAAATCAAACAAATTAAATTCATAGTTTTCCAGCTAGTTAAGCTTAGAAACACCCCAGCAGACAAACTCGCTGCTGCTTGTATAGAATAAACAATTAAATCATTATATCCTTGAGCTCTAAATTTCTCCTCTTCTCTATAACACAAAACAAGTAAACTTGTTCCTGATATAAATAAAAAATTCCATCCTAGCCCTAGAAAAATAAGAGCAATCATATAATTAATAAAATTTTGTTCAAACAAACTAGTAATTATTGTGATTAAAAATAATAAAACTCCCATATGCATAATTTTACTATGACCAAACCTTTTAATTAAATTTCCAGTAATTAATGAAGGTAAAAACATGGCTGCTATATGAAGCTGAATAACAAATCCAGTCTTGGATAAACTTATTTTCTCCATCAAATGCATACTTATGGGAGTTGCTGTCATTAAAAAAGTCATTACTGCATAAGCAAAAGCTGAAGCTATCAGTGCCTGTAGAAATCTAGGTTGTGAGATAAGCTCAAAAAAACTTCTTCCTGTTTTATATTGATTACTAGATATCGTTTTTAGTTCCTGATAAAAAATTAAAAATATTGTTGATGAGATAGATAAAATGGCAAGTGCAAGATAAGAACCTGCATACATATGATCTGAAATTAATTCTTTCGAAATGTTTGCAATGTTTGGACCAATAAAGGCCGAACCTATTCCTGCTAACAAAATGATAGAAATTGCTTTTGGTGCATAATCCTTATCCACAACCTCGACTGCTGCAAAACGATATTGATGACTAAAAGCTATTCCTCCACCAATTAAAAAGCATCCTAAATTATATAAGACAAAACTTTCTATAATTATAGAGTATGCAGTTAAAAGAGATGCAAAACATGTACCTACTGATGCGTAAATGAATCCCAATTTCCGTCCAATTATACTCATTAACTTTGCAGCAAAAAAAGCAAATAACGCAATTCCGACTACTGACAAAGCCATTGGAAGAGTTGCTAAAGTATTTATTGGACTAAATTTTGAACCAATTATACCACTTAAAAAAACGGTGACTGGGGCAGCTGTAAAAGCAAAAATCTGGCTTAATATAAGTAACGAAAGATTTTTATTCATTAAAAGAATAAATACTTATCAGCCATATACAAAGCCCAAGCAGCAGCAGCACCTAATATAATATATTTCATTACGTTTACTTTATTTCTATTTTTTCAGGAAGTATACCTTTAGGTCTATACCTCATTATAAACAACAATCCTAATCCCATCAGTAAAAATCTGAAATAAGGAACGCTTTCAATTAAATGAGCTTTAAGTGCATTTGTTTCAGGAATTCCTGCAGTGAAAAAGTTTATTAAGAATAATGATATTGGTGCAGCTTCTATCCATAAAAACCAAACAACAAATCCTCCTAAAATTGCTCCAAAATTATTTCCACTTCCTCCAACAATTACCATCACCCAAATCAAAAACGTATATCTCATAGGTCTATAACTTCCCGGTGTAAATAGACCATCTTGTGTAACAAGCATTGCACCCGCAATTCCAACAATTGCTGAGCCTAAAATAAAAATTAGTAAATGTTGTTTAACAACATTTTTACCCATTGCATTTGCAGCTTCCTCATTGTCTCTAATTGCCCTCATCATTCTTCCCCATGGAGAATAAAGAGCCTTTTGAGTTAAAATTAAAAGAATGATTACTACTACTAAAAATAATCCTGAATAACACAGTTTTACAAATACTGAAGAGCCTTCAATAACAAGTTGATTTAAAGCAGCTTGTCTATCAGCTAAATTCTCAATTACACTTAATTTTCCTGAATTAAACTTTTCAACTAATTTAATAAACCAATCAGTTGTTTGAAGATCTACTTCATAAGGTGCAGGTCTTTTTAAGCCAATAACATTTTTGACTCCTCTTGTGAGCCAGTCTTCATGTTTAATAATTGCAATAACAATTTCAGAAATAAGAAGTGTTGCGATAGCTAAATAATCTGCTCTAAGACCAAGCGCAACTTTTCCAACTATAAAAGCTAAACCACCAGCAAAAAGTGCTCCTACTATCCAAGAAAATATAATTGGTAATCCAAATCCTCCTAAGAAACCAGTTTTAGCTGGATCTACTGCTTCAATTGCTTCTATGCCTGGCTCTGCAGAAAATCTGATAAGTAAAATACCTGAAATTATTATTGCAGCTATGCTGTACGTTCTTATTTTTGATTTTTCAAATCTTTTTAAAACAAAGCGTATAACTAATACCATTACTACTATCAGCCACAACGACATTAGAATGTCGAAACCTCCAGCCCTCCAAGCTTCTTGGACAGGATCTACAGATATTAATACCGCAGCTAAACCACCTAAAGCTGTATAGCCCATAATTCCAAAATTAATTAAACCAGCATATCCCCATTGAATATTCGCACCCATTGTCATAACTGCAGAAATTAAACAAAGATTAAATATTGATAACGCTATGTTCCAAGACTGAAATATACCAACCATCAAAATGAGTACCATCATGATACTGTATGCTGCAATTACATTTAAGTTTTTTCTCACAATACTTTCCCCTTAAATATTCCCGAAGGTCGATAAATTAAAACAATTACAAGAATAGAAAACGAGACTGCAAACTTATAATCTGTGGATAATAACTGAACCAAACTACTTGGCTCCATACTTTCTGGTAAAATATACATAAAGAATTTTTTATATGCGTAAGTGAGCAATATTTCAGAAAAAGCAATTACATATCCACCTAAAAAAGCTCCAAATGGATTTCCAATTCCTCCAACAATTGCAGCAGCAAAAATAGGAAGCATATTATTAAAATAAGTAAATGGTTTAAAACTTTTATCCAAACCATACAAAGCACCACCTATTGTAGCTAAAATTCCAGCAATAACCCAAGTAACTAAAACTATTTTTTTTGGATCAATACCTGACAACAAAGCAAGATCTTCATTATCAGAATAAGCTTTCATACTTTTTCCAGTTTTTGTTCTATTTAAAAACCAAAACAATAAAGAGACTAAAACTATTGTTACAAAAATGGTTATCACTTGAGTTGATTTCAATGCAAGACCTTCATTTAAACCTGTCATCTCCTTAAATTCACGAGCTTTAATAATAAATTTTTCACCATCGAAAAATCTTCTGTCACCAGGTCCAATAATAATTCTTACCACTGCTTGTGTTACAAACATTACTCCAATACTCACCATTGCAAATTGAACTGGGGGGCTTTTTTGATTTCTATAATACTTAAAGACAAACTTATCTATTAAAAGCATGTAAAAAATCATGAAAATTATTCCAAATGGAATAGCCAATAAAGCAGTAGGTAAAACACCTAAAGAAACACCTAAAGATTGAAAATACCATGTAAACAATATTGTCATCATGGTTCCAAAAGACATCATGTCACCAGTCGCAAAGTTTGCAAATCTTAAAATTCCATAGATTAATGTTACAAATATTGCACCTAATGCTAACTGAGAACCATAAGTTAATGCAGGAATAAATATATAATTTAATAAAAGAATTATTGCATTTACAAAATCCATATTACCCTCCCAAAAAAGAGCTTCTTACTCTTGGATCGTCTAATAATTCTTTTCCAGTTCCTGAATAACGATTTACTCCAGTAACTAGCACGTAGCCTCTATCTGATATGCTTAAGGCTTGTTTTGCATTTTGTTCTACCATTAAGATAGCAACGTTTGTTCTTTTTACTTTTACAATATGATCAAATAATTCGTCCATCACAATCGGCGATACACCGGCAGTTGGCTCGTCTAACATTAAAACAGTGGGTTTAATCATTAAAGCTCGACCTAGAGCTACTTGTTGTCTTTGACCTCCAGAAAGTTCACCAACCAACTGATTTCTTTTCTCTCTTAAAATTGGAAATAATTCATAAATTTCCTCAATTATATTTTTGATTTCATCCTCAACAAGAAATGCACCCATTTCTAAATTTTCTTCAACAGTCATCCCCGCAAAAACATTTTTAGTCTGTGGCACAAAAGAAATACCTTGCTTAACTCGATCTTGAGGAGATAATTTTGAAATATCTTTACCATCAATCTTTACTGATCCAGACTTTAAATTCAACAAGCCCAACATAGCTTTCATGGCAGTTGATTTACCAGCTCCATTAGGACCTAAAATAGAAACTATTTCACCTTTATCAACATTTACTGAACACGAACTAATAATGTCAGGACCATTACCATAACCACCTGTCATTTCTATTCCTTCAAAATATGCCATTAATTTGTATCCTTTATTTTTGATCCTCTTCCAAGATAGCTTTCAATAACTTTCTCATCTTTTTTTGCTTCTTCAACACTTCCTTCAAATAATACTGACCCCTCAGCCATTACAATCACTGGATCACACAATCTTCCAATAAAATCCATATCATGTTCAATCATACAAAAAGTATAACCTTTTTCTTTATTTAACTTTTCTATTGCAGTTCCAAGATCTTTTAACAAAGTTCTGTTAACTCCAGCCCCTACTTCATCTAATAGTACTAATTTTGCATCAACCATCATGGTTCTTCCAAGTTCTAATAATTTCTTTTGACCGCCTGAAAGATTTCCAGCGAGCTCATTTGATAAATGTCCTAAATTTAAAAATTCAACAACTTCTTTCGCTTTCTCTTTAACCACAGCCTCTTCTTGTGCAACTAAACTTGGTTTAAATAATGCTGTCATTATTTTTTCTCCAGATTGATTTCCTGGAACCATCATTAAATTTTCTAAAACAGATAAATTTGAAAACTCATGTGCAATTTGAAATGTTCTTAACAACCCTTTAGAAAATAATTCATAAGATGGAACATCAGTAATATTTTCATCATCAAAAACAACATTTCCACCAGAGGATTTTAAGTTTCCAGCAATTAAATTAAATAAAGTTGTTTTACCAGATCCATTTGGCCCAATGATACCAGTGATAGTTCCTCTTTTAACTTTTATTGAACAATCTGAAACTGCAGCTAATCCACCAAAATATTTACTTAAATTATTAATCTCTAAAATATTTTCAGACATTTGATTTATTTGTTAAGTCTTCTGTGAATGCTATTTAATGTTTTTTCTAGAGATCTATAAAATCCAGCTTTAGTTAATTCTTTCACACCTTGTTCATTTAACCCTTTTGGCGTTTGAGACTCTTTTACTAAATTATTTAAATTTTCTTTTGAATTTACTACAGCATCTTCAGATAAAGCTAAAAATAAAGAAGTAATATATTTTTGAGCATTATTTCTTTTTACCCCTCTTTTTACCAACCAATCAGTCATTACTCTCAACATCTCATAAAAAGGTGCCATCATGCCAGATGTTGACCAAAAATTTATAGATGATTTTTCGTTTTTAATTTCTACAGTTGTACCCAAATTATTAAAAAATGCTTTAACTTTTGAATTGGGAGGGCAAATAGGAACTGGACCTCTCTTTAATGAAATTGGAGGTAGAGGTATTGCTCTTACAATTTTTGCTTTTACTTTAATTGCTTTCTTTAATTGAGATAAAGTAATTGTCGAAATAAAGCTAACAACAGTCTGAGTTGATTTAAACTTTAAATCTTTAATAATTTTCTCTCCAACAGTAGGTGTAACAGATAAAAATACCCAATTACTCTGATCTACAATTTGCTGATTGTTTTTGGCTATTACAATTTTTTTAAACTTTCTTTTTAAACCCTGTGCTATTTTTTTATTTCTTGGAGAAATAATAATTTTCTTATAGGAAATTTTTGATTTACATATTCCAGTAATTACTGAAGCTGCAATTTTCCCAGTACCAATAAAACCTAAATTCATAATTTTGGATACTTTATATTGATTATATTGAATTAATTAACAAAAAAAGAACCTCTAATTCTTAGTAATTCTCTGCTTAATTCCTTGTTTTCTTTGAAGGGTTTTCTGCCATGAAGCCAGAAATAATTATTTGCAATCACAGAGAATCCAACAGGTAATTTTGTAATTATTTTATTTTTACTTTCTTCTAATCCATCGGATAATCTTTGTAAAAAATTTCCTTGATCCATATTTTGAGGTTCTGGAAATTGATCTATATAAGATATCGTTGGTCTTCCCTCTTTATCAGTTGAAAAGACTGGGTGTTCTACTTTGTAATCAATATTTTTACTTTTTGGTGACCCCCAAACAAAATTTTGTCTCCCAACTGGATCATTGTATAAATCATCACAATGCTCCCAGTCATCAAGGTGCAACATAGCTGTCTCACCACCTTCAACATTTTGCTCGTCAATTTTTGTCATAATTAACCAATCGGTTACATCTTTCACATATGTCCCATCTGTATGAAGATCCATATTTCTATAGGCCTTTCTTAAATAAGAGTCACTACTATCCTCATGTTTAACATGAAAACGAGCATAATATTTTCCTGCCATGGCATCATGATTAGGTACTCCAATTAGATGAGCTATTGCAGTTGATAACTTAACTAAAAATGTATCATTAATTTTTGCAGTAATATTTTTTGGTCCAATAATAAAGCAACCCGTAGATCTATCTCTAATAATTGAGTTCATTAACTCGCTTAATTTATTATTTGTTAAATCATCTAAACTTCTAGCTAAAGTAAATCTTGTAAATGGTTTTAGCTCTAATGCTGTTAAATCAAATTTATTAAACGGGAAAATTAATTTATCTATTATATCATTTTCTAAACTAATTTTTATAATCCTATTTGATTTATCGTGTTTTTGAATGTCTGTGCCTGTAATTTTTTGCATTCTAAATTTTATTTTACCTTATTTTATAAATCAATTTAATCAGATATAATTGTTAATTATTGCCATACAAATAGCTGAGAAAATTGTAGGATAAACAAAGTTTTTCTTAGAAATAAAAAAAACAAACAAGGACAAAAACACAACAATTGATCTACTGTAATAACTAGCATCTACCAAAACACCAGCAGGAAAAATTATAGTTCTAGCTATTAGTGCTGCCAAGGTTGCATAGGCTAAACAATTAAACCACTTAAAAAGCTTGGAAGTTTCTTTTATACCCTCAGATGTTAGAGCACCCAAAAATCTAGACAAAAATGTTGCTAAAGAAGTAACAAGGATTGCGTAAACAATATTAGCTGACACTGTGCTCTCCTACTAGATAAGCTAAGGTTCCACCAATTATACCTGCTATCAAAATTGACCACTCTGGTGAGAGTAAATAAATAATTGGTCCCAATATAGTTCCAAATAAAACTGATAGAGTTACTGGTATAGTTTTAGATGCACCAATCATCATACATAGAAAATAAACTGGATTAAGAATTGCTAATCCCAACATCATATCTTTATTCAAATGTTCTGAAAAAGAGAAACCTAAAAATGTTCCAATTACTGATACACTTACTGTTGCACTTCCAATACCAATCCAATAATCAATTCTATGTTTTTTTGGAATGTTTTTATAATTGCTTTTCATGATTAGCCATGCGGAAATAGCAATGAAATGACATGAAAAATAATACTTCCATTTAGGTTGACTTTTATGCATCATTAACGGAAATAAAGATACAGCCATAGGGTAAAGTCTTGCATTAACAATCCATACTGCCAAAAAAATATTTAACAAAGATGCTCCGATTAACATGGACTCGGCCATTACTAGTGAGCCTGGTAAAGCATAAGTTAGAACAGTTGAAAAAATACTTTCCTGAATATTAAAACCTAAATTTTTAAATAGAGCTCCAATAGCTATAAAGCAACAGGTGAGAGCTATAGCTGGACTATCATGAGTAAATATAGATCTATATCCTCTAAAGAAAAAATTTTTTTTAATCATTATCCACCTAGGAACAATCTACCAACATCAGGATTTTGAAGTAAATCATCTCCTTTACCTGCAATTGCAGTTTGCCCAGATACCAAAACGTATCCAATATCTGCAAACTCTAATCCTTTTTTGGCATTTTGCTCAACTAGAATGATTGTTTTTTTTTCATTTTGCTGAAGATCTCTTAATATTTCAAAAACCATTTCAATATATCTGGGTTCAAGTCCAATAGATGGTTCATCTACTAAAAGTACTGATGGTTTCATAACTAAAGCTCTTGATATTTCTAGTAATCTTCTTTCACCTCCAGATAAAACTTTTGCAGGTTGGTTTCTTCTATTTCTTAGCCTTTCATACTTTTCAAAAATTCTTTCAGCTTCTTCAAATGACTCATCTGTTTTTTCTTTTATGTATCCTCCCATTAATAAATTTTCTTCTACCGTCATATCTGGAAATACTGAATTATCCTGCAATATATAAGCAATACCAACTGACTTTAACTTTTCTGCTGGGGTAAGATTTGTAATTTCTTTTCCTTCAAGTTCAATTTGACCAGAAAAAATATTTGTAAAACCATATATTGAATGAAGAATTGTAGATTTGCCTGCACCATTGGGACCAATTAAACATAAAGACTGAGCTTTGTTTACGAATAAATCAAAGTTATGTAAAATTTCCATTTTTCCATAACCTGCGTTTAAATTTTTAATAGTTAAATGGACTTCGTTTGGAGATAATTTTTTTAAATCATCTGGTGTTGGAGCTTTTCCTAATACTTCATATTGATTAGCCATTATTGTGCTCCTAAATACGCATCAATGACACGTTTATCATTTTTAATTTGATCTGGTGATCCATTAGCCAACATTTTACCATGTGCTAAACAAAAAATATTTTCTGCTAATTGCATAATTACTCTCATGTTATGCTCAATCACTAAAAGTGTTATTCCAAAATCTTGATTTACTTTAATTAATCTATCAATAATACCATTTATTAGAGTTGGATTAATTCCAGCTGTGGGCTCATCTAGCAGTAACATCTCTGGTTCATTCATTAATGCCATTGCCAATTCTAATAATTTTTGCTGACCAAAAGATAGATCTCCTGCTCTTAGCTTTCTTTTTTGATATAATCCTACAAAATTTAATAGATTTTCTGCTTTTTCAGTTAATTCTTTTGGAATTTTAGAAAATATTTTCATTAAATTTGCATCACTACCTTTGTGACTAATGAGCATATTTTCTATGCAATTAAGTTTTCCATAAATTCTAGTTTGTTGAAACGTTCTTAGCAGTCCTAACTTAGCAATAACTGGGACTGGTAACTCAGAAACTTCTTTACCATTAAATTTAATAGATCCATTATCTATTGGGTAAGTCCCCACAATTGAATTAAACAATGTAGTTTTGCCTGAACCATTTGGCCCAATTAATCCAACTATCTTACCTTTTTCAACATTCATTGAGATATCGACATTAGCTTTAACACCACCAAATGATTTACTCACATTGCTTACTTCTAAAATACTCATTTAAGTTCTACCTGTGCTTTACGATCTTTTTCATCAACTACTTCACCGAAACGTTCTGGATATTTTTCTCTTAACCATCCCATAATTCCCTCTGGGAAATAAATTACAATTACAACAATCAAAACTCCAAGAGCCACATACTGCCAACCTAAAAAGAATGTCCAAAAACCCTCCTTAAAAATATGAAATATGGTTGCACCTATAATTGGACCCCAAAGTGTTCCTTTTCCACCAAGTATTGCCATCAATACCATGAATACACCCATCTCTCTTCCGTCAAAAGCAACATCAGTAGAGTCTATATAACCAACTAATCCACCCATTATTCCACCAGCTAATCCGCAAAAGAAAGCTGAGATCATCCAGCCAATAATTTTATATTTCATCGTTTCAATACCCATTGCTTCAGCTTTATCTTCGTTGTCTCTGATAGCATTAAGAATTAATTTAAATCTCGTAGAATAAATTGAACGCACTGCAATAAATGTCAGAATTAAAGTAAAGAAACTTAAGAAATAAAAAAACTCTCCTCTTGCTTCTAAACTCCCAACATCCGGAAATGGGGGTGTTGTAAATCCTTGACCTGCACCAATAATTTCTATTCCTCCAGAAATTTCACCTGCTGCCACTCCTAAACCCAATGTGCAGATTGCAAAGTAATGCCCTCTTAGACCTAAAATTGAATATCCAATTAAACCAGCAATAATGGTTGGAACTATAGCTGCAACAACCAACCCAACAGCCATTCCTTGAAAAAATTGAGCAGGAGTATGAACAAATGTTTTTTCACCACCACTCTCTGTCCATTCCGCTAATGGAAAGAACATTCCAACTTGAACCGATGCACAAAGATACATCCCAAGACCATAGAATAAAATATTTCCAAATGAATTATAACCCATCTCACCACCTTGGATATTCCAAGTAGTTGCAAGAACTATCAACACACATAGTATTGACAACTGAACTTTAAAAGCTGGAAAAAGGAATGGGGCTGCTAAACCAAAAATCAAAATACCAGAGTATAAAATTAAATTATTCTTGTTCATATAAGCTGTTTATTTTATCTCTAAATTTTTGGTCAACTGTGAAGTAATGTCCATTTTCTTCATGTACGCTAGATCCATTTAAATGATATTCATCTATATGTTTTTTAAATTTTTCGATATCAACTTTAATTAATTTTCCAGTATCATCTGTAATTTCAACTTTTTTCACTTTAGGTACTCTCTTTTTCTCGAAAGTTTAAATCTTCTGTAAACTAAAATTAATACTAATAGTAAAAATACAGAGCCAATTCTAAATTCTGTACCTAGAATATAGTCTGCAAATTCTTCAAATACACCGAGGCCCATACCAGACATTGCAACTCCTGGTAAGTTTCCCAAGCCCGCAACAATAACGATCATAAATGATCGAATTGTATATGGTAATCCCATGTAAGGGTGAATTGTAAATGTTATCGAAATTAAAGCTCCAGCAACACCACAAAGAGCAGCATTTATACCAAAAGTTGCCGCATAAACCTTTTCAGTATCTACACCTAAAATTTTAGCAGCTCTTGCATTTTGTGCAGTAGCTCTAATTGCACGTCCAAGCTTAGATTTTTTCATGTAAATTACTAGACATATTGCGAATAAAATACTTATAAAAGCTGAAAACAATTTTGAGTTTGGTAACACAACATTATTGTTAAACAACATCGTTGTTCCATAATCTGAGTTTGCAAGGACAACGTCTGCACCAAATGCAAAATTCATTAATTGCATGAATAGAATGCTTATTCCAAAAGTTGCTAATATGGAGATAAACAAGTCTCTATCTACTACTTTATTAATAACTAATTTGTAAATTAGAACACCAAGGAAATACATTATTACTGGTGCAACAATTACACCCCATGCCGGGTGAATTCCATAAAGATACATAAAATAAGCAATATATCCTCCCAGAATAACAAGATCTCCTTGTGCAATATTAATTATATTCATCACTCCCCATTGAAGAGCCATCCCGTAAGCGATCAATGCAAATAAAATTCCAAGAAGGATTCCATCCAAGCATGCTTGGACCGTTATCATCGGATATTGGAAAACCATGAAATCCATAAAAAGTATTTGGGTTATATAAAAAAAAGCCCCCTAATACTAGGGGGCTTTAATATTTTTTATTTTATCTTTCTGACCACTTAGGAACAGGATGTATTAACTTAGCTGATGCCCATTTAGTTGGCGCAACAACTTTGTTCTCACATTTTCCTGAGTCATCACACATTACTTGGAAAAGCACCATAGGTTTGTCAACATTTTGACCACCAGGTGCAAATTTAATATTTCCATAGAATGTTTGCATGTTAGTAGCTGCAAGAGCGTCTCTTACTTTCTTTTGATCAAACGAATTTGCTCTCTCAAAAGCATCTTTAAATACTAACAATGCAGCAGAAGATTCTGCTGATTGATAAGGTGGATCATATCCAAACTCTTTCTCAAAGTCAGCCGCATAAGTCATTCCATCTTTAAAGAAATTATCTTTATATGTTAATGTTTTGTGCCATTGAGAAGCGCATAATGCGTACTGTGAGTTTTTGCCATGCTGTTTTGATAACTTGGCAGCATCACAGTGAGTCATAGCTAACATTGGAACATCTACCTTCATTTCAGCGATTTGCCTAATTGCAGTAAGTGCACCTTTTGTATGACCTGATACAACAAGAACATCTGGCTTCATTTGTTTAACTTTAACTAATGTTGCAGCCATATCATTTAACTCTTTTGGTAATTTATCATCAATTACTTTTTTTGAGCCAGTTCTTTTAATTGCATCTAAAACTCCCAATCTAACATCTTGAGAAAATGCATCTTGTTCAAATGCCATTGCTACTGTCACTGGTTTTCCATTATTCTTTTCAACTGCTAAATCGATAGCAACATCAAGATACAAATTAGCTGGAGCTAATACAGCAAATAGATATTTGTAACCTTTTGTAAACAAAGATCTAGATGCACCATTTGCTTCAACCATTGGAACACCATATTTTTCAGTGACTGGTGCAATCGCTTTAGTTAAACCAGAACTGTAAGGGCCAAGCATAAACTCAACACCATCTTGTGAAATTAATCTTTCTGCTAGCTGTGCAGCTCTCTTAGGGTTTGATTCATCATCATAATAAATAATGTCAAACTTGTAAGTTTTACCACCAACTTTAACACCACCCATGTTGTTAATTCTGTCAACGGCCATGTTATAACCATTTTGAGTATGAACACCATTCGATGAGTATTTACCAGTTAGGGAAATAGCAGCACCTAAAATAATTTTGTCACCAACAACTTTTGCAAATGATGCAACAGAAGTTGAAAATAAAATTACTAATGCAGAAACAAAACTTAAAATTATCTTATTTAATCGCATTTTATTTCCTCTTTAATTAATTAATTATAGGTTGATTAAATAAAGAATTTTTATTTTATGCAAGTGGCAATAAGAGCCAAAATTAATTAATATTGTTGTGTTATCAGAATTATTACTGCAATTATTACTAAAACACTCGCAGAAATTGTATTTATTGTTTTTGGATTTGCGGTGATCCACTTAATTAATTTCTGTGCAAGCATTGCGTAACCAATCAAAGATAAGAAATCTAAAACGATGTAAGTTGTAATTAATATTATAAATTGTACCAATAAATTTGAATTAAATTCGATAAATTGAGGAAATATAAAAGGAAAAAACATCCAAGCTTTAGGACTTGTCCCAGCAACTAAGAAACCATCTCTAAAAAAAGATAAATTACTTTTTTCTATTTCCTCTTCATTTGTAATACTTTTTGGTCGAGATTTATAAATATCATAAGCTAAATATAATAAATAAACTATTCCGATCCATTTAAACGCATTAAGTGCCATTGAGTTCTCTGAAAAAAAAGATCCAATGACAAAAATAACTAAAGTTGCCTGAATTAAATTTGCAGTTACATCTCCTAAAGCAGACCATACACATTTTCCAACACCGTAATTCATTGAATAAGAGATAATTACAACTCTAGGAGTTCCAGGTGTAATAAATAAAAATATTATAATTTGTAAATAAAGAATAAAATCTAGGGGGAGCATAAAAAAAGATAGTCCTTAAAAACCGGGAGCTAAAGATGGCTAAGAAGGACTATCTAATAGATAATATCAGATGCTAAAAAAAATGCATTAAATATTTTTTTCAAATATAAAGGATTTATGAAAAAAAAAGGTCACAGGCCAATTACTAAAGTCAAAAATCCAGAACCCAAAATGGACGATCCTGATTGGATCATTTGGGCAGCTTGGGCAGATAGGATAACTTTTGAGGAAATTGAAAAAAAAACTGGGAAGAAAGAATCTGATGTAATTAAAATTATGAGAAGGTCCTTAAAACCATCCTCATTCAGATTGTGGAGAAAAAGAGTAAACCAAAAAAGTATAAAACATCGAAAAAAGTTTGAGTACTCAAGAAAAGAAATTACTAGTAAAATTAAAAAAGGTGATTATTTATAATCTATGAAAAAAATTACCATGTATACAGGTCCCTTTTGTAATTATTGTGAAGCTGCAAAAAGATTATTAACTAGAAATAACGCTCCTTATAATGAAATTGATATTTCAAAAGTTGCAGGTGCTGCTGATGAGATGATTAAAAAAGCAAATGGTAAAAGAACAATTCCACAAATCTTTTTTGATGATCAACACATTGGTGGTTACGATGAAGTTAGAGCACTAGAAAAAGAAAATAAACTTCAAGATCTTTTAAAAAATTAATTTAAATTATCTACTCTTTTGGTTTAAAAACTAAACAAACACCATTATTACAAAATCTTTTTCCTGTAGGTTCGGGTCCATCATCAAATATATGACCATGGTGTCCTCCACATTTTTTACAATGATACTCGGTTCTTGCATAACCTATATGATGATCTGTTTTAGTTTCAAATACATTTGGTAAAGACTCATAAAATGAAGGCCAGCCTGATCCACTCTCATATTTTGTTTTTGAGTCAAATAATTTTTCTCCACAATTTGCACAATGAAAACTCCCTTCTCTCTTTTCATGGTTAAGTTCACTTGAACCTGCACGCTCTGTTCCTTCCTCAAACAAGATTAATTTTTGTTCTGCAGTTAAATTTGGATTTATTTTTTTTGTCATAGTCCTATATATTTAGCACAGGATTTGTGTAAGATTGAATGTAATTCAACTAATTTATTGAAATCTTTATTATAACCACCACCTAAAACACCACAAAAAGGTATTCTTTTATAAAAAAAATTTTCAATAACAAGCTCGTCTCTAGATTTAATTCCTTCATCAGATATTTTTAGTTTACCTAATCTGTCGTTAAAATGAATATCTACTCCAGCTATATAGAAAACAAAATCAAAATTTTCTTGATTTAACTCATTTAAATAATGTTTAAGTGTCTTAATGTAAGCATCATCCTCTAAATTATCTTCTAGCTCTACATCTAAATCACTTTTAGATTTTTTAGCTGGATAATTAGTTTTAGAGTGCATACTGAAAGTAAAAACACTTTTATTTTCTTTAAAAATTTCTGAATTTCCATTTCCTTGATGAACATCTAAATCAACAATTAATATTTTGTTGGCTAAGCCTCGATTTAGTAAATAATGAGCAGCAACAGCTACATCATTAAAAACGCAGTATCCAGCTCCACCTTTGTAGTTTGCGTGATGACTGCCTCCAGCAGTATTACATGATATTCCATATTTAATTGCAAGTTTAGAGGCTAAAACAGTACCACCAGTAGCTACTAATGATCTCTGAACAACACTATCAACAAGTGGAAATCCAATTTTTTTTATTTCCTCTTTGCTTAATGTTTTATTTGTGATGTTAGAAATATAATCTTTTGAATGTGCGTAACTCAATGTTTCAAAGGAACAAGCATATGGTTTATGAAACTTTTTAACGATTTTATTTTGAATCAAATAATTAGCCAATTCTCCAAACTTGTTTATAGGAAATTTATGATCATCTCCAATTTTGGCAAAATAATCCTCATGATTAACCACTGGTAAATTCATCACTACTCTAAAACACGGACTGGCTTTCCATCAACACAAGCCTCTAATCCTTCAATCATTTGATTATAAAAAATATTATAATTTTCTGCTGTCACATAACCTATGTGTGGAGTAAGAAGTGCATTAGGTAAAAATCTTAGTTTATTATTTTCAGGTAAAGGTTCTTTATCATAGACATCAATCCCAGCTCCTGCAATCACGTTAGTAGATAAAGCAATTATTAAATCATCTTCATTAACAATTGGTCCTCTGGAAGTATTTATTAGAAACGCTGTTTTTTTCATTTTATCTAATTCTTTTATAGTAATACAATCTTTATATCTTTGGCCTCCTTGAACATGAATTGAGAGCACATCAGAATTTGTAATTAAATCCTCTTTAGAACAAGGAAGTACATCTAGTTCTTTACATTTATCTAAGCTTAAATTTTCGCTCCATGCCATCACTTGCATTCCAAAAGCTTTTCCAATTTTAGCAACTTCTGTACCCACCCTGCCTAGACCAATTAAACCTAAAATTTTTCCTTTTAACTCTACACCAATGGTCGTTTGCCAATATCCCTGATACATGTTGTCAAACTCTTCTTTGAAATTCCTTGCTAAACCAAGAATTAAAGCCCAAGTTAATTCAGGTGTAGGATTTAAATTTATGTCTGTTCCACATACTATCACTTTTCTTTTTTTTGCAGCCTCTAGATCAATAGATTTATTTCTTAATCCACTTGTAATTATAAATTTTAAGTCATTTAAATTGTCAATTAAATTTTTTGTAATAGGGGTTCTCTCTCTCATTATTAATAAAGCTTGAAAATCTGCTAATTTTTCAATTGCGTCAGCTTCATCTGAAAAAGGTTCACTAAATATCTTGAATTCATATTTTCCAGATAGTTTTTCTAAATCTACAAATTGCTGTGCAACATTTTGATAATCGTCTAAAATTGCAACTCTAAGCATTTTTTACTTTCTTATTTGATAACAATATGCCAGTGATAATAAAACAAGCACCTAAAATATGATAAAACATAAATTTTTCACTAAAAAAAACCATTGCCATTATTGCGCTCAAAATTGGCATTAAGTGTAAAAAAACACCAGATCTATTAGCGCCTATCATTGATATTCCTTTTATCCATAAAAGAAAAGATGCTAGACCTGGAAACAAGACAACATAAGATAAAATTAAAATAAAAGGTAATTCTAAATCAATTCTAAAACCTATTTGGAATTCAATAAAATAAATTGGTATTAAAAATATAAGTCCAAAGGTAATTACAACTTGGAGTAACGATATTTGAGATAATTCGTATTTTTTACCTTTTAACAACGTAGAATATAATGCCCAAGAAAACATTGCAATTACCATAGTTATATCACCTTTGTTAAAATCTAAATTTTTTAATATTTCCAAATTTGCTTTTGTTATAATCATAATCACACCAGCAAAAGAAAAAATTACTCCTATAATCTGAAAACTATTTGTCTTTTCAATTTTCAAAATTGATGAAAATAACATGATCATCACTGGTATAGTTGATATCATTAATACTCCACTAATAACTTGAGTAAAATTTAAAGAATAATAAACAATAGAATTAAATACTGTAATACTTGTAACTCCTAATATTATGAATAGCTTGTAGTTTTTTATAATATAACTCCTTTTCTCTAATATTTCTGGAATTGTAAAAGGTGCTAAAATTATCCAGGCAAAAAGCCATCTATAAAAGTTTAATGAAAAAGGTGGAACTTCATAAAAACTCGCAAGTTTACCCACCACAAAGTTTCCTGCCCAGAAAGTTACTGTTAAAAATAGATATAAATAGGCTAAAAAATTATTGTCTTTTGTCACTTAACTAAATCTAAGCGAGCTATATGGTTTTAAATCTAAATTTGTATTTTCGTTCGCTATCATTCCTGAAACAATCTTTCCAGAAATTGGCCCTAAAGTCCATCCTAAATGATGATGTCCAAAACAATAAAAAATATTTTTGTGATTTTTTGATGGTCCCATAACTGGTAAAAAATCTGGTAAAGTCGGTCTAAATCCTAGCCACTCATCTTCATGTTCGGGCAAATCTCCAAGCATATATTTTGCATTATTTATCAAGTTCTTTATTCTTGATTTAGATAATGGATTCTCTAATCCACCAAATTCAACCGTTCCAACAACTCTTAAACCCTGTTCCATCGGTGTGATCCCAAATCCGCGATTAGAAAATATTACTGGCCTACTTAATAAATGATCACAATTTTTGAAATGGACATGATACCCACGTTCTGTATCTAAAGGTATTTTTTCACCAAGATTATCTGTTAATTTTTTTGAAAAAGCGCCACATGCTATTACCGCCTTATCAAAAACGAAACTTTGAGTTTCAGTTTTAAAGACTGGTTTATCATCTTCAAAATTAATATCTTTTATGTTTACTTTATTAAATTCTCCACCCTTTTGTAAAAATAAATCGAATAATTTTAAAAGAATTCTTTTAGGATTTCTTGCATGTCTTGCATAAGGATAAAATACCCCTGCGTGATAAAATGGTTTAATGTGTGGTTCAAGATCATGTATTTCCTCTTTTGTAACCAACTGTTGTTCAACACCCAATTCTTCTCTAACTCTAATTTCTAATTCTCTACTTTTTAAATCTTTGTCATTCCATATATAAAGAATTCCTTTATTTTCGACTAAACCTTCCAAGTCTACCTCTTCAAACAATTCATCATAAGCTGGTAAAGCCAAATCTAAAATTTGATGCATATTTTTAGCAGTATGCATCATCTTAGATTTAGTTGTGTTCATTATAAATTTTATAAACCAAGGAATCATTTTATGTACATAATTCCATTTTAAAGCAAGTGGACCCGAAGAACTTAGTAGCATGGCAGGAACATCTGCGAGAACATCGGTTCTATTTAAAGAAAGAGATGCATATGGAGAAAAATGTCCTGCATTTCCATAAGAGGCAGCTTGGCTTCCTGGATTATCTCTATCAAAAATAGTTACATTAAAACCTTTTTTTTGAAGAAATAGAGCATTCGATACACCCTGAATACCTGCTCCAACTATACCTACTTTAAGATTCCTTTTCATAAAGCTCTTATACAATTAAAAATTAAATTTACAGAGTGACAAATTATGCAAGTTTAAATTATGTTAAGCAATCATTTGTTTATGATTAATTTTTGCACTCAATACTATCCCAAAACCAATCATTGTAGCTAACATAGAAGATCCACCATATGACATTATTGGTAAAGGTGAGCCAACTATAGGTAACAAACCTAAAACCATAGATAGATTTACAACAATATAAATAAAAATAGCAAAAGCAAAACCAAAACAGAAAAGTTTGGCAAAATTACTTCTAGAAATAGATCCTATTCTTATAATTCTAAAAATTATTATTGCGTATAATATTAAAAGTCCAACTGAACCTATAAAACCAAACTCTTCTGAGAATAACGTAAATATAAAATCTGTATGTTTTTCGGGTAAAAAATCTAAATAACTCTGTGTCCCCTTTAAAAAACCTTTTCCATCAAGGCCACCTGAACCAATAGCTATTTTTGATTGTATAATTTGATATCCTGCACCCAATGGATCTCTATCTGGGTCTAAAAAAGTAAGTATTCTTAGTTTTTGATAGGGTTTTAAAAAAGAAATTATAAATGGCAGAGAAATTAAGAAAGTAATAAAAGAATATATAAAATATTTAATTTTTACACCTCCTAACCACAGTATAATCAATCCGCTTAAAGCAATTAGTATTGACGTACCAAGATCGGGTTGAGAAATTACAAAAATAGTTGGAATAAATATAATCGACAATACAATTGTTATACTAGTGAATGAATTAACATTTTCTATTTTTAATCTGTGATAATATTTTGCTAGACACATTATAATTGCTATTTTCATTAATTCAGAAGGCTGAAGTACAAAAAAATATACATCCATCCATCTTTGTGAACCTGAAGATTTAATACCAAAAAAAGATACCCAAACTAATAACAGAATAACAACGAAATAAATTAAATATGAAAAATTATGCCAAAATTTTATGTTAAATAAAGCTACAAAAATCATTAGTGGAAAAAAAACTATCAATTTTACAAAATGATTTTTAGTATGAAAAAGTATATCGCCACCATCTGTAGAATACATAACAAAAACACTTATTACAGAAAGAAGGATTACAGAAATTAATAATATATAGTCTAAATTTTTAATTTTTTGAAAAAATGTTATCTCATTATTTAATCTATCGTGTTGAAACATTTAAATAGTAATCCTTTCAAAATTTGACTGCTGTTCTCTTAATTCATGTCTATCAATAATTAATTTAAATAATTTTTTTGCAATAGGTGCTGCTGCTTTACTTCCAGATCCACCATGTTCAACAATTATACTTAGAGCATATCTTGGATTTATATATGGACCATAAGCAACATATAATGCATGGTCTCTATCTTTGTAAGGTATTTGCTCTAATTCTAAATCTAATTCTCTTTCTCTTTTGCTTATTCTCTTAACCTGCGCTGTTCCAGTTTTTCCTGCAAATTGATACTTAGGATCATCAATTCTTGATTTATAAGAAGTTCCAAATCTCTCATTTGTTGAACTGAACATAGCTTCTTGAACAATCTTAATATTTTTTTTATCTTTAAATAACTTTTTGTCCAACAAGGTCTCAGAGTTAGTGTCAAATAATAGACCACTTTCCATTGATTGCTTTGCATCTTCGTAAGATACTGGGTTGCTATCTACAATTATTTTTGGTTTGATTTTATATCCACCATTCGCTATTTGAGCTGTCATCATGCAAAGCTGTAGTGGCGTTGATTGTATATAGCCTTGACCAATGCCTGTGATTAAAGTTTCTCCTAATACCCAACCCTTTCCAAGATTATTTTTTTTCCATTTTGTATTTGGGAATAATCCTTTCTTCTCATTCTCAAAATATTGACCAAGTACTTTTTTACCTAAACCAAACTTTTCAGCTGTAATATTCAATCGATCAACACCTAACAATCTTGCAACTTCATAAAAATATGTATCACAAGATTGTTTCATTGCATTTTTCAAACTAACCCAACCATGTCCTTTTTCCTTCCAACAATGAAATGTTTGTCCATATAGCTCCATCTTTCCTGTGCATTTAACTTTAAATTTTGTATCAATAACTTTGTTTTCTAAAGCTGAGAGAGCAACGATTGGTTTAATAGTTGAGCCTGGGGAGTATAGACCTGAAAGAGTTTTATTAATCAAAGGTTTTAAGGGGTTGTTTCTAATTAATTGCCATTCATCTTGACTTATACCGAATAAAAATAAATTTGGATCATAAGATGGAGATGAATACATTGCAATTATATCTCCTGTATAAATATCCATTACACTTATTGATCCTGCTTTTTCATTTAACAATTCTGCACAAGCTTTTTGTATTTCTGTATCTACAGTCAAACGAATTTTTGATCCTTGCTCACCTTTTTGATGCTCAAGTTGATTAATTCTTTTACCATAAGCATTAACTTCATATCTTTGAATTGCATTTGTTCCTATTAAATAATTTTCAAGTCTTTTCTCTAAGCCAAGTTTTCCAATTTTCATCCCAGGTACAAATCTTTCTTGGATAATTTGATTGTCTAAAATTTCTTGTTCATTTGGTTGACTCACATATCCTAGGACATGAGTATAAACATCCTTAAATGGATAATTCCTGGAGATTGTCATTACAGGTTTAATGCCTACAAGATCGTATAAATAATTGTTTATTTTCACAAATTGACTCCAGCTTAAATTTTCAGAAACAATAATGCTATCCCATGGTTTTAGCTCTGCCTTTAATTTGTTTATTCTTGTAATTTTTTTGTCGCTAAGATTTAAAAGTTTTTTCAATCTAACTAGTAAATAATTGAAATTCTCAACTTGCTCTGGAATTATATGTAATTGGTAAACTTTTAAATTACCTGCAATTACATTTCCAAAATAATCAACTATATTTCCTCTAGTGGGTGGGAGTTTCCACTCTCTAATTCTATTCTTATCTGACAGAGTAAGATATTTTTTATTTTCGTTTATTTGAAGAGAAAATAAACGGGCAACGATGGCAGCAAAAACTACTACTTTTGCTGCACCAATTATGAACATTCGTCTATTAATTACATCAGTTTTTCTTATTCCTGAATTAGATTTAATCATTTGTTTGATATGAAATTTTCTCGTTTAAAAAATTAAAAAATATAAAAAATATTGGATAAAATAAAAAGGTAAATCCAGAATTAATTAAATAATTAGTGTAATCAACTTTAATTAAAAAGACCAAATCCAAAATAATTACTTGAATTGAGTTTATTAATAAAATTGTAAATAATAATGATATCCAGTCCTTCATGAAGTTTGGAGTTAAAGTAATGTTTCTTATATAAGCTGTTACTGAGCAAAGAATAAGATAACAAAAACTACTAATTCCTATTGGTATGCCAATAACAACGTCATTAATTATACCTGCGAAAAAAATTGCAAGATAACCCAATTGATCTGGGTTTCTTAAAGTCCAAAAAAAAATTAACAAATGAACAAAATTAAAAGCAAAGTAATCAAGTTCTAAATAATTAAAATCAAATTCATTAAATACAGAAAAAAATAATATTATTATAGGCAGATAAGATAAAAATATTCTCAAAAAGGGACTTTTGTTTAGTGATGACATTATTTTTCTCCACCAAATTTATATGAGACAATTTTTACATAATTCAACTGAGTGAAGTCAGAAAAAAAATTAATTTGTCCGTCTGAACTATAATCTATTTTTCCTATAGGTATCCCAGGCTTAAATAGACCCCCGAGTCCAGATGTGTAGACAATAATTTCTTTATTATTAAATATATCTTTATAATCAATTTGAGTATGTTCGATAGTTCCAAAATTACTTCCTGTTCCAGAAACTACAACCTGTATATCATCTGGTTCTAAAACAGATGGTATTTTGCTATTTAGGTCAGACAAAAGTAACGCTCTAGAGTTGGTATAATTTACCTCAATAATTTGTCCCACCAAATAAACCTCATCTATAACAGCCATTCCAATTTTCACTTTATCTTTTGTACCTTTATTTAAAACTACTGATTTGAGGTATGGACTGTCTTTATCAATTAAAACTCTGGCAAATATTTCCTGTGAATTTATACTTTCATCAAGTAACTCTCTAAGCTTTTTATTTTCTGCAATTAAAAAATCATTTTTTAATTTTAGTTTCTCAGAATTTTCTATTTTTATTAGTTCTTTCTCATGACTTTCATATAAGTCCATATGTGATTTGAATTTAAAGGTAATCTCTTTTAATTTATTTTCCGGAATTGATACTATATGGGATGATCTATAAATTATTTCGTTGACTCCTACTTTAACAAATTGAATTGCTTTAAAATTAAGATTACTTAAGAAAATTACAAAAATTGATACAAAAATTAGAGTGAGTAACGAAAATTTTTGTTTATCTTTTTTTTTTAAAAAAGCTGACCTAATAGCAATTACAAAGTCGTCTCTGCCAGCAGCCATTTTTCCTAATATTCAGATAGCATAGTAGAAAAAGTTTCTTCTTGATCTAAAGCTTTACCTGTACCAACAGCTACACAAGATAATGGATCATCTGCTATATGAACTGGTAAACCTGTTTCTTTAGAAAACCTTTTATCGATATTTTTTAATAGAGCACCACCACCTGTTAAGGTTAAACCCATATCAACTAAATCAGCTGACAACTCAGGAGGAGTATTTTCTAACGCATCTTTAATTGCGCCAACCATTTGTTTCATAATATCGTTTAGTGCTTCAGCAGTATCTTCTTCTGTAATATTAACTTCCTTAGGCGTACCTGATCTTAAATCTCTTCCTTTTACTGGGTAAGTATTTGTTCCAGTTGGAACAGCTGTTCCCATTTCTTTTTTTATTTTTTCAGCAGTAGTATCACCAATTAATAAATTGTATTCTTTTCTCATATAATCAACTATTGCAGAGTCCATTGAGTCACCTGCAACTCTTAAAGATTTAGAGTAAACTAATCCACCTAAAGACATTACTGCGATTTCACTTGTGCCCCCACCAATATCTACAATCATTGAACCAGTTGCTTCTGAAATTGGTAGATTTGCTCCAATAGCTGCTGCAATCGGTTCCTCAATTAATTGAACTCTTCTTGCACCTGCTGCTAAAGCACTATCTTGAATTGCTTTTCTTTCAACTGGTGTCGAACCAGTTGGAACACAAATCAATATTCTAGGGTTAGCAAATGTGCTTCCTTTATGAACTTTTTTAATAAAATGTTTAATCATTTCTTCAGTAACTATAAAATCTGCAATAACACCATCTCTTAAAGGTCTAATTGCACTAATGTTACCTGGTGTTCTTCCAAGCATTGTCTTAGCTTCATCTCCAACAGCTAATACATTTTTTTTTCCTCCTTGATCAACTATTGCAACAACTGAAGGTTCATTAAGAACTACACCTTGACCCTTTAAAACTACAAGAGTATTTGCTGTTCCAAGATCAATTGCCATATCTTGGCTCCATATTTTTTTAACGCTACTAAATAACCCCATTATATCCCTCTTACTTTCTGACTTTCTTGCTCCATAGGAGCTGTTTTATCTCGTTTAATTATCATTTTATTTAATGCATTTATGTAAGCATTTGCCGATGCAACCAAAGTATCTGTATCAGCTGCTTGACCTACAGTTGTTTTGCCTTTCTCCTCAATTTTAACACTTACTGTTGCTTGAGCGTCTGTTCCTTCTGTAACTGCATGAACTTGATAAAGTTGTAAGTTAACATCATGAGGATACAAAGTTTTAATGCATTTGAATATTGCATCCACTGGACCATCTCCAGTTTCTGTTGCATTTTTAACATCACCATAAACATCCAAAGTCATTTCTGCTTTTTGTGGTTCTCCTGTTCCAGCAAAAACTTTTAAAGATTTAAGAGTAATTGCATTTACTTTATTATCTACAATTAAACTATCATCTACTAATGCAATAATATCTTCATCGTAAACATGTTTTTTCTTATCTGCTAAGACTTTAAATTTTGCAAATGCATTTCCTACTACATCGTCAGTTAAATCTGGATAACCTAAACTGTTCAATTTATCTTTAAATGCATGTCGTCCAGAATGTTTTCCCATCACTAATGATGTTTGCTTAACCCCAACACTTTCGGGTGTCATTATTTCATATGTTTGTCTATTTTTTAACATTCCATCTTGATGAATTCCCGCTTCATGAGCAAAAGCATTTTTTCCAACAATTGCTTTATTATATTGAACAGGAAATCCAGTTGCATTTGAAACAATTTTAGAAGCTTTACTTAAAAGAGTAGTATTTATTCCAGTTTCATAAGGCATTAAATCAGGTCTTGTTTTTATTGCCATTACAACTTCTTCAAGTGCAGCATTTCCAGCTCTTTCACCTAAACCATTAATAGTACATTCAATTTGTCTAGCTCCAGCTTGAACTCCAGCTAACGAGTTGGCTACTGCTAAACCTAAATCATTATGACAATGAGTTGATAAAATTGCTTTATCAATATTTGGAACTTTATTTAATAAAGTTTCTATAATTGTAGTAAACTCAGATGGTATTGTGTAACCAACTGTATCAGGAATATTAATTGTTGTAGCTCCATTTTTAATTGCAAGCTCTACAGTTTTACACATGTAATCCATATCAGTTCTTGTTCCATCTTCACAAGACCACTCAACATCATCAGTTAACTTTCTTGCATAAGCAACATGTTTTCCAATTGATTCATAAACATCTTCTGGAGACATGTTTAATTTATGCTTCATGTGTAAAGGGCTTGTAGAAATAAATGTATGTATTCTAAATCTTGGTGCGTGTTTTAGAGCTTCATAAGCTCTATCAATATCTTTTACTGAGTGTCTTGAAAGTCCTGCAGGAATAGAGTTTTTTAAAATTTTACTTACTTCTGAAACAGCTTCAAAATCCCCTGGTGAAGCTATAGGAAAACCGGCTTCAATTATGTCTATACCTAATTCATCAAACACTCTAGCGATTTGAATTTTTTCTTCTAAACTCATAGACGCGCCTGGCGATTGTTCACCATCACGCATAGTAGTATCAAATATAAAGACTCTATCTTTATTGCTCATAACTAAATTTTTAGAAAATCTATAATACAATCTATGAGAGAGATTGCAAAATAATTAGTTAAGAAATCTCCTTTAATGGACCATTTTAAGCTTACGAAAAATTAATTATAAATAGACTCAATTTTAGGCATTAATCGTAAAAGCTCTTTCGTATATTCATGGCTGGGTTTTAAAAATAAATCCTCACTGTTTGAAACCTCACACAATTTGCCATCTTTTAAGACTGCAATTCTATCACACATTTGTCTAACGACCGGTAGATCGTGGCTAATAAATAAAATTGTTAAATTTAATTGTTCTTGTAGATCTTTAAGTAAATTTAATATTTGGGCTTGGATACTTACATCCAAAGCAGATGTAGGTTCGTCACAAACCAAAAGTCTTGGTTGTGTCGCAAGCGCTCTTGCGATTGATATTCTCTGTTTCTGTCCTCCTGAAAATTCATGTGGATATCGATCTGCAGATTTTTGAGTTAATTCTACAGACTCAAGTAAATCAAAAATATAATTATTTAAATCTATATTTGATATAGATGGGTTATGGAGTGTGATTGGTTCTGCAATTATATCTTTTACTTTTAATCTTCCATTTAGTGAAGAATAAGGATCTTGAAATATCATTTGTATTTGTTTTCTAAATTCCATCAATTCTGATCTTTGTCTTATTTTTGTAATACAAACTTTGTCAAAAAAGACATCTCCAGAAGTAGGTTTAAATAAATTTACAATCATCTTTGCAATTGTAGATTTTCCACTTCCACTTTCTCCTACTAAGCCAAAAGACTCACCTTCTTTTATGTCAAAAGAAACATCGTTAACAGCCATCACAGAATTCTTAGAACTTTCTGTAAAAAAATTATCATCAAAACTTTTACTCAAATTTTTAATCTGTACTAAATCTTGATCTATTATTTCTTTTTTTGTCCATCTATTTAATATTTTGATATTATTTTCTTTTTTGTCACTGTTTTCTTTTTCAACTATTACAAATCTTGAAATTTTTTTGTTAGTTGGTGGAACTGAAGTTACTAAACTTTTAGTATAATTTTCTTGCGGATTAGTTAATATTTTTTTTGTTTCGCCTATTTCAACTAAATTACCACTTTTCATAACTGCAACTCGGTCTGCAGTCTCAGCTATAACCCCCATATCGTGAGTAATTAAGATGACTGCGAGGTTTCTTTCTTTTGTTAATTTTTTAATAAGTTCCAAAATCTGAGACTGAATTGATACATCTAATGCCGTTGTTGGCTCATCTGCAATTAATAATTCTGGCTCACAACACAAAGCTAAAGAAATTACTACTCGCTGTCTCATTCCACCTGAGAATTGGTGAGGATAATTATCAAATCTTGTCTCCGCATCTTTAATGCCAACTTCTTTTAATAGATTTATAGATTTATTTTTGGCATCTTCTTTACTTAATTTAAGATGAGTTTGAATTGTTTCAATTAACTGTTCACCCACTGTAAGAATTGGATTAAGTGAAGTTTGAGGATCTTGAAATATCAATCCAATTTTATTTCCCCTGTATTTAACAATGCTTTCAGAATTTTCATGAATGTTAAGATCACCTAAAATAACTGACCCACTAGATACCTTACCTGGTTGATCAATTAAATTTATAATAGCGTTTCCTACTGTACTTTTTCCTGATCCAGACTCTCCAACTAATCCTAAAATTTCTCCTTTATTAACTTCAATATTTACATTTTTCGCAGCGTAAACTGTTTCTTTCCTCATTTGGTAATCAACACTAAGATTATTTATTTTTAAAAATGTCATTTTTTTAATTTTGGATTTAGAGTATCTCTCATCCAATCCCCTAATAAATTAATTGAAAATGCTAAAATAACTAAGAAAATTGCTGGAAAAAAAGTTATCCACCACTCTCCTGAAAATAAAAAGTCGTTACCAAGTCGTATCAATGTCCCCAAAGAAGGTGTTGTTGGAGGTACACCAACTCCTAAAAAACTTAAAGTAGACTCAGCTAAAATAGCAAGAGCTAAACCAATAGTTCCGATTACTAATACTGGTCTTAAAATATTTGGCAAGATATGTTTAAACATTATAATAATATTTGAAACCCCAATTATTGTTGATGCTGAAACATAATCTTTATTTTTTTCTACTAAAGTTGCAGCTCTAGAAACTCTTGCAAATTGTGGCCACTCTGAAATTCCAATAGCAAATATTAAAACATAAATTGCCATTTCATCATGCATCTCTCTTGAGATTAATCCTCTTGCTATTCCATCAACCAACAATGCCATCAAAATACTTGGTACTGTTAACTGAACATCTGTTAATCTCATTACTATCATTTCGTATTTTCCACCAAAAAATCCAGCTGTTAATCCCAATCCAACTCCAAGAATTAAACTAAAGATTATTGCAGAAAAACCTACAATCAGAGAAATTCTACATCCGTATAAAATTGTAGACAACATGTCTCTTCCTTGTCCATCAGTACCTAAAATAAATTTAGCAAGACCATCTTCTGTCCATGATGGTGGAGTGAATGCATCCATCAGTGATAGAGACGAAGGATCAAAAGGATTATAAGGTGTTATTAGCTCAACAAAAAAAGAACAGAAAAAAATTATAAACAAAATAGTAGATGATACAATCGCAGTAGGAGAATTTATGAAGCTATGATAAACATCGCTATCTTTAATTCTTTCCCAAGTGTTTAGTGATTTGTTATCCACTTGCAACATCTCCCTTAACTCTTATTCTTGGATCAATTAAATAATAAAGAATATCAACTATAAAATTTATCATCACGAAAACAAAAGCTATAAAAACTAAATAAGCTGACATAATTGGTATATCGACGAATTGGACTGCTTGAATAAATAAAAAGCCCATACCAGGCCATTGAAAAACAGTCTCAGTAATAATTGAAAAAGCAATTAGAGTTCCAATATTTATTCCTGCTATAGTTATTACTGGTATCAATCCATTTTTTAATGCATGTTTATACTTGATACTATTTTCACTAATGCCTCTAGCACGTGCAAATTTAATATAATCTGTTTGTAGTATTTCCATCATCTCTGCTCGCACAAGTCTGATAATATAAGTCATTTGGAAAAGACTTAATGTTACTGAAGGAAGTATAATTGCTTTCAGTCCTGAAGCTGTTAAGAAACCTGTGGTCCAAAAACCTAAATCAACAACTTCTCCTCTTCCAAAAGAAGGTAATATTCCTAAAATTACCGCAAACAAATATATAAATAATATTCCAATAACAAATGTTGGGAGTGAAACTCCCAATAAGGAGATGGCTAAGACAAAATCACTTAAAAAGCCTTTTCGATTTATACCTGTATAAACTCCTAATAATGTACCTGTTACAAGTGCAATTAGTGCCGAAATAACTACTAGTTCAATAGTTGCAGGCAATCTTTCAACTATTAATTCTGAAACAGGCCTTCTTAATTGATATGAAATTCCAAATTCACCCTTAGAAGCATTAACTATAAATCTTGAAAACTGTAAATGAATTGGATCCATTAAGCCTAATGTTTTTCTTAGTTCTGCTCTTTCCTCATCAGAAGTTTCTTCTCCAACCATGTTATTAATTGGATCTCCAACAAAATTAAATAAAGAGAAAGACACAAAGGCGACAACCAACATCACCAAAGCAGATTGAAACAGCCTTTTAAAAAAATATTTTATCAATTTGTGAAGGTTTAAACTTACAAGCCCTTTAAAAATTTAAAGGGCTTGTAATAATTTTTATTTAGTTAAAACTAGCAGTTCTAAATAACGGTTCGTTATTCGGTCTGATAGGAACATTAACATTGCTTTTAGATGCCCAAGAAATTACTTGGTGATGTAAAGGAAGATAAGAAATATCATCTTTTACAATTTTCCAAGCTTTTGCAATTGCAGCATTTCTTTTATCTAAATCAACTTCACCTTCCATAACCCTAATTGCAGCATCAACATCAGCGTTACTAAAGTTAACTTTGTTCCAGCTGGCACCACTTTCATATAGGTAATGGAAAACATAATGACTATCTAAAGTTGGAACACCCCATCCTAGCATATAGAAATCACCTTGATCATCTTTTAGCTCTTTGAAGTGTTTACTTTTAGTTTGAGCAAATAAGTTAACATTAACTCCAATTTTACCCAACATTCCAACAACAGCTGTACATATTGCTTCATCATTTACATATCTGTCATTAGGACATCTAAGTTCAACGTCAAAACCATTAGGATAACCCGCATCAGCTAAAAGTTTTTTTGCAGCATTAACATCGTAAGGTAATCTTTTATCAAGATCAGTTGTATATCCATTAACACCTGGGAAAGTTATAATTCCTGCTGGTTCACTTAGACCTCTCATAACTTTTTTCTTGATCGCTTCTATATCAATTGCTTGATAAAGAGCTTGTCTTACTTCTTTTTTCTTGAATGGATTATCACCTGTATTTCCAGTTCTTAATTTGTCAGCTGCTTGATCCATACCTAAGAAAATTGTTCTCATTTGAGCTGTACTTTCAACTTTATGACCTGAAGAAGATCCAATTCTTTTTAAATCTTGAACTGGAGCATCAGTAACTATATCAATTTCACCTGATAATAAAGCTGCAACTCTTGTAGCTGCGTTTTTTATAGGCATTAATTCAATTTGAGTTACTTTTTTGTCCTTCATCTCACCCCACCAATGTTTATTTCTTTTAAACACTGTTTTAGTATTTGGTTCTCTTAAAGTTATTTTAAAAGGACCAGTTCCCATAGCATTAGTAGCAGAGAAAGTTTCTTGTCCTGCGTCCCAATTTTGTGGAGACATTGCAAAGTTTTTCTCTGACCAAGCTTTAGACATTATAAAAATGTTTGATAGTTGGTTTAAAAGAATAGGGTTAGGTTTACTTGTTGTTATTTTAACTGAGTAATCTCCAACCGCTTCAACATTTGAAACTGTGCTGATGTATTCTTTAAAATCAGATGTTCTTTGCTTAGCTCTTAATATGCTAAAAACAACATCTGCAGATGTCATTCCTGAGCCATCTGAAAACTTAGCATCTTCTCTTAAAGTAAAAATCCATGTATTTGGATCAGTAGCTTTCCATTTTGTTGCTAAAGCAGGCCCTATTTTCATATCCAAGCCTCTTTGAACTAGAGCTTCGTAAACTTGTCTTGATACTTGAGTAGTTGGACCCTCATTTTGTGCATGTGGATCTAGTGTTAAACTGTCTCCTTGCATAGACCATTTAATAGTTTTTGCCCATGCTGAAGAAAATCCGAATACTAGAACTAATGACAGTAGTATTCTTACTATATTTTTAGTCTTCATTATTCCCCTCATTTTTAAAATTTATTTAAAAAAGTATAAGTGAAATAATTGAATTATAGTAGCAATAATTTACTGATAAAATTTAACTTTTATCACTATCAACTAATTTTTTCTTACCAATCCATGGCATCATAGCTCTTAGTTCGGCACCAACTTTTTCAACTGGGTGTTCGGCTAATTTTGCTCTTGTAGCAAGAAAATTCTTTTGACCATTTTTACATTCATCCATCCACTCTTTTGTAAATTTTCCAGACTGGATTTCAGCTAAAACTTCTTTCATTCTTTTTTTAGTTTCTTCTTTATTAACCACTTTTGGCCCAGATTGATATTCACCATATTCAGCAGTATTCGAAATAGAATAATTCATATTTGCGATTCCACCTTCATAAATTAAGTCAACGATCAATTTAACTTCATGTACTGTTTCAAAATATGCCATTTCTGGTTCATATCCTGCTTCAACTAAAGTTTCGTAACCATTTTTAATTAATTCAACTAAACCTCCACACAGTACAGTTTGTTCACCGAACAAATCTGTTTCAACCTCATCTTTAAATGTTGTTTCAATTATTCCTGATCTTCCTCCACCAACTGCTGAAGCATATGATAAAGCTAGATCTCTCGCTTTTCCAGATCCATCTTGGTGTACTGCAAACAAACAAGGTACTCCGCCTCCTTTTTCATATTCGCTTCTAACCAGGTGACCAGGTCCTTTTGGGGCAACCATAAAAACTCTAAATCTTTTCTTGCTTTTATTAAATCGTAATGAACATTTAAACCATGAGCAAACGCAATACTTGTGCCTTCTTTTACTCTTTGTTCGATGTGATTTTTATAAATTTCTGCTTGAAGTTCATCTGGTGTAAGAATCATTACTACATCAGCCCATTCAGCAGCATCTGATAAATTCATTACTTTTAATCCTTTTGATTCAGCTTTTGCTGCACTTGACGAACCTTCTCTCAAAGCAACAACAATTTCTTTTACTCCACTATCTTTTAAATTTAATGCGTGAGCGTGTCCCTGACTTCCATAACCAAAAATAGCAACTTTTTTACTTTTAATCAGATTTACATCTGCATCTTTTTCATAAAACATTTTCATATCGTTTCTCCTATTAAATTAATTAAATATTTTAGCACCTCTGGTCATAGCTACTGCCCCAGTTCTCGAAGTACTAATAAGTCCTAAGGGCTTTAATTTTTTATTCATTTTATCAATTTCTCTTCTTAGAGCAGTTATTTGAATTACTGCTGAAGTTTTTGTTTCATCTAATATTACTGGATTAAATTTTTTACAAGCATTTAAACATTTATCTATTTGATTTCTTTTACCGACAATTTTAAATAAAGCCATTTCTTTAAATATTACATCTTTATCTTCTCTTTTAAATTCAGCAACCTTATGAACTGGCACTAGCTTTGTTAACTGTAGTTTAATTTGATCTATTACTTGAGGTGTTCCAGTAGTAACAATTGTTATTCTTGAAATATTTTTTATAGCATCAACTTCAGCTACAGCTAATGACTCAATATTATATCCCCTTCCTGAAAATAGTCCGACTACTCTCGCAAGAACCCCAGCTTCATTATCAACCCAAACAACGAAAATATAAGTCTCAGATTTTTGTTTTTTTGTAGGAATACTGTAAGCTGACTTTGATTTAGGCATTATTATTATACTAGGGCTTTGCCTTTTCCTTTAATTTTATTATTCTCTTGATCATTTGGACCTAAGATCATTTGGTTATGAGGTTTTCCAGATGGGATCATTGGAAAGCAATTTTCATTAGGATCTACATGGCAATCAAATATAACAGGTCCATCGTAATCAATCATTTCTTGAATTTTATAATCAAGATCAGATGGATTGTCAGCTTTAATTCCTTTGCAACCATAAGCTTCTGCCATTTTCATAAAATCTGGTAATGCTTCTGAATAACTTTCAGAATAATTTTTTTCATGCAGTAATTCCTGCCACTGTCTTACCATTCCCATATATTGATTGTTTAAAATAAATATTTTAATAGGGAGATTGTATTGAACTGCTGTAGACATTTCTTGCATAGTCATTAAAACTGAAGCTTCTCCAGCAATATCAATTACTAATTTTTCAGGATGAGCAATTTGTACTCCAACAGCTGCTGGCAATCCATATCCCATAGTACCTAATCCACCAGATGTCATCCATCTGTTTGGTTTATTAAATTTATAATGCTGAGCTGCCCACATTTGATGTTGCCCCACCTCAGTAGTAACATAAGTGTCTTTACTCTTAGTTAATTCATAAAGTCTTTGAACAGCGTGTTGTGGTTTTATACTTTCATCGCTATTAACAAAATTAAGAGAATTTTTTTCTCTCCATTTTTCTATTTGTTCCCACCATTTAGCAATATTTGATTTATTTGATTTGCTATGACCATTTTTACTTTTTGAAATTGTTTTATTAATTTTACCAATAACGCTTGTAACATCTCCAACTATTGCAAGATCTACCTTGATAATTTTATTAATTGATGAGGGATCGATATCAATATGAACCTTTTTTGAATTTGGTGAAAACTCGTCTATTTTTCCAGTAATACGATCATCAAACCTAGC